>NZ_JAMYOX010000048.1:0-37507 GCF_040320025.1 Mesorhizobium sp. M0808
CCACTGGGTGGTGGGGTGGGTTGGCGTTGCCTTTTGGTGGCGGCGGGGGGGTTTTTTTTTTTTCTTACCCCAATCGTGGGGGGGGGGGGGGGGGGGGGGCCCCCCCCACGACCAGGCAACCTCGCCGCAGCTTGCGCGTTGAGCCATCGGAGGGATGACATCAGCCTCGGAGAACCCCCATGAAAACCCTTCTATCCATCACTGCGGCAGCGATGATGGCTGGCGCACCTTTGGCTGCTTTTGCCCAATCGGCGACGCTGACGCCTCTAACGACCGACACCATGAGCAAGGTTGACACCGCGACGTTCGTCAAGACCGTGCCCATCGCCAATACATTCGAAATCGAATCGAGCCGACTTGCGCAGACGCAGGCGACTGCCGACGACGTGAAGGCATTCGCGGCGCAAATGGTCACGGACCACACCAAGGCCGGCGAGGACTTCAAGGCGGCGCTCAGCAAGGGTCAGACGACTTCGGCCACCGCGCCAGCCGGCCCGTCGCTGGACACCAAGCACCAGGCGCTGCTCGACCAACTCAAGGAGGCCAGCGGGGACAGCTTCCAATCGAAATATATCGACATGCAGACCCAGGCGCATAAGGAAGCGGTGGCGCTGTTTTCCGCTTACGCGAATTCCGGCGACGATCCGGCGATGAAGGAGTTTGCCAAGAAGACGCTGCCGGTGCTGCAAATGCACGAACGTCATCTCAAGGACCTCGCTGCCGCGCATCAATGAGAGCGAAGAGTGCCTTTTGCAAACGAAAGGCCGCCCCACACACGGCCTGTGTGACGCAGCTATCGTCCGGCCACACGGCCGGGAACAAAGCACCGAGAGTGCCGTTATTTATCCGGCTTGTTCGGGGAGGATCCAATGGAAGGCGGCATTCGCGCGGCCTCAAGGATAGTAGCGCCGGCTTTCGGCGCCGTCCTGGTCGCCGCTGTCACAGGCTGAAATCGCTTTCCGAACGGGACAGGCTGCCTTCATGCGCTACGGCGAGATATTTGCAAATGTTACGGCACTCATGTTGCTGGCCTTGATGATTGGCGGCGTCTTCGTCCTGTTTGGAGAGCCGCTGTGGCCGCGGCACTACGCGAGAATGGTGCTGGTTACGGATATCGATGCCATGAGCACCGCGTCAGTCCGAACAAGCTGCGTGCCCAGTCCCTGCCTGCCCGACATCATCGATCACACCGTGCTCACTCCTCGCCCCGAGGACGGACCTTGATTTGCGATTTGCAGACGCGGAGCGAGGAGATGCGGAAAGGCCCGCCACGCGACCTGCGCGACGGACCCTTTGGTTCAATCAAACCGTCTGGCCACAACTAAGTCAGGATAATCACGATCTTGTAGGTATTCGGGTCGACGATGACGATCCGGCCGTCGGCGAGCACGAAATACTCATAGCCTTCGTAAGCCGGAACGATCTTGACGATGCGCGCCGGCAGACGATGCAGCCGGACCTTCTTCCGCGGAACCTCGATGCCGACAGAGATGTCGAAATCGACGCTGGAAACCGGTTGGACGTTCGTCTCCTTGATGACCTGCGTGATCTGGGTTTTCTGTTCAACGGTCACATTGCTGATGGAAGCGGTCGAACTCTGGTCCTGCGTCTGCGTCGAGGCATTGCCCTGAGTCTGCTCGGTGGTGGTGGTTCCGGCCTTGCCCTGGGCGTGCTGATCGGTCTTCATCTTTGTGTTGCCCTGGGCTTGCTGGTCAGTCGTTGCGCCGGCCTTGCCTTTGGCTTGCTCATCGGTCTTCAGCTTCTTGTTGCCTTGCGCCTGTTGATCAGTTGCAGCGCCGGTCTTGCCCTGAGCCTGCTCGCCCATTTTGGCGCCGTTCTGGCAATTGGCAGTGCCGGCTGCACAATTGGCGCCGGACTGGTCGTCGGTCGACTGCTGCGTCTGGGCAAGTGCAGCCCCGCAACTGACGCTGATTGCTAGCATGCTGGTGATCAGAACGCCTTTCATGAGAGATCTCCTTGGAAAACGCGTCCCTTCACCGCGTAAAACCGCGGCTAAAAAACTTTGTTCCAAACTAATGGAGGGAAACGGCAAGCGATCCGAGTGGCGGAACAAGCTCCACCTGATGACGTTACCGGCCTATAGCGACCCCGCTGCGAACAGCATGACGCGGCGCAGCGCAGAGGTGGCTCACCACGAAAGGAGACGATCATGAGAATGCATCTTTCGGCAGCCGCGGCTGGGTTCTTGCTGCTTGCGGGTATTGGCGCCGCTGCCGCTCAGGACGTGGTCATCGAACCGCAGCAGGAGACGATCGTACGCGAGTATGTGAAAAAGCAGCCTCTGGCGTCCGTGCAGCTTCCCGGCGTGGAGCTCAATGTCGGCTCGACCCTGCCCGATACCGTCGAGCTTCATGAGGTTCCCGACGTCAAATACCGCTATGTCGTCGTCGACAATCGGACCGTCCTGGTCGATCCTGGCACGCGCAGGATTGTAAAGGTCATCGAGTGAGCAAGCGCGTCGCTTTGAAGGGACATGCGGCGCGTCCAGCATTGTCGACATCCCACACTGCTGCCCGTGTTGGGCATTCGGACGCAGAAAGGCCCGCCGCTTCGAAGCACGGCGGGCCTCATAGCGGAGACGACGTCCGGACAATTTCTGAACCAGCATTGGGTTAGAACGCATGATCCCAGCACGCCCTGTGCTCGCCAGGCCCGAAACTTTGAGAGAATATTCCTGGCTTCGCATTTCGCGGGAAATACGGTGCTTTGATCCGACGGTCAGCATTCCCGATGATGCCGGCAAGGCTTGGCACTCCGCCTGGCCGCAACGACTTCAGAACCGACGGGATAGATCATGTCTGGGAATACCAACACTTTGCTCTCATTTCTCTCCGCAACTATAAACCGGCGCGCCGGTCTGGCTGTACTTTTCGCGTCGGCGGTTGCGATTGTCGGCCTTGCTGCGCCGTCGTTCGCCGAAGACAAGACGGCGGTCAAGGTCGGCATCATGAGCGGCGAGGACGAGGATGTGTGGCGCGTCGTCACCGCCCAGGCGGCGGAGAGGGGGCTGACGATCGAGACCGTGGTGTTCAACGACTACACCCAGCCGAATGAAGCACTCGAGCGTGGCGAAATCGACGCCAACGCCTTCCAGCACAAGCCCTATCTCGACAACCAGATCAAGACGCAGGGCTATCACATCGTCCCGGTCGGCTATACCGGGGTCTGGCCGATCGGCCTCTATTCCAAGAAGTACACGAAGATTGCCGACCTGCCCGAAGACGCCGTCATTGGCGTGCCGAACGACCCGTCCAATGAGGGCCGCGCACTGCGCGTTCTGCAGAGCGAAGGTCTGATCAAGCTCAGGGAAGGCACCGGCATTCTGGCTACGACGACCGACATTGCCGAAAACCCGAAGAAATTAGTCGTCAAGGAGCTTGACGCCGGGATTGTCGGGCGCTCGGTGGAAGACCTCGACGGGGCCGTGGTCAACACGGATTGGGCGCTTAAAAGCGGCCTCACACCGGAGAACCGCATCGCCCAGGAGGCGGTGGCCGACAATCCCTACCGCAACTTCATCGCGGTCAAGGCCGGCAATGAAAACCAGCCCTGGGTAAAGACATTGGTCGCCTCCTACCAGAACGAAAAGGTGAAGGCCGAATTCGACCGAGTCTACAAGGGAACCGGCATCAGCGCCTATTGATGCCGAGCTCGACTGGGCGCCGAAGCCCGGCATGATAAAACGGTCCGCGCTTCAACGCGGACCGCGATCGCGTTTGCGGGACACCAATACAGGAACTTTTATGAACCAGCATTTCGCCTCGGTCACCGAAGTCATGCGTCCCGTCGGCGGCCGCTCCGCCGGACCGAATGATGTCGTGCGCCTCATCGAGCTGAAGCGCCGCTTCGGCGCGACAGCGGCGCTGGACGGCGTGTCGCTCAGCGTGCGCCAGGGCGAGATCCTCGGCATCATCGGCCGCAGCGGCGCCGGCAAGTCGACGCTGATACGCTGTTTGAACGGCCTGGAGCGGCCGGATTCAGGACAGGTCTTCATCGAAGGCCGCGACATCAGCCGGCTCGGCGAGCGCGAATTGCAGCCGCTGCGCCGGCGCATCGGCATGATCTTCCAGCATTTCAACCTGCTGTCCGCCAAGACGGTCGAAGACAATGTAGCGCTGCCGCTCAAGATCGAAGGCCGGCCCAGGGTCGAACGCCTGGCGCGCGCCGCCGAGCTGCTCGAGCTTGTCGGCCTGTCGGAGAAGGCGAAAGCCTTTCCGGCGTCGCTGTCGGGCGGGCAGAAGCAGCGCGTCGGCATTGCCCGGGCGCTTGCGGCGCGCCCGGCGCTGCTGCTGTCGGACGAAGCGACCTCGGCGTTGGACCCGGAGACGACGCGCTCCATCCTTGCCTTGCTCAGAGACATCAACCGGCAGCTCGGCCTGACCATCCTGCTGATCACGCATGAGATGGAGGTGATCCGCTCGATCGCCGACCGGGTCGCGGTGATCGACGCTGGGCGGATCGTCGAGCAAGGGCCGGTGTGGTCGGTCTTTGCCGACCCGAAATCGGCGATCACACAAAGCCTGCTCGGCGGCATCCGGCCGCAATTGCCGGCGGAGATCGCAAGCCAGCTAACGCAGAACGCCGGCGTGGAGGCGATCCTCAAGATCGACGTGGCCGGTGAGGCCGCGCGAAGCCCGCTTTTGTCCGATCTTGCCTCGGCAGTTCCCGGCTCGTTCCGCCTCGTGCATGGCGGCATCGATCACGTCCAGCAGCAGCCTGTCGGGACACTGTTCGTGGCGGTCGCCGGCAGCAATGAAGCTCACCTGGCAGAGGTGATCGCGTTCTTGAAAGCCCGCCAAGCGCGGGTGGAGGTGCTTGGCCATGTCGCCGGTTCTGTTTGAGCTTCTCGTCCGTTCGATCTGGGAAACGATCCTGATGACGGCCGCCTCCGGCCTCATCTCGCTGGTTTTCGGGCTGCCGCTCGGCCTGGCGCTGGTCGCCACCGACCGCGGCGGTATCGCCGAAAACCTGTGGGTGAACCGCGCGCTCGGAGCGCTCATCAACGGCTTCCGCTCGGTGCCTTTCATCATCCTGCTGGTTGCGCTGATCCCGGTGACGCGGCTGATCGTCGGCACCTCGATCGGCACCTGGGCAGCGATTGTGCCGCTGTCGATCGCGGCGACGCCCTACTATGCCCGGATCGCCGAAGTGTCGCTGCGCGAGGTCGACCACGGGCTGATCGAGGCAGCACGCGCCATGGGCGGCAACCGCTGGACGATCATTCGCGAGGTGCTGGTGCCGGAAGCGTTGCCCGGCATCGTCGCCGGCTTCACGGTGACGCTGGTGACGCTTATCGGCGCCTCGGCCATGGCTGGCGCCATCGGCGCCGGCGGCCTCGGCGACCTCGCCATCCGCTACGGCTACCAGCGCTTCGAGACGTCCGTCATGATCGCCGTTGTCATTGTGCTGATCATCCTGGTCTGCGGCATCCAGTGGGCCGGCGACCGGCTGGTCGCGAGGCTGGACCACAGAGCGTGACCGGCGAAACGCGGCCCAATCAATGCCTTTAATTTCCGGGAAAGTTCAGATTGTTCTCGATGGTCTCGCTCGCCCAAGCGAGCTTTTCGCGATCGTCGGGGCGCAAGGGAGCCTCGACCGCGACGGTGAACAAGTGCCAGGCGAGACTGTCGGATAGAAGCCATGTGGTGACCTGTTCGCTGAAGATCACGTGCCCCTTATCGAGTGTCTTGATGTTGCCGGTAATCAAGTCCGCACAGTGCAACATGGCCTCGGGGTAAGGGCTATCACGCCATGCCGCTAATGCAGCTGCTACATCCATTCCGGCAAGCACTATGCCCTCCAGCCAGGGAACCGCGTTCCCTTCATCGGGATGCATGGTCATCGCTTTTCGCCAGGCAACCTGAAACAGCACCTCGACAGCCTGCTGTTCTTCCAACGGCCAATCGAGCCAGGAGGTCCTTTCGAGCTTTGCGGCAATCACGTTGGCGTCGAACCCCATCGAAGGTTCGCCTTGGATGGCAAGTTCAAGCACTCTCGGCAGAAAGTGCCGGTAGTCATCGACGTCGCCGACCGTCCATATGGCCGATCCGGCATAGGCGCCGAGGTTTTCACCACTGAGCTCCCGAAGCGGACCACTGGATACTCCCCGAAAGATCGATTCCAAATCCTTGTACGGCGAGCCATGCAGGTGGCGGGGCGATGGATAAGACGCGAAAGCGGCATAGACGCGTTCGACTGCGTGGGCCAGTTCAGACGAGAGATCAGCCTCCAGGGGATTTGGGTTGCTCATCCGCTACGACTCCGAACAGGTCTCTGGCTTGCTCTGCGGTATAGTAGCCGAGCTTGACATCCCGAGCGACCAATTGCGGATCGCGCTGCAACGGATCGCCGTAGCCGCCGCCGCCAGGCGTGCCGACGCACACGCGGTCGCCTGTCTTCAGCGCGATGTCCTGCTCCTTGGACAGATGCGGCGGCACATGTTCCTTGCCGTCGCGGAACACGGTCACCGTGTTGACCGCACCGTCCTTGCCGCCGAGCGCGCCTTGCGGGCCGAACCGGCCGTGATCCATGACGAAGGAGGCGCGGGCGTCGCCGCGCAGGATCTCGACCTCATAGGCGAGGCCAAAACCGCCGCGATGCTTGCCGGCGCCGCCCGAGCCTTCGCGCAAGGCATAGTGGCGGTAGAGCACCGGGAAGGCCTGCTCCATGATTTCGACCGGCGGCGACTTGGAAATGCCTATGGTCGAGCAGCCATTGGTCAGGCCGTCGTGACCGGCATTGCCGCCATAGCCGCCCCCGGAGATCTGATACATGACATAATCGCGGCCGCGGGCCGGATCGTTGCCGCCGAGCGCGAAATTGCCGCTGGAGCCGGCGGGGGCCGCCGTCACCTTGTCCGGCAGCGCCTGCACCATCGCCGCGAACACCGCTTCGGCAATGCGCTGCGAAACCTCAGCCGCGCAGCCCGATACCGGCCGCGGATATTTGGCGTCGAGGAAGGTGCCTTCCGGCCGCTTGACGATCAGCGGCTCGAAGGCGCCAGCGCTGATCGGCACGTCGGGGAAAATGTGCCGCATGGCGAGATAGACCGAGGACAAGGTCGTCGCCAGCACGCTGTTCATCGGCCCAGCGCAGGGCTTTGACGAACCGGAGAAGTCGAAGCTGAGCGTGTCGCCCTGTTTTTCGACCGCCAGCGCGATAGTCAGCGGCTCGTTGACCACGCCGTCGGAATCAACAAAAGCCTGCGACCGGTAAATGCCGTCGGGAATGGCTGATATGTTCGCGCGCATCTGTTCGGCGGCGCGGCGGCGCAGTTCGGCGATCGCACCGACGACCGTTTCATCTCCGTAACGATCCAGGATTCCGTTCAGTCGGTCTTGACCGATCAGCAGTGCCGCCGCCTGCGCCCGGATGTCGCCGATGCGCTGGTCGGCAACCCTGATGTTCGAGCAGATGATGGCGTAGATCTCAGGGTCGAGCACGCCCTTCTTGAATAATTTCACCGGCGGCAGTCGCAAGCCTTCCTGCTCGACCGCTGTTGCCGAGGCGGAAAAGCCGCCCGGCACCGAACCACCGATGTCGGGCCAGTGGCCGGTGTTCGACAGCCAGCAGAATATCTTGCCGTCCCGATAGACCGGCATGGCGAAGCGCACATCCATCAAATGGGTGCCGCCGAGATAGGGATCGTTGACGATGTAGATATCGCCTGGCTCGGGCGGCAGGCAGCGACCGTCGGCGATCATCTCGATCACCGTTTTGGTCGAATACTGCATGACGCCGACGAACACCGGCAGGCCCTGGCTGCCTTGCGCGATCAGCGAACCATCGAGCGCCGAATAGATGCCATCCGAACGGTCATTGGCCTCGGCGATGACAGGCGAGAAGGCGGCGCGCGAAAATGTCAGGTCCATTTCGTCGCAGACTTGCTGTAGCGCCGCCTGGATGACCGAAAGGGTGATGGCGTCGAGTTTTTCCATCTCAGGCCTCGCCGATATCGATGATGATGTTGCCGTCGGCATCCGATCGCGCCCGGTCACCGGGCTCCAGCACAGTCGTCGCGTCCATCTGTTCGAGGATCGCCGGACCTTCGATTGTTGCGTCGAGCGGCAACTTCTCTCTGCTGTAGACCGGCGTGTCGTACCAGCGCCCGCCATACCAGACAGGCCGGATCTCGCGCCGCGCCTCTTCGAGCGTTTTGGCGCGCCCAGCCGGGTCGATCAGCCGGGACAGATCGATTGCCGGCCGCACGCCGGTGACCGAGGTGTTGAGGTTGACCAGATTGGCGCGGATTTCCGGCAACTGGACCTTGAAGCGGGCGAAATAGGCCTTCTCGAACAGTTGCTGCAGTCCCTCGCGTGTCACCGCAGACGACGGCAGCGGCACGTTGATGATATGCGTCTGGCCGACGAACTGCATGTCGGCGGAATGCGTGACGCGGATCATTTCCGGCTTCACCGCCTCCTTGCCGATCAGCTCCTTGCCTTCGTTTCGGTGCCGTTCCAATGTCTCGTGGAGTTGGATTTCATCGAGACGGGCCACCGGCTGGTTGACCGTATTAACGAAATCATGGCGCAGATCGGCGACGACGCAGCCGAGCGCATTGGTGATGCCCGGCCGCGCCGGCACCAGCACCTTGGGCAGGCCGAGCTCACGCGCCAGTGCCGTCGCATGCAGCGGCCCGGCGCCGCCGAAGGCGAACAGCGCGAAATCGCGCGGGTCGTGGCCGCGCGACACCGACACCATGCGGATGGCGCCGGCCATCTTCACGTTGCCAAGCCGCAGCACGGCACCCGCCGCCTCGACGCCGGACAGGCCGGTGGCGCGGCCGATCCTGTCCTCGAATATGCCGGTGACGCGTTCGACGGTGACCGGATTTTCCACCGCAAGCAGCTTTTTCGGCGCCAGCCGGCCGAGCACCAGATTGGCGTCGGTGATGGTCGGCTCCAAGCCGCCGCGTCCGTAGCATATTGGCCCGGGATTGGCGCCGGCGCTTTCCGGGCCGATCTGGACCAGGCCGGCCGCATCGACGTGGGCGATCGAGCCGCCGCCGGCGCCGACCGTATGCACCGCCACCATCGGCACGTGGATCGGCATCGCATATTCGATCTCGATCTCGTTCGACACCGCCGGCTCGGCGTTGCGGATCAGTGCCACGTCGGTCGAGGTGCCGCCCATGTCGTAGGTGACCAGGTTTTCGAAGCCGGCGCGTTTGCCGGTGTAGGCGGCAGCAATGACGCCGGAAGCGGGGCCGGACATGACGGTCTTGGCCGACTCACGTGTGACAAAGCGGGCCGAGATCATGCCGCCATTGCCGTTCATGATCAGGAAGTCGCGGGCGTAGCCTTTTGACGCCAGCTCCTTGCGCAGCCGCTCGACATAGCGTTCGAGGATCGGTTGCACCGAAGCGTTGACCGAAGCGGTGACGCCGCGCTCGAATTCGCGCGCTTCCGAAAGCAGGGCGTGGCCTGTCGTGATGTAGCCGTTCGGCCAAAGCTCGGCCGCTATCTCGGCGGCGCGCCGCTCATGCGCCGGGTTGGCGTAGGAATGCAGGAAATGGACGACGAGGGATTCGCAGCCGGCTGCGATCAGTTGTGAAATCGCTGCCCGCATCTCGGCCTCGTCGAGCGGTATGCGCACCGCGCCCGAGGCCTCGACCCGCTCCGACACTTCGAGCCGCAGATTGCGCGGAATGATCGGCACGAACGTGCCTGTCATGCCATAGGCTTGCGGCCGTGTCCGCCGGCCAAGCTCGATGACGTCGCGAAAGCCGCGCGTGGTGATCATGCCGGTCTTGGCCAGCCGGCGCTCCAGTACCGCGTTGGTGGTCGTCGTCGTGCCGTGCACGATGAGGTCGATGCCGTCGACCGGAAATCCGGTGGCGCCAAGCGCCGAAACGACACCGAACGCCTGGTTGTCGACTGTCGTCGGGGTCTTGGCGATGTGCACCCGGCCACCGTCACGGCCGTCGATCAGAAGCAGGTCGGTAAAGGTGCCGCCGACATCGATGCCGGCGACGACGCTGCCCGTCGAATCCAGCGCTTGCGCCGAAAAATTCTGTCCCATTGTCGAAACCCGAAATGCCCGAACTGCCTACATGCCTCAGTTTGGAAAGCTGTTTTACGGCGGCGTCTTGACGCAAATATCGTTTGTATACTAATAAATTCCGGACACAAGAGCTTACCGCTTCGGAGTGTGCAAACGGCACGCTGGAACCTGACCGGTTCGGGCGCGCAGGTGAAGATTTGGCGCGGGCGCTGAGCTGGCCCGGAAGGTTAGGTTTGATGAACACCACATCCGCGTTCAACACTGCCGGCGCCCGGCCGTTGCAGTTCCCGATACCGGCCAATGTCTATGCCGAAACCGTCGTCTCGGTGAAGCACTATACCGACCGGCTGTTTTCGTTCCGCATCACCCGGCCGCAGTCGCTGCGCTTCCGCTCCGGCGAGTTCGTCATGATCGGCCTGCCCAATGCCGAGAAGCCGGTGTTCCGCGCCTATTCGATCGCCAGCCCAGCCTGGGACGACGAACTCGAATTCTTCTCGATCAAAGTGCCGGACGGCCCGCTCACTTCGGAGCTGCAGAAGATCGAGATCGGCGACACCGTCATCATGCGGCAGAAGTCGACCGGCACGCTGGTGGTCGACGCGCTGACGCCGGCCAAGCGCCTGTTCATGATCTCGACCGGCACCGGCATTGCTCCCTTCGCCAGCCTGCTGCGCGATCCCGACACCTATGAGAAGTTCGAGCAGGTGGTCCTGACCCATACCTGCCGCGACAATGCCGAGCTCACCTACGGCCAGGAGCTGGTGGCCGCACTGGAGAACGATCCGCTGATCGGCGAACTGACCGGCGGCCGCGTCACGCTCTACAATTCAACGACGCGCGAGATCTCCGAGCGCATGGGCCGCATCACCGCGCTGATCGGCTCGGGCAAATTCTACAGCGATCTCGGCATCGACAAGCTCAATCCCGAGACCGACCGCATCATGATCTGCGGCTCGATGCATATGCTGAAAGACGTCAAGGAGCTGGCTGAAAGCCACGGCTTCCAGGAAGGCTCGCTGCATCATCCGGCAAGCTTCGTCGTCGAGCGCGCCTTCGTCGGCTGAGACGCGGCAATTCAGCGTCCACTGGTTTGCGACCCTGATTTTGATCATGCGGTCAAAAGTCGGCTGCCTTGACTGTCTTTTTCCGCTATGACCGCTTGAAGGACTCGTGAAGCGCTGCTTCGCGGTCTATCTTCGGCATAAGTATAAGTCGCTGAACAAGGGGCAGGAGATGAGCAGCACAATCCGCGAAACCGACGTCGGCACATCGAAGGTCACGCCGCTGCCGGCGCGCGCCGCCGCCAATGCACCAATCCCGCAAGCCCATGGCATTGCTCGCAATCCCGGCATGAGGCTCGATCTCGGCTTCATGGAATCGATGCGCGGCGTCAACCGCTCGGCGCTGGAACGCCGCGTCGCCAGCCTGACTAAAAGACGCTCGATCAAGGCCGATAACCAGGCCGCCTGGCTGCTGCGCGCCGTCGCCTGCATGGACCTGACGACGCTGAACTCGAACGACACGGAAGAGCGCGTGCGCCGGCTTTGTGCCAAGGCGGTCAACCCGTTCCGTCGCGACATTGCCGAGGGACTCGGCATTACTGGTGAAAGGATCCGCCCGGCGGCGGTCTGCGTCTATCAGCCCTTCGTCGCCACTGCCGTCGAAGCGCTGCGCGGCAGCGGCGTCCATGTCGCCGCCGTTTCCACGGCTTTCCCGCATGGCCTTGCACCGCTTTCGACACGTCTGCAGGAGATCGAAGCATCGGTAAGGGACGGCGCCGACGAGATCGACGTCGTCATCCCGCGCGGCCTGGTATTCGGGGCGAAATGGCAGGAGCTCTATAACGAGATTGTCTCGATGCGCGCCGCTTGCGGCGAGGCCCATCTGAAGGTGATCCTCGGCACCGGCGACCTCGCGACGCTGCGCAACGTCATGCTCGCCTCGATGGTGGCGATGATGGCGGGTGCAGATTTCATCAAGACCTCGACCGGCAAGGAAAGCGTCAACGCGACGCTGCCGGTCGGCCTTGCCATGGTGCGCGCCATCCGCGCCTATTTCGAGGAAACCGGCTATCTCATCGGCTTCAAGCCGGCCGGTGGCATTTCCACGGCAAAAGCCTCGCTCGACTGGCTGGTGCTGATGAAAGAAGAACTGGGCCGGCCGTGGCTGGAGCCGGAGCTGTTCCGCTTCGGAGCATCGAGCCTTTTGACCGACATCGAGCGCCAGCTCGAGCATCATCTGACCGGCCACTACTCGGCCAATCATCGCCACGCGATGGCGTGATTCGGAGCGCGCCATGAACATTCTCGAACGCTATCATGCCATGGAATACGGCCCGGCGCCGGAGGCGCGCAACGAGGCCGATGCGTGGCTTGCCGCGCGGGATTTCGGCAAAGCGCTGTTTATCGGCGGCGACTGGAAGGCAGCCAGCGGAGGCAAAACCTTCGACACCAGCGATCCGTCCTCGGGAAAGCTGCTGGCCAAGGTGTCGGATGCCGGTGCCGCCGATATCGACGCGGCGGTTTCGGCCGCCACAAAAGCGCTGCCGAAATGGAGCGCCAGCACCGGCTACAGCCGAGCCAAAGTGCTCTATGCCATCGGCCGCGCCATGCAACGTCACCAACGGCTGTTCGCGGTGCTTGAGACAATCGACAATGGCAAGCCGATCCGCGAAAGCCGCGACATCGACGTGCCGCTGGCCATCCGCCATTTCATCCATCATGCCGGCTGGGCGCAGGCGCTGGACAGGGATTTTCCCGACCATAAGGGGGTCGGCGTCGTCGGCCAGATCATCCCGTGGAACTTCCCGCTCTTGATGCTGGCCTGGAAGATCGCGCCGGCGCTCGCCGCCGGCTGCACCGTGGTGCTGAAGCCAGCCGAATTCACGCCGCTCACCGCGATCCTGTTCGCCGAGATCTGTGAACGATCAGGCGTGCCGAAGGGCGTCGTCAACATCGTCCAGGGCGGGCCGGAGGCGGGTGGGGCAATCGTCAATCATCCCGGGATCCAGAAGATTGCCTTCACCGGTTCGTCCGAGGTCGGCAAGATCATCCGCAAGGCCACTGCCGGCTCGGGCAAGAAACTGTCGCTGGAGCTTGGCGGCAAATCGGCATTCGTCGTTTTCGAGGATGCCGACCTCGACAGCGCCGTCGAGGGTCTGGTCGACGGCATCTGGTTCAACCAGGGCCAGGTGTGCTGTGCCGGCTCGCGCCTTCTGGTGCAGGAAGGCATCGCCGACGCCTTCATCGCCAAGGTCAAGACGCGGATGAGCCGGCTGCGCGTCGGCAGCCCGCTCGACAAGAACACCGATATCGGCCCGCTGGTCGATTTGACCCAGCTCGATCGCGTCAAGGGCCTGATCGCCGAGGGCGCCAAGCAGGGCGCAATCTGCTGGCAGCCGGACTCGGCACTGCCCTCCTCGGGCTATTACCATCTGCCAACGCTGGCGACATGTGTTTCGCCGGCTAACATCTTGGCACAGGAAGAGGTGTTCGGGCCGGTGCTTGCCACCATGACCTTCCGCAACACCGAGGAAGCGGTCGAGCTCGCCAACAACACACGCTATGGCCTGGCCGCTTCGGTGTGGAGCGAGAACATCAATCTTGCTCTGCACGTCGCGCCCCAATTGAAGGCGGGCGTCGTCTGGGTCAACGGCACCAATATGTTCGACGCCGCCTGCGGCTTCGGCGGTTACCGCGAGAGCGGCTTTGGCCGCGAAGGCGGGTGCGAGGGCATGTTCGAATATCTCTCGGCAAAACTGCCGCTCGGCCCGTTCATCAAGCCGGCAACGTCTTCGGCTCAACCTGTCGAGCAGGCGGAAGGTGGCGCCATCGACCGCACGGCAAAGCTGTTCATCGGCGGCAAGCAGGTCCGGCCGGACGGCAATTATTCCTTCGCCATCGCCACCGCCAAGGGCAAGCTTGCCGGCGAGGTCGGTCTCGGCAACCGCAAGGATATCCGTGACGCCGTCGCGGCCGCGCGCGCCTGCAAGGCCTGGCCGGAAGCGACCGCCTACAACCGCAGCCAAGTGCTCTACTACCTGGGCGAAAATCTGTCCGGCCGCGCCGACGAGTTTGCCGCCCGTTTGACCCAGCTCACCGGCGCGACCGCCAAGGCGGCGCGTGACGAGGTCGAGCTGTCGATCGAGCGCCTGTTCCTCTATGCCGGCTTGGCCGACAAATTCGAGGGCCGCGTCCACCAGCCGCCGGCCCGCGCCGTCACGCTGGCACTGCACGAACCGGTCGGGGTCGTCGGTATCGTCGCGTCGGACAACGCGCCTTTGCTTGGCTTGATCTCGCTGGTGGCGCCGGCGCTCGCCATGGGCAACACCGTGGTCGCCGTGCCGTCCGAAAAATACCCGCTGCTTGCCACCGACCTCTACCAGGTCATCGAATATTCCGACGTTCCGGCAGGCGCCATCAATATCGTCACCGGCCGTAGCGCCGAGCTTGCCGGCGTATTGGCCAAGCATGACGATGTCGACGGGCTCTGGGTGTTCGCTGATGCCGAGACTTGCGCCAAGGCCGAGGCCGAGTCCATCGGCAATCTCAAACGCGTCTGGACCGGCAACGGCCACAGCCTCGACTGGCCCTCGAACGAAGCAGCCGGCGATGCCCTGCTGCGCCGTGCGATCGAGGTCAAGAACGTCTGGGTGCCCTACGGCGACTGAGTGTCCCGGAGGGACGTCCGGGCTTGACGGGCCAACAAATGTTCTTTACCGAGAAAAAACATTTGGCTGGCAGGCGAATATCGAAACAGGCGGGATGGTAGTGCCCGGCTGGCACATTGCGCCGCGGCCTTGCGCCGGTAAAAGCCGAACGACCACAGACGGGCGAGGAGAAAAGCATGGCGGATCTGACAGGCAAAATCGTTGTCGTCACGGCGGCGGCGCAAGGCATCGGCCGGGCGAGCGCGCTGGCGTTCGCCAAGGCCGGCGCCGTCGTCCATGCCACCGACATTAACGAGGTGGTGCTCGCCGACCTCGGCAAGACGCCCCGTATCAAGACCCGCAAGCTCGACGTGCTGAACGACGAGGCGGTGAACGCCGCTTTTGCCGAGATCGGCGCCGTCGACGTGCTGTTCAATTGCGCCGGCTTCGTCCATTCCGGCTCGATCCTCGAGATGAAGGACGGCGATCTCGACTTTGCCTATGATCTCAATGTCCGCTCGATGATCCGCACCATCCGCGCCGTGCTGCCCGGCATGCTGGAGCGCGGCGACGGCTCGATCATCAACATGGCGTCGCTGGCCAGTTCGACCAAGGGCGTGCCGAACCGCTTCGTTTACGGGCTGACCAAGGCAGCCGTCATCGGCCTGACCAAATCGGTCGCCGCCGACTATGTCGGCAAGGGAATACGCTGCAATGCGATCTGTCCGGGCACGGTCGAAAGCCCGTCGCTGCAGGACCGCATGCATGCGCAGGGCGACTACGAAGCAGCTCGCGCCGCCTTCATCGCCCGCCAGCCGATGGGCCGGCTCGGCACGCCCGAGGAAATCGCCGATCTCGCCGTCTATCTCGCCGGCGCCACCTATACGTCGGGGCAGGCTTATAATATCGACGGTGGCTGGTCGATCTAAGAGGCCATTTGAAAACCCTACTCCGCCGGGCGCCTGACGCGGCTTTCTGCGCTTCCGGTGCTCACGTACTTTAAGTACGCTCCGCTCCGGTTCTCGAAACCTACGCCATTCGCCGCAGCGGAGCGAGTTTGCAAACGGCCTCTGGTCGCAACTGGGAGAAAACTGCATGAAACTGCTGCGCTATGGCGAGGCGGGGAGCGAACGCCCCGGCCTGCTCGATGCCGATGGAACGATCCGCGACCTCTCCGCCCATGTCACCGACATTGCCGGCAAGGCACTTGACCCGGCATCGCTCGAGACATTGTCGAAGCTCGACACGAAGACGCTGCCGGCGGTTTCCGGCAAGCCGCGGATCGGCGCCTGCGTCGCCGGCACCGGCAAATTCATCTGCATCGGTCTCAACTATTCCGACCACGCCGCCGAAACCGGTGCCACCGTGCCGCCGGAGCCGATCATCTTCATGAAGGCAAGCTCGGCTATTGTCGGGCCGAATGACGACGTGCTGATCCCGCGCGGCTCGGTGAAGACCGACTGGGAGGTCGAGCTCGGCGTGGTGATCGGCAAGACTGGAAAGTATGTCACCGAGGCCGAGGCGCTGGATTATGTCGCCGGCTATTGCGTCGCGCACGACGTCTCCGAGCGCGCCTTCCAGGCCGAGCGCCAGGGCCAGTGGACCAAGGGCAAGTCCTGCGACACGTTCGGGCCGATCGGCCCGTGGCTGGTGACCAAGGACGAGGTCAAGGACCCGCAGAACATCCCGATGTGGCTGACGGTCAACGGCAAGACGATGCAGAACGGGTCGACCAAGACCATGGTCTTCGGCGTCGCTTATCTCGTCTCCTATCTCAGCCAGTTCATGTCGCTGCACCCGGGCGACATCATCTCGACCGGCACGCCGCCCGGCGTCGGCCTCGGCATGAAGCCGCCGCTCTTCCTGAAGCCCGGCGACGTGGTCGAGCTCGGTATCGAGGGGCTGGGCATCCAGAAGCAGACGTTCAAGGCGGATTTGTAGGCGCTCTTCCTTCTCCCCTTGTGGGAGAAGGTGGATCGGCGCGCAGCGCCGAGACGGATGAGGGGTGCTGGAAGAAACGCGACGAGAAAACATCGAAGGATTTCCGTCGCTTACGCCTTCAGCGTAGCGATCCGTCCAACACCCCTCATCCGACCGAGCTTCGCTCGGCCACCTTCTCCCACAAGGGAGAAGGGGAGTCGGCACCAGCTATTTCAGCACCTTCCCGTCGGCTCCAAACCGGTATGTCTTCGCCGGATCCGGCGTCGCGTAGAGCGTGGCACCAGGTTCGGCGTTATAGACGCCAAAAATGCGCACTGTGATCAAGCCGGCCTTCTCGCAGTCGAGATAGAGGTTGGTGTCGGCGCCAAGGTGCTCGGCATGGACGACCGTGCCTTTCCAGGCGCCGGATTTGGGATCGACGGTCAGATGTTCGGGACGGACGCCGATGGTCTTTGCCGTTTCGCCAAGCCTGGCGCCGTCGACGAAGTTCATCTTCGGTGAGCCGATGAAGCCGGCGACGAATTCATTTGCCGGCGAATTGTAAAGCTCCATCGGTCCGCCGATCTGCTCGATCCTGCCCGCATTAAGGACCACGATCTTGTCGGCCAGCGTCATCGCCTCGACCTGGTCGTGGGTGACATAGATCATCGTGGCCTTCAGCCGGCGATGCAATTGCGCGATCTCCAGCCTGGTGTTGACGCGCAGTGCGGCGTCGAGGTTCGACAGCGGCTCGTCGAACAGAAACAGCTTGGGCTCACGCACCACGGCGCGGCCGATGGCGACGCGCTGGCGCTGGCCGCCGGAGAGCTCGGCCGGCCGCCTCGAGAGGTAGGGCTCCAGCGACAGCATCGAGGAGGCGATGCCGATGCGGCGGTCGATCTCGGCCGCCGGTGTGCCCGCCTGCTTGAGGCCGAGGCCCATATTGTTCTTCACCGTCAGATGCGGATAGAGCGCATAGGTCTGGAACACCATGGCGATGCCGCGTTTGGCCGGCGGGGTGGCGGAGACGTCCGCCCCGTCGATGACCACGCGGCCCGAGGTCGAGTCCTCCAGCCCGGCGATGACCCTCAGCAGTGTCGACTTTCCGCAGCCGGATGGACCGACGAAGACGACGAACTCGCCATCGGTCACCTCGAGGTTGATGCCCTTCAGCACCTCGACCGGCCCGAAGGCCTTTTTCACGTTCTCGATGTTCAGCGAGCCCACGGCTTCGTCCCTGTTCTAGAGTTTCACGGCGAGGCCGCTGCGCACGCTCTCGTCTGCGGCAAGGCAGACGGCGAGCGACTTCACCGCGTCGTCCATGTGGCGGGTCAAGTCCAGATCCTCGCGGACCGCCTTCAGCACAAACGCCTGTTCCAGGTCGCAGAGGTCCTGATGGCCGGGCTCGCCTTGCATCGACAGCATTTCGTCCGGCTTGGCGAACTTGCCATCCGCGCCGGTCGCCGCACTATGCAGGCGGATGGTCGAGGTCTTGGTGTGGGTGTCGATGTCGTCGGACCTGACACCCTCTTTCATGACGATCGACACGCAGCCATTGGGCGAGATCACGTCTTTCACGAAGAAAGCCGTCTCCGAAATCATCGGCCCCCAGCCGGCTTCGTACCAGCCGACCGAACCGTCGTCGAACAGCACCTGCAGATGCCCGTAATTATACATCGTGGGCGCAATCTCGTCGGTCAGCCGCAGCCCCATGCCACGCACCTCGACCGGCCTGGCGTCGGTGATCTGCAGCATCACGTCGAGATAATGCACGCCGCAGTCGACGATCGGCGACGTCGTCTGCATCAGCTGCTTGTGCGTCTCCCAGGTGTGGCCGGAGGATTGCTGGTTGAGGTTCATGCGGAACACGTAAGGGCCGCCGAGCTTGCGCGCCTCGGCGATCAGCCTGATCCAGGACGGGTGGTGGCGCAGGATATAGCCGATCACCAGTTTCTTGCCGTTGGCCTTGGCCGCCGCGACGACCCGCTCTGCATCCGCGACCGTGGTTGCCAGCGGCTTTTCGAGGAAGACGTGGCAGCCGGCCTCGAATGCCCTGACCGCATAATCGGCATGGCTGTCGGAATAGGTGGCGATGCAGGCGACGTCGGGCTTTTCATCGCGCAGCGCCTCGTCGAAGGAACGCCGGATGGCGTAGGTCGAAAGCCCTTCCGGCAGCGGCACATCGGAGCGGTTGACCAGCGCGGCGATCTGGAATCCCGGATTGGTGTGATAGGCCAGCGCATGGCTGCGCCCCATATTGCCGAGGCCGGCGACGACGACGCGAAGAGGTTGTTGCGAATTCACTTGACCGCTCCCGAAGTGATGCCGCGGATCAGCTGCCGCGAGAAGATGACGTAGAGGATCAGCACCGGCATGATCGCCAGCGACAGTGCCGCCAGGATGGCGTTCCAGTTGGTGACGAACTGGCCGAGGAACAATTGCGCGCCGAGCGTCACTGTCTTGGTCTCCTCCGACGGCGCCAGGATCAGCGGGAACCACAGATCGTTCCAGATCGGGATCATGGTGAAGACCGCGACCGTCGCCATCGATGGGCGCACCAGCGGCAGCACCAGCCGGAAAAAGATGGTGTATTCGGACAGGCCGTCGATCCTGCCCGCATTCTTCAGATCGTCCGAGACCTGCTTCATGAATTCCGACAGGATGAAGACGGCAAGCGGCAGGCCCTGCGCCGTGTAGACCAGGATCAGCGCCGTCAGCGTGTTGACCAGCCCGCTCGCCACCATCAATTGCAGGATGGCGACGGTGGCAAGGCGGATCGGGATCATGATGCCGAGCGCCAGATAGAGCCCCATCAGCGAATTGCCGCGGAAGCGGTATTCCGACAGCGAGAAAGCCGCCATGGCGCCGAACAAAAGCACGAAGAACAGCGAGGCGACGGTGACGACAAGGCTGTTCTGGAAATAGTGGATGAAATCGCCCTGGCCGATCACCGTCGTGTAGCCGATCAGGTCGAAGGTACCTGGCGTCGGCGGCGTCAGCGGCGCGCCGAAAATCCCTGCGCGTGATTTGAACGAATTCATGATCACGAGGATGACCGGAAACAGCGCGATTGCGGTGTAGGTCAGAAGGATCGCATGCGCGCCGATGGTGCGGGGCAGCGAGCGGGTTGCCGTGCTCATGTGGCGCCTCAGAACTGGTAGCGACGCAGGCGCGTCTGCACGAGGAACAGGTAGACGCAGACGCCGCCCAGGATGATCAGGAACATCATCGTGGCGATCGCCGCGCCCATGTTGGGATCGCCGACCTGCAGCTGGAAACCGAAGAAGGCGCGGTAGAGGAAGGTGCCGAGAATATCGGTTGAATAGTTCGGCCCGGCCAGCGCCCCTTGCGCGGTGTAGATCAGGTCGAAAGCGTTGAAATTGCCGACGAAGGTCAGGATCGAGATGATGCCGATCGACGGCAGGATGAGCGGCAGCTTGATCTTCCAGAACTGCGCCATCCCGGTGATGCCGTCGCATTCGGCTGCTTCGATCACCTCTTCGGGAATGGACAGCAGTGCCGCATAGATCAGCATCATCGGGATGCCGACGAACTGCCAGACCGAGATCAGGCTGAGCGCGGTCAGCGCATATTGCGCCTTGCCGAGCCAGGGCGTGAACAGGCTTTTCAGGCCGACCAGGTCCATCATATGCGGCGCCACGCCCCATAGCGGCGACAGAATCAGCTTCCAGGCGAAGCCGACAATGACGAAGGACAGGATCGTCGGCACGAAGATCGCCGTGCGGTAGAAGGCGGAAAACCGCAGCCTAGGGCTGGACAGAAGTGCGGCCAAAAGGACGCCGATCGGGTTCTGCACCAGCATGTGGATGATGAAGAACCAGACATTGTTCCTGAGCGCGTTCCAGAAATTGACCGACCAGTTGGGATCACCGAACAGCATGCGGAAATTTTCCAGTCCGACGAAGACCTGCGACTGATTGATGTTGCGGAACAGCGACAGCTGCAGCGTGCCGGCCAGCGGCAGGATCATGATCGCCGTATAGACCAGCACTGCCGGCGCCAGGAAAACGCCGATATGCCAACGGAACGGTCTTTTCGGTGCTGCGGCCATGCGTTCGGTCCCCGCCGGATCAGGTCTTGCTATTGCCGTCAAAGGGCGCGGCGCCTCCCTCCCCCTCGAGGGGAGGGTGCCTCGCAAAGCGAGGCGGGTGGGGTCGGCAGAGGCAGCGCGCCATCGTCGTTCGACCGTGCTTTCCAGCAGCGATCAAGCCGCAGCCTGCCTCGACCGACCCCCTCTGTCGCCTTCGGCGACATCTCCCCCTCGAGGGGGGAGACAACGCTTCGCCGCGCTCTTACTTCGCCGGCTTGTACCAGCTGTCGAGGCCGTCCTGCAGCTTCTTGGCGGCAGCTTCCGGCGTGTCGGTGCCGTTGATGACGTTGGCCGATTCAACCCACGTCTCGTTTTCAAGGTTCGGCGTGCCGCGCGACAGGATCTGGTAGGTCGAGCGGATCGTCGACTTGCACTTGCCGCGCCAGGAGACGAATTCCTGGGCCAGCGGGTCTTCCATCTTCACCGGGGTGTTGTTCAGGCTGAAGAAGCCCGGCAGCGCGTTGGCGTAGATGGTGGCAAAATCAGGCGAGGCCACCCAGGACAGGAAGGTCTTGGCCGCATCCGCGTTCTTCGAGGCCGCATTGAGGCCCATGCCGATGTCGGTGTGGTCGGAGATGTAGCAGGTGTCGCCGGCCTTCTGCACCGGCGGCGGGAAGGCGCCCATCTTGAACTGCGCCTGCGTGTTGAACAGGCCGATCTCCCACGAGCCGGCCGGGTAGATGGCGGCGCGGCCGAGCGTGAACAGGTTCTGGCTGTCCGGATAGGTCTGCGCCTCGAATCCGTCGCCGAGATAGTCCTTCCACTTGGCCAGTTCCTTGTAGGGCTCGACCCACTGCGGATCGGTGAGCTTCTGCTCGCCCTTGATCAGCGCCAGGCGGCCTTCCTCGCCCTTCCAGTAGTTCGGGCCGATGTTCTGGTAGCCCATGGTCGCCGCTTCCCAGAGGTCCTTGGTGCCCATCGCCATCGGGATGTAGGTGCCGTCGGCCTTGATCTTGTCGAGCGCGGCGAAGAATTCGTCGCGCGTCTCCGGCACCTTGATGCCGAGCTTGTCGAAGGCGTCCTTGTTGTAGATGAAGCCATGGATGACGGAGGCCATCGGCACGCAGAAGCTCGACTTGCCGTCGTCGGTCTGCCAGGCGGCCTTGGCGACGTCGGAGAAGTTCTCCATGCCGGGCAGGGTCGAGATGTCGGCGAGGTTGCCCTTCTTGAAGAGTTCCAGCGACTTGTCGAACGGGCGGCAGGTGATCAGGTCGCCGGCCGAGCCGGCGGCCAGCTTGGCGCCGAGGGCGGCGTCATATTCGGTCGGCGCCGACGGCGCGAACACCACCTTGATGCCCGGGTTCTTGGCTTCGAAGGCCGGGATCAGCTTGTCCTTCCAGATGGCAAGGTCGTCGCCGCGCCAGCTTTCGATGTTGAGCGTTACGTCGTCGGCATAAGCCACCCCGGCGGAGCCGAGAATGCTGGTGCCGAGAAGAAGTGCCGTCAGTAGCTTCGTTGTCATGCTCAGTCTCCCTGTTGACCTTTTTCAGGTTCGGTTTTGATGAGAACAGAGGCATTGCGCCCCTTGCTCCCCTCGATCGCGGAAAGGGCCAGCCGCAGCTTGTGGCCGGTCCCTTCCAATATCTTCTCGGCTATATCGGCGCTGTCGGCGCCGGCGGCGAGCAGAATAGCGGTCTTGACGCCGCCGCCGCTCCTTTCGAGCAGGCGCGCCGCCTCGTCCTTGCCGCGCCCGCTGACGGCGGCGACGATGCGTGCGGCGCGGTCGCGCAGCTTGATGTTGTCGGCCATGAGGTTGACCATGTAGCCGTCATGGACATGGCCGAGATGGATGGCGGCGAGCGTCGACAGCATGTTGAGCGCGATCTTCTGGGCGGTGCCTGCGCCCATGCGCGTCGAGCCGGCAATCAGCTCCGGCGGCGTTTCGAGCAGGATGGCGATGTCGGCCAGCCGCAACAGCGGCGCATCCCTGTTGTTGGCGATGGCAATGGTCGCCGCACCGCGGCGCCTGGCGTCCTCGATCGCCCTGACTGCATAAGGTGTCGAGCCGCTGGCCGAGACGGCGATCAGGCAGTCGCCCTTGCCGATGCGGGCGGCGGCAACTGCTGCCGAAGCTTCCTCGGTGTCGTCCTCCGGCCCGCCGGCCAGTGTCTTGAAGGCCTCGTCGCCGCCGGCGATCAGGATGGCGATGCGGTCGCGTTGGATGCCGAAAGTGCCCGGCAGCTCAAGCGCATCGGCCAGTGCCATCAGGCCCGAACTGCCGGCAGCCGCATAGGCGAGCTTGCCGCCGCTTTTCAGTCTGCTTGCGATGATTTCGGCTGCCGCGGCAATGGCAGGAATGGCGCCGTGCACGGCCTTGGCGGCCTCGATCTGTGCGTTGACCAAAGAGGAAAGGACGGCTTCCGGGGCCTGGATATCCAGTCCCTCGGCATTCTGGTGAAGCGCTTCGGTGCGCGTTTCGGCCATCCGCTTTCCTCCAATTGAGAAAACCATACCAAAAAAATACCACTTGTCCACACGCATTAATGAAATCTTGCGGCGGTGCAGGCTTGCGAACGAAATTGGCTGATTTTCAAACAAACTACGCCTTAACTTTTTTGAAAACGGAAATTAATCCTTGGCTATTGGTATTTTATTGGTATTATCCGCCCGGAGGAGAAATCGCGTGAAATTCGTGCTCGGCATCGATGGCGGCGGCACCAGCTGCAGGGCGGCCCTTGCAACGGCCGACGGCAGCGTCCTCGGCCGCGCCAAAAGCGGTGCCGCCAACATCCGAACCGATCTCACCGGCGCCAGGACGAACATCGTCGACGCAGCGCAGCAGGCCTTTGTCGCCGCGGGCAGGGATCCCGCACTGATCCCGCAAACTCCGGCCGTTCTCGGTCTTGCCGGCGCCAATGTCGGCACCTACAGGCAGCAGCTCGAAGCGATCCTGCCGTTCCGCATCAGCCGCGTCGAGACCGATGCCGAGATCGCGCTGGAAGGCGCGGTTGGCTCAGGCGACGGCGCCATGGCCATACTCGGCACCGGCACCGCTTATATGGCGCGCAGACGAGGCAAGTCGCGCGCCATCGGTGGCTGGGGTTTTCAGGTCGGCGACCAGGGCAGCGGCGCCCGCATCGGCCGCGACCTGCTCGAGCAGACGCTGCTCGCCTATGACGGCATCCGCCAGGGATCGCCGCTGACGCAGACCATGCTCGCCATTTTCCGCAACAATCCCGAGGATGTGGTCGAATTCACCACCAATGCCAAGCCCGGCGATTTCGGCGGCTTCGCGCCCAAGGTGTTCGAACATGCCGAAAAAGGCGACGCCGTCGCTATCTGGATCCTCGACAAGGCGGTCGCCGATGTCGAGGCAGCGCTTGGCGTGCTCGACCTCGGCGGCGACGATCCGCTCTGCCTGCTCGGCGGGCTGGCGCCGCTTTATGCGCCGCGCCTGTCGGCCCGCTACCGGGCGCTGCTGAAACCGCCGCTCGACGACGCGCTGGGCGGCGCGGTTCAGATGGCGGTTCGGATTTTCGCAAACACGGCGGAGGCAGCTCGATGAGTGAGGCCGCCGACCAGATATTCGCGGCGCTGAAACAATCGTCGCAGAGTGGCGCGCCGCTCTATCTGCAGCTCAGGAAGAGCATCGAGGATGCGGTCAAACGCGGGCTGATCGGACCTGGCGATGCGCTGCCTTCCGAGCGCGACATCGCTAGCAAGGCCGACATTTCGCGCGTCACCGTGCGCAAGGCGGTGCAGGACCTGGTCAAGGGCGGCATCCTCGTCCAGCGCCATGGTTCCGGTACCTTCGTTGCGCCACGTATGGAGCGCGTCGAGCAGTCGCTGTCGATGCTGACCTCGTTTACCGAAGACATGGCGCGGCGCGGCATGGCGGTGCGTTCGGCTTGGCTCGACCGCGGCCTCTATCCGCCGTCGCCCGACGAGATGATGGTGCTCGGCCTGGCATCGAACGAATTGGTTGCGCGCGTGGCGCGCCTTCGTATCGCCAACGACACGCCGCTGGCGATCGAGCGCGCCTCGCTATCGACAAGCGTGCTGCCCGATCCGGCGGCGATTGGTTCGTCGCTCTACGCCGCGTTGGAAAAAACTGGCAACAGGCCGGTGCGGGCGGTGCAGCGCATTTCCGCCACCAATCTCGGCGATGGCGACGCACATCTGCTGGAAGTACCGCCGGGCATTGCCGGCCTGCACATCGAGCGTATCTCCTATCTGGCGAGCGGCAAGGTGATCGAGTTTACCCGCTCCATCTACAGGGGCGACGCCTATGATTTTGTCGCCGAACTCCGGCTGAGCGGGCCGGGCGAAGAGGGCCGGCCATGACCGCAACAATGACCCATATGCGGCGCGAGATCGAGGAGATCCCGGAGGCCACCGCCCGCCTGCTCGATGGCTCGGCCGCGGTGCTGACGGAAGCTGGACGCGGCATTCGCGAGCGCGATCCGAATTTCGTCGTCACCGTGGCGCGCGGCTCGTCCGACCATGCCGCAACCTTCATGAAATATGCCGTGGAGTTGACCGCCGGGCTGGCGGTTGCATCGGTCGGCCCGTCCATCGCCTCGATCTATGGCGCCAAGCTGAAGCTGGGCGGCTCGGCCTGCCTGGCGATCTCGCAGTCCGGCAAGAGCCCGGACATCGTTGCAATGGCGCAAGCGGCGAGGACCGGCGGTTCGCTGACCGTCGCCATCACCAACACCGCCGATTCGCCGCTGGCGCGGGCTTCGGACTACGCGATCGACATCCTGGCCGGACCGGAGCGCAGCGTCGCGGCGACGAAGACCTTCGTCAATTCAGCCGTCGCAGGACTCGCCTTGATGGCGCATTGCACCGGCGACGACAAACTCCTGGTGGCGCTCGCGCGCTTGCCGGAGCATTTTCGCAAGGCGATCGCCTGCGACTGGATGGCGCTGGCTGGGGCACTCGAGACGCCGAAATCGCTGTTCATTCTCGGCCGTGGTCCGTCGGCGGCGATCGCCAACGAGGCGGCGCTGAAATTCAAGGAAACCTGCGCCATGCATGCGGAAGCCTATAGTGCCGCCGAGGTCATGCACGGCCCGCTGGCGCTGGTCGGTCCCGGTTTCCCGGTGCTGGCTCTGGCTGCTCGCGATGCGTCCGAGCCATCGGTGGCCGATGCCGCCGACAGCCTGGCCGGCAAGGGCGCTGCCGTCTTTGTGACGTCGAACAAGGCAAAGAGCGCTCAGCGCCTGCCGCATGTCGCAACCGGTCATCCGCTGACCGACCCGCTGACGCTGATCGTGTCGTTCTATGGTTTCGTCGAGGCTTTTGCCCGCCATCGCGGCCTCGACCCCGACACGCCGCCCAATCTGCGCAAGGTAACGGAAACCCTATGAGCGACCGTTTTGCCCTGACTGGCGCCCGGATTTTCGATGGCGACGACTGGCACGACAATGCGGCGCTTGTCGTGCGCGACGGCCTCGTCGAGGCCATTGTTGCCGCCGGCGCCATTCCATCCAATGTTGCGCGTATCGAGACCGGCGGCGGCATGCTGGCGCCTGGCTTCGTCGATCTGCAGGTCAATGGCGGCGGCGGCGTCATGCTCAACGACCATCCCGATGTCGCCTCGATCGAGACCATCTGCCGGGCGCACGCACCCTTCGGCACGGCGGCGCTGTTGCCGACGCTGATCACCGACACGTCCGAGATCACCGCCGCGGCGGTTGCGGCCGGAGCCGAGGCGGCACGGAGGAAGGTGCCGGGGTTCCTGGGCCTGCACCTCGAAGGGCCGCATCTGTCGATCGCCCGCAAGGGCGCACATGACCCGGCTTTGATCCGGCCGATGCTAGACTCCGACCAGACGATGCTGATCGCCGCACGGAAAAACCTGCCCGTGCTGCTGACGACGGTGGCGCCCGAATCCGTCGAGCCCAGCCAGGTGTCGGCGCTTAGCAAGGCCGGCATTGTCGTCAGCATCGGCCATTCCGATACCGGCTATGCCACGGCTCGCGCCTTTGCCGAGGCCGGCGCAACGGTGGTCACCCATCTGTTCAATGCGATGAGCCAGATCGGCAATCGCGAGCCAGGGCTAGCGGGCGCCGCAATCGATACCGGCACATTCTATGCCGGGATCATCGCCGACGGTATCCATGTCGATCCGGCCACCATGGCCATCGCCTTGCGCGCCAAGCAGGGGCCGGGCAAGATCCTGCTCGTTACCGATGCCATGGCGACGATCGGCACCGACATGACCTCGTTCACGCTGAACGGCCGCACCATCCACCGCAAGGATGGCAGGCTGACACTTGCCGACGGCACGCTGGCGGGCGCGGATCTCGACATGATTTCCGCGGTGCGCTTCATGCACCGCGTCGTCGGCCTCGACCTCGACGAAGCCTTGCGCATGGCCTCCCTCTATCCGGCGCAGGCGGTCGGCCAGTCGCACCGGTTCGGGCGCTTCGCCAACGGTACCGCGGCCAACATCGTTTCGCTGTCGGACGATCTGGACATTAAAAGCGTCTGGATCGATGGTGCCAAGGTTTTTGCAGGCAGCCCTGCTCGTTAGGGTTAGCCGGCTTTGGACGTATAGAGGTCCTTGTAGGCTTCGCGCAGCAGGTTCTTCTGCACCTTGCCCATCGTGTTGCGCGGCAGTTCGTCGACGAAGATCACCCGTTTCGGATGCTTATACCTGGCGAGGCGCCCGGCGATGGCCTCGACGATCCCTGCGGCGCTGATGGTCGAGCCCGGCGCCCTCACCACGACAGCGGTGACGCCTTCGCCGAAATCCGGATGGGCAACGCCGATGACAGCGCTTTCGGCGACGCCAGGCAGCGCGTCGATCTCGCTCTCGACTTCCTTTGGATAGATATTGTAGCCGCCGGAAATGATCAGGTCCTTGCCGCGGCCAACGATGTGGACATAGCCGTCGGCATCGATCAGCCCGAGATCGCCGGTTATGAAGAAACCATCGTCATGGAATTCGGCCCTTGTCTTTTCCGGCATGCGCCAGTAGCCGCAAAAGACGTTCGGGCCCTTGACCTCGATCATGCCGACCTCGCCCCGGGCAAGTGTTTCGCCGCCATCGGGATCGGCGATGCGCAGGGAGACGCCGGGCAAGGGGAAGCCAACCGTGCCGGCTCGCCGCTCTTCCTCGTATGGATTCGACGTGTTCATGTTGGTCTCGGTCATGCCGTAGCGCTCGAGGATAGCGTGGCCGGTGCGCTCTCGCCAGGCTCTGTGCGTCTCGGCCAAAAGCGGCGCCGAGCCGGAAATGAACAGGCGGATGTTTTTCGCCGCTTGCCGGTTCAAACCGTCCTGCTGCAGCAGGCGGACGTAGAATGTCGGCACGCCCATCAGCACGGTGGCGCGCGGCAGCAGCGAGACGATGCGGGCCGGGTCGAATTTGGTTTCGAACAGCATCGAGGCGCCGGCCATCAGGACGACATTGGTGGCGACGAAAAGGCCATGCGTGTGGAAAACCGGCAGCGCGTGAATCAGCACGTCTGCGGCAGTGAAGCGCCAGAGGTCGACCAGCACCCGCGCATTCGAGGCGAGGTTTTCGTGGCTGAGCATGGCGCCTTTCGAACGGCCGGTGGTGCCGGAGGTGTAGAGGATCGCAGCAAGGTCGTCCGGTCCGCGCGCCACGTCGTGGAAGTCCACGGCCGCCTCAGAGGCGCGATCGGTCAACGAACCCTCGCCGTTGCTGCCGAGTGTCGCGACCGCAGCGCCCGAGGCCTGCGCCAAAGCGCCGATCTCGGTCACTCGCGCCGGGTCGCAGACGATCAGTCGCGGCTCGGCATCCCTGAAGAAATAGTCGAGCTCGGTCAGCGTATAGGCGGTGTTGAGCGGCAGGAAGATCGCGCCGGCACGCAGACAGGCGAGATAGAGGAAAATGGCCTCCGGGCTCTTCTCGACCTGAACGGCGACGCGGTCGCCGGCTTCGACGCCCAGCTGCGACACCACATGTGCCAGTTGAGCGGAGCGCGCCAGCATTTCGCCATAGCTGATCGAGCGCCCGTCCTCTGCCTCCATCAAAAGGCGTCCGGGCGTGGGCATCCGGGCACGGAAAGCATCGAACAGATGGTTGCTCATAAGTCCCCCCGAGCGGCTGTCTCCGGCCGAACGGCGGCGGTCAGCCGGCCGCCTTGTCCGCCGCCGCCCTGATTGCCTCGATATTTGCCCGGTAGGCCTCGACGCTGCCGCCCTTGAAGATGGCCGCACCGGCGACCAGCACGCTGGCACCGGCGGCGGTGACCAGGGGCGCAGTTTCCGGCGAAATGCCGCCGTCGATCTCGATCCGGATCGGCCTGTCACCGATAAGCGCCTTCACCCGCTTCACCTTGTCGACGATCGCCGGAATGAAGGCCTGGCCGCCGAAGCCCGGATTGACCGTCATGATCAGGATAAGATCGAGCCGGTCGAGCACGTATTCGATCATCGTCTCCGGTGTCGCCGGGTTGAGCGACACACCGGCCTTCTTGCCAAGGTTTTTGATCGTCTGCAGCGAGCGGTCGAGATGCGGCCCGGCTTCGGCGTGCACCGTGATGCCGTCGCACCCGGCCTCGGCGAAGGCGGTCAGATAGGGGTCGGCGGGGGCGATCATCAGATGGCAGTCGAAGAAGGCCTTGGTGCGGTTGCGGATCGCCTTGATCACCGGCGGCCCGAAGGTGATGTTGGGGACGAAATGCCCGTCCATGACGTCGAGATGGATCCAGTCGGCGCCGGCGGCCGCCACCGCCTCGACCTCGTCGCCGAGCTTCGAGAAATCGGAAGCCAGCACCGATGGCGCGATCAGGGTTTTTTGAGCCATGTCCGCTTCCCGTTGTTGAGCCCCATCGGCGTAATCATCTCGGCGCCGCTTGTCGACAGGAATCCGGCGTCAATACCGCATCCGCGCAGAAGGGGGAGAAGCGGTGCGAGCCACTTCTCTCCTGTGCAGACCTTTCCTCCAGTGCAAGGACTTTCCAGGGCAAGGCCTTGGATTCAGTTCGGATGAAGCCGCGGCCTGGCCGTCCGTGGCAGGAAGAGCTTGCCGTTGCCTGGTTTCACCTTCTGCAGATCGGGCTTCTTCAGCGGCGGCTTGGGCACACAATGTCCACGCACCAGTTTTTCGGTTGCACGGCAGGCGGTGACGATCACCGGGTTCTTCACGCATGCCTTGCCGACCAAATGATAGCCGCGCTTGCAGTCGATAACGACCGGCGGCTTGCGCACGCATCTTCCGTCGATGCGCAGCTCATTGCGGTTGCACCTGTCGGCGATCACCGGATTCCTTACGCATTTCAGGCTGACCTGATGATAGCCGGGCAGGCAATGGATGCTGATGCCAGCGCACTTGCCATTGACGAGCTTTTCGGTGCTGCGGCACGCGTCTACGAGCGGCCTGTCGATGCATTTGCCGTGGATCAGATTCTGGCTGGGCAGACATTTACGGCCGGGATCGACGACGACCGGAGGCAGCTTGGGCTGATCGGAATCCGGACGGGTGGTCGAGACGAGATCGTCGGCCTTCGGATCGAAGATGCGCTTTATGCAGGTGAAATCCTCCGTATCCGTATCGACGGTCGCGATTGAACCATTCTGCTTGATTTCCTGCAGGGTACACTGGATCGAGCGCGTCCTGACGATGCTGAGATCGTGCGCGGCGCTCGCCTTGAACACACCGCCATTGTTGAAGGCCGCAGTCGTGCCGGTAAAGAAGGCACCATTCGAGCAACTGATGCGGTAGTGAAACGCGCCCGGCGCATCGCGCTCGACTTCGAACGTCACCTGACCCTTGCGCGGGCAGAGTTTCTTGAGGCCGGCGCTGTCGGACACGGTGACCTCGCCCTGCCAGTCCGAATGCACCGGCGGGTTGTCGGGGTTGTCCTGCGGTGCATCGGTGAAGCCGCCGCCGCCGGCACTCGTGCAATGGACGGTGATGTCCTTCCAGCCGTCGAAGGGCTCGAACGGGCCGTTGCCGACAATCTCGGTCTTGTATTGGAAATAGGCGGTGGCGCCGACATCCTCCCATTTTTCATAAAGCGCGAAATAGCCGTTCTTCGCTGCATCGTACGAAGCCCATGCCTGCTGCACCTCGGAGGTGATCGGCCCACCGTCCTTCTGGCGCCAGATGCGCATCGTAACCGGCCCGGCCTGGTTGGCTTGCGCCCGGCTGGTGACCTTGAGCGAAGGGCAAACAGTGCCAGGCGTGGAGCCTGGCTGATTGGACTGGTATGTCGTCAAGAACAGCTTGACGTCATTCACGTCGAACTCGCCGAAATCGGTGGCGATGTCCTGGACCTTTGGTTTGACGACCGCATCGCAGACGATTTGAACGTCGAACGAGCCATGCTCGGCATAGTGCGATCCGTACAGCGGATGCGGCCAGCTGCCGCCCTGTGCCTCGGAGACCGCATTGTCCATGTCGAGAGCGGTGTCGGTGGCTGCCGAGAAACTGGCGTGGAATGTGTGCGTGAATGAATAGGATTTGGTCGGGCCGTCGGCCTGGAGGTGCTGGTTGCACTTGGCGATGATCTCATCGCCATCGGGTACGACGGCGATGCCGGTATTCGACGACAGCGGGATGATGGAGGGATCAAAGGAGAAATTTTCCTGGTGGTCGTAGTCGCGGCTAAGCGGTGAAGCACTCCAGATCGGCGGGAACGCCTGGCACTGGCCTGGTCCGCAGACACCAAGCGATACGGCGACATCCTGCACATAACCCGGCCACCAGAGATCGAGCTTCATGTGGCCCCAGAACTGGACGTTGCCGCTTTTCAGCGTGTCCCATTTCTGCTTGTCGCTCGAGCCGACATGGATTGTCGTGTTGGCGCTTTCCGTATGGAATGACATCGATTTTATGTTCGCCTGCTTGGCGAAGGCGGGCGTGCCTGCAAGCGAGGCTGCGATCAATGCAGTGGTCGCCACAGTTCGGAAAAGACGTTTGGCTGAAGGCATTTCTCTCTCCTGATGGGTTGATGGGGTCCTTCAGGAGTTTGTCGCTGCTGACTGCCGTAAGGTTCATGCAAGCCGCCGAAATACGGCGCCGCCAAAGAAAGAACCCGCCGGATCGCTCCGGCGGGTTTTGGGTGACGCGAACCATCACCGTTTGAAGTTCGGTGCGCGATCCTATTGCTCGAGCTGCGGCTTACGCCTTGGCACGACCTGCTGAAGAACCTTTGGATTCAGCAGCAGGTTCGGTTTGCGGATCGGCTGGCACTGGCCATTGATCGGCCGCGCGCCCGGTGCGCATTCCAACCGTGGTTTGCGGCAGGCGCCGTCGCGCAGCTCTGTCCCACGCGGGCAGACGCATACGCCACGCTTGTTGTGGATCTGACCAGGTATCGGGCACTCCACCACAACAGGCTTCTTGCGCCTGCAGGCATTGCCTTGCACTTCCGTGCCCCTCGGGCAGACGCAATCGCCAGCGGCATTGTGGATCTGACCACGAATGGTGCACTGCTCCGGCTTCGGCTGGATTGGCCGGCAGGCATTGCCCCTGACTTCCGTACCCCGCGGGCAGACGCAATCGCCAGCGGCGTCGTGGATCTGGCCACGGATGGTGCACTGCTCGGGCCTTGGCTGGATTGGCCGGCAGGCATTGCCTCTGACTTCGGTGCCCCGCGGGCAGACGCAATCGCCGGCAGCGTCGTGGATCTGGCCACGGATGGTGCACTGCTCGGGCTTCGGCTCTTTCCCCACGCAAGCGCCGTTCTCCAGCTCGGTTCCGCGCGGACAGACGCAGCGTCCGTCTTCGGTGCGGATCTGGCCTTTGAGCAGAACGCAAGGTTTTGGCTTCGGCACGATGACCGTGCCGCCCCCGGACGAGCATTGGCCATTGCGGAAGGTCGTGCCGGGCGGGCAGACGCAGTTGCCGGCGTCGTTCATGACGAAGCCTTGCGAGCATTCCTTCTTCACCTCATTCCTGATGGTGAAGGGATGGCAGGCATAGGCCTTGCCACGATCACCCTGCACGTCGGCCGCACCGCGGGACAACACGTCGCCACCGCCTTGCACCGGCGTGTTCGGAGACAGCACGCCGACGCAGTTCTGACCATTGACCGTGCCCTGCAGATTTGCCAGGCGACCGTCGTCGGGAAGCACCACGGTCACGTTGTGAACGTGGCTTTCCCCCGAGCCGATCGTCAAATTGGCAATGCAGGAGGCAGGCAAGGTTGCCGGCTCCGGCGAGCAGCCGAAGGGCGGATCGATCGAGGTGATCGCAACGCCCTCCAGCCGGCCGAGGCCTTCGACGCCGATGGCATCGCCGATGCGAACCGGGCCAGAGAAGGCGCTCGCCCCATCGTTCGTGATGGTGATCTCGAACGAGCAGGGCTGGCCGGGCTTGCACTCGGCATCACCGGTCTTCTCGACGCGGATGGTCGAGGCGCCGCCGCCCTTGGCGCAGGCCTGGCCGATCGGATAGACGATGTCGTCTCCCGGAGCCGGGCCGTAGGAGCCGCGTGCGCAGTTCTCGAATTCGCCGTTCGCGGCAACCGTCAGGTCGAAATGGCGGCTGGTTCCAGGCGTCATAACAGCGCCAGGAATCTGGCAGGACAGTGTGTTGGCCGGAAGCGGTCCGCAAGCCCATTCCGCGCCGTCTGGGGTGACGGTCTGGATCTGGACCGGCGCTCCGCCGGCTATCAGCGTCGCGGCATCGTTGACCCGTACCGGACCGGTCGGGGCAATGGTGCCGAGGCTGATGACGGTAATGCGGCAGGAAACGACCGCAGCACCGGCCAGCGAGGCATTGCATACCTTGGTGATGCGCAGGGCCGGCTGGCCGCCATTCGGATGACGGATGCGTTCCTTGGCGCAGGCCCTGTTGTTGGTGATGTCGTTCTCACCGGGAATAGCCTTCACCTCGGCGCAGTTCTCGACACTGTCGGGCCGGTAGTTGGCCGGCATCACCGCCCTGACGAAGATCGGCGTCGAGGCGCCAGGCAACAGCACGATGCCGGCGGTGTCGCAGCGGAACTGGCCGGGGCCGTTCGGTCCGCATGTCCATGGCGGCGTCGGGCCGAAGGTCGAGGATGCCGGCGCGCCGCCCGGATAGGTATCGACGACCGTCAGCGGCCCATTATAGGGGACGCTGCCATTGTTGATTATGTCGACCACGAAGGTGCAGACGCCATCGGCCGAACAGAATTCGGTGCGGGCGCGCTTCTTCAGGATCAGGTCGACCTTCTTCTCCACCGGCGGCCGGCAGTCGCGGTCACGATCGCCACGCCGGCAGACCGGGATCGATGCACAGCCGCGATCGTTTTGCTGGCTGCCGAAAAGCGGCTTGCCGCTGGCGCCGTAATTGTAAGTGGCGCAGTTGCGCAAGACGCTGCCTCGCCAGCCTGCGGCCGGCTTGAAGCCGAGCTTGAGGTCGACAGAGGCACCCGGATTGAGCGTGGTCACCAGATGAGTGCAAATCATCGGGGTGGTTCCAGGCGCGCAGACCCAAGGCGGGTTCGGCCCTGAATCGAGGGTGGAGCCGGCCGGCAGGGTGACTTCGTCGAGCACGATCTTGCCGTGGTAGGGTGCATCGCCGACATTGGTGACCCTGATGGTGAAGTCGCAGCCGCCGCCCATCGTGCAACGTTGCACGTCGGCGCGCTTTTCGACTTTCAGATCCGGTTCCTTGTCCTTCGGCGGGCAGCGCTGATCACGTGGGATGACGATATCGATGGTCTGCGTACAGCACCGGCCCCAGCCCTCCCTCGGGCCGGCATAGGTTTCGATACCGGTGACGATGATGTGGATGACGTCGCCGGGTGAAGCGCCGACGATCTTCCAATTGAGCACACCGCCGCCGGCCGGCACCAATTGCGTGTCGGGAATGATGGTGATGCCGGGTGTCGTCGTCGAAAGCTGCACCCATTTGCCGGCCATCTCTGGGCCGACCGGCATGTGGTAGATGAAGGCGCCGCCGCCGGGCAAGCAATCGACCGTGCCGCGCTCCACCTTGAAGCATTCCTTGCCGGGAGGTGGAGGCGGCGGGTTGCACCTGGTGACGTCGATCTTGATCGACGTCTTTGCACCCGTGAGATAATTGCCGTCGTCCGGCTTGCCCGGATCCTGCGACGGGATTTCGATGCCGGCGCCGCGTTCGCGGCTCACCTTAACCGCGCCCTGGTTGTGAACGATCGTCGGCGACGGAAACGCCGCATGGTCGATCTTGGCGGTGATCTGGAACGTGATGACGCGCTGGTTCGCAGCGCCGATGCCGTCGAGATCGCTGGCGGAAATCCGGAAATCGGACACCGTCGCGGTATCGTCCGGGCCAGCCGAACTGCTGATCGCAGCGCCGGGCAGCGGTCCGCCGGACGCATCGGTGCCGTCGCCGGTCACATGCACGCCGACGATGCGCAGGCCGTGCGGGAGCTGGTCCCTGAAATCGAGCCTGACCTTTTTCAGCATGGCGGCGAGGTCCGGGCTGGCAAAACCCTGCGGATTGCCGCGCAAGCCAAAGCTCAGCGAGTATACGACATAGTCGCAGCCTCTCTGGGTGCCTTTCTTGGTGAAGAAGGGCACGATCCGGCCCGGCTCCGGATTGACGGTGCGAGGATTGTCGAAATCGAGCCTGGGATCTGGAACGGCAGTGTAGATGCCCGCATCGGCAGGCTTGGTCTTGGCCGGAGCAAGGTCTTCAGCGAAGCCTTGCAGCGGACTCAGCATGGCGACCGCGATACCGGCCGCCATCAGCCAGCGCACGCCGCGCCTGGCGAGTGACAGGGGTTTCATGATGGTCTCCATGACGGATGATTGTTTGCCGGTTGATGGGCTGCTTGTCGCAGGCGGGAAAAATGCGAGATTGCTCATCTTCCCCTCCTCACGGTTCGCAGCTGACGGCTGGGGTTCTGAGCCGCAAGGTCATCTTGCAGCAAGGGTAGTAGCCACCCTTGTCGCTATCGGACTGCCTGTAGAAGCAGAGCCCGACATCGACCGTATCGCCAGGGTAATGGCCGGTGATGCCGATCGTGTATGGCGCGCCGGGCGCATGCGACAGAGGTGAAGTCACCCCAACGCCAGGCGTCCTGGACAGAGCCTTGATCGAATCGCCGCCAAAGCCGGCATGGTCATGGAGATAGAGATCGGCCTCGAGGCCGGGGGGCGTGCAGAAATACCTGACATCCTCGACATCAAGGCAAGGAGGCAGATTGCCGGGGGGCGGAAAGTCCGGCGGATAGAACGGTGGCAGATAGCCGCCCGGCACCTGCTCGTAATAGCCGGCACGGCCTTCGCAGGGGCGCCAGACCTCGACGTCGCCGACATGGCCTTCGACTTCCGGGTCTTCGAAATAATTGTCGAAGTCGACGAACCACGAGCCGAAAGGCGGCATGTTGGCCGGCTTGACCAGTGCCGTCGGCGTGATTTGCACGCCGTGCACGGCGAGCGGCCCGCCGGCTGCGAGTTGTTCGGCAAGCTCCGGGTTGTCGCGCAACTTGTCGCCGGTATCGACCAGCGTGTCGGTGCAGACGCCGGTATCGAGATTGCCTTCGGCATCGTAGCCATATTGCAGGTCGAGGCCGCCGGCCGACTGTCGGTTGTCTTGCGGGAAGCCGACCGCATATTCCTGCGGCACTTCCACCCAGGCCGATTCCGTCGCCGGATCGTCCGGATTTTCGCGCCAGTAGCGGATGACCTCACCCTTGCCGGAATCGGCGAACTGGCTGTAGTCGTAGCGGTTCTCCACCGGGCCGCGCTGGGCCAGGTACATGAAGCCCTCGTTGTCGAAGGCGATGTCGGTGACCGCGTAATCCTTGTCGGCCTTGACCGTCAGTTCCCAGCGCGGGTCGCCGGCGAAACTGCCGTCGCCGGCAACGCCCACCGACCAGATCTCCGCCTTATCACCGACCGAATAATAGAGCCGGCCGCCACGATAGGCGACCGACCAGACGCGGCGCTCGTCCTGCGTGTAGCCCCAGCTGTCGGGGTCCTCGCTGTCGAAGGCAGCACCCTGGATGTCAATCACCGAGCCGTCGTCGGCAAGGGCGGCAAGCCCGTGCGCCGGGCGGCCGGCTATGCCGTGGTCGAACGTGTCGAGCAGCGCGCCATTGGCGTCGATGCGGTGGATGAGGCCGGTGTCGAGATCGCTGGCGAAGAACTGGCGGTGGATATTGTCGAAAGTGACGTCGCCGATGCCGGGACCGCTATTGGCGTCGATATCGGCGAATTTCGAGACGGCGCCGGTGATGCCGTCGATCTTCCAGATCGTTCCGGAGCCGCCGCCGTTTTCGGTGCCGAACTGGCCGTCCATGAAGACCGCGTCAGCCGTGCCGCGGCGCTGCCGCTCCGGCCGGCCGTCGGCGTCGCCGTCTGGCGTGACTATGCGGATGCCGTGCAGCGACGTGGCGCCGGCATAGAGGTTTGGAATGGCCGATGGAACGCCGTCGCGCACGCCGTCGTCGTAGGTGATGCCGAACACCTGGCCGATTTGCCCGGCCGTGACCTCGAACGGTGGCGGGGTGAAGACCAATTGGCCAGACGCCGGCCCGCCCAGCCTTGAGACGTCGAAGATGCGCAAGGTCGCGCGCGCCGTGTCGATGAAGGTTTCGTCGACGGGATCGACGCCCGGCGGCAGGCCTTCCTCGAAATTGGGAATGATGGTGCCGGAGAATCCGGTCACTGCCATTGAGCCGGGATAGATGATCTGGGTTTCCTGAGCCTGGGCCGAGCCACCGAGCCAGAGCCCAGCGGCGAGCGCCAAGATCGACAATCCGCTGGCAGCCTGGATGGCGCGGCGCAAACGGCCGGCACGAGAGCGCACGAACGCGCCGTGGTCGCAAGACATGGATCTCCCCCCACAGGTCATCTAGGGCATATACACATCTCGCAGAGCCCATCCATCGGCACAGGCACGGAAGTAGGCCAGGCCGTTGTAGAAGGTGATTGGTCCCGGTGGTCTGGAGGAAGCA
>NZ_JAMYOX010000049.1:0-36708 GCF_040320025.1 Mesorhizobium sp. M0808
CCATTCCGGCAGGAGCGGACACAGTCCATTATCACAATCACAGGATCAGCAGATCCAGCTTTTTCAATAACATAGCGAGGTGTGCATTATGTCGTGGGATCGGCGCAACCAGGGTGATGAAGGTATGCCACAACTCACCGAGCTTGATTGGCGATCCAGCGTTAGCCTCTCAACCTGAAATCGCGGCAACGTTTGCCGCTGACTGATCAAATGCCAGCCGCAATCGCTCCATTTCCGGGCGACTGTGTTCGCGGGCGGCAAGGATCTGGGCTCTTGTCTGCTTGAGCTGCTCAAGACCGAGAACCAAAGCGCCCTGCAGGCGCTTGCGATCGCCGAGCATGTCCTGGTCGATCTGCGCGATATCGCGCGGATCGATTGCTCGTGAGGGATCGAAGACAAAGCGGGCTTCGACCGACCTTCGCCAATTCAACAACTTCTGCGCCGTTTTGGGGCCGAATCCGGGCACGCTGTAAAGCTTGTTTCTTTCGATATCGAGCGCTGTTTCGACGCCATACGACTCCAGGACCTGTTTCTTGCCCGGTCCGATGCTCTCGATCTTTGCCGATGAGATTTCAAAGTTGTCCAGGAACCGGTGCAGTTGCGCCTGACGGCGGTTGCGCTCGAGGTCCGAGATCCTGGCTACCCGTTTGGAAGGTAAGATGTCCCATTCGCGCCTGAGCCCGGCGAGCACCGTTTTTTGCCTGTCGAAGGCATCCGGCCCGGCCCTCTGCATCCACGCGGTTTGCGCGTTTTTCCACTGGGTGGCGGCCTCGCCGGCGATGCGCCGGTATTCCGCAGCCTCACTGTCCCTGTTCAAGAAACCTCTCAACCCCAGAAAAACCCCCAAGGCGATGCCCAGCACCCAGATCTGCGCCATCATCAAGCCAGCGACGCCGACCACTGCGGCCGCTATTCCTGCCCGGAAGTTGGTGCGGCGCGCGTGCCCCTTGAGCTTCAAGGCGTTGGGATCTGGTGTCACATTCGTTTCGGGGGAGCTCGGCACCGGCCCGGGATGCGGGATGGCGTCCACCTGCCGCTGGAATCCGGCGATATCGAAAAGCGTCGCCCCGCCGGCGGGAACAACGGTTGAGAAGAGCGGGACGCCCGTGGCGCCTTCCATTTTGCACCAAGGGCACGGCGATGAGCCAAGTGACCAGTGGCTGGAATTGGCGGAGCACTGCTTGAGGTTCGCTTCAAGTTCGGCCAAGGCAGCCACCCAGTCCCGGGCCACGGGCCTGCCAGCCGACGTCCCGTTTTGCAAGAAGGCATCCTCAAACATTTTTGCAAGTCGTGGCCCGACGATGGCGAGTTCAGGGGAACTCGGAGGCCTCGCCATTCCAACCGCGGCGGCGTTCGTCCCGTAGGGAAAGCGGTACTCCTCGATCGCCTTCGAAATCGGCATGTCGCCGGTTCCCGCGTAGCGGCCGGCAAAGGGGTGTTTTCCCATGAACAGCAACAGGAAGGCCATCACGGCCAAACCGAAATTGTCGTGATTGGGCGTCCTCACGATGCCCGAAAACGATCTGCCCTGCAGCTCCGGCGGTGTGAAGGTCTCGATGCCCACCTCGCAAAGATATTGCTGGCCCAGATAGGAGACCTGGAAACTGTCGCAGTCGATCAGGCGCACAGTAGCGTCCTGCGCCACGAGCACACCGCCGTGGTTCACATCGCCGATGACGCAGGCGTTGTCGTGAACGGCCGCAAATGCTCTCGCGGTGTTTGCCGCCACACGGGTCAGAAATCGCCAATCGACCCGCTGAAAGTCGGTTCTGCGGCTTTTGGGGCTGTAGAGCTGATGGATGCTCTTGCGACCGCTGATCTTCGGCATGATCAGCCCGATGGGCTTGCTGTCCTTGGAGCAGACCAGCCCCGTCGGCCAGGCCGTCAGCTTTTCGAGTGAATCGGTCTTGATCTTGCCCATCGCACGGATTTTGTCGATCCTCTGCTGCTCGAGCGGCCGGTGGTAGATTTTGGCGACATGGTTCTTGTGTGCAGCCAGGTCGTAGACGGCGCCTTCGCCGCCCTGGCCGACGATCTCGCCGAGTTTGAGGGCTTCCCCTCGCAGGGTGAACACCTCGCGGACCTTAGCATTCATTTTGCGGCCAACATCGCTTCAGCTGGCGATCTCGTGGCCAGGATCAATGACTTGTCATCATCGGTCCTCTCGCAGATCTGCGGCGAAAGCAGATAAGCCTTCAGCCCATCCGACAGCGTAGAGTCCTCGCCCGCCACCGCCGATCGTCTGACGGCCGGGAACATCGTATCGAAGAAGGGCTGATGGACGCTGCGCGAAGCCTGGTGCAAGACGAGGTTCTCGATACCGTCCGAGAACAGCGCGACCTCGTCAATACGCCGCGGCGCGAACTCGAATTCGAGGACATCCGCGACATTTGATGACGTGACGAAGTTGGTCGTGTTGGCAAACTCGCCGTGCTGCGGCCAGAACACGTAGGACCATCCGTCTTCACTGCCGTGCGACACGACCATTGCGCCGTCACCGACCTGAAAGAACACGGTGCTCGTGGGGCCGAGGATGGCAACCAGCAGCGTGCATGCATAATCGCGCATCTCGTGCCCGAGTGCGCGCGCATGAGCGGCGATGCGCTCGGCAATTTCGGTCACCCAGCCCAACGCTTTTGGCCGGTCGATCTGATCAAGCGCGCCGTTCTCTGCGAAGTGCACGAAAATGAGCTCCAGCAGGTTCTGCCCGGCCAGCCAAGACCCAACCTCCGAATGCGCCGCACTGCCAGCGCCGTCGCAGACGGCGGCCGCGAGGATTGGACCTTCCCTGCCCTCGATCAGGGCATGGATCGAATTATCCTGACAGGGCTTGCCGGCCGTGACATGCGAAGTGCCGATGGCGCTAGCCGACGCTATGCGCCAAGACATCACACCTCGGCCCAACCTGCGGGAGATTGGAGCGCCACGGTCTGTCCGACCTGCGACTGCGAGACGCCCGACAGCGATGCGGAGAGCCATGAGAACAGCTCGCGGAATTTGAGGCCACTTAGCTTCAGCGGCTGGCGTGTGGAGAGCTTGGCGAGGATGTCCATGTTGGCACCTTCGACGCCAACGGCGAAGAACGAAAACGCCTTTGCCGCCTCGCCGGATTTGACCGCGTGTTCGGCAGCAACGATGCTGTCCGTGGGCGCGCCGTCGGTCATCAGAAAGACCCAGGGGCGGTAGTAGGAGATGCCGTTCGCGCGGTAATCATCTTTGCGACGTCGCAACATCTCGAGGCCCTGCTCGATCGCCGCACCCATAGGGGTGTCGCCGCTGGTAAGCAGCGTAGTAGGCGTAAACAGGTCAGCGGTCTGGAACGGTGCGACGATGTTGACCGGTCCGAAGGTGACGATGGCGACCTCGACGCGTTTCATCGCCAGGCTGTCCGCCGCGAGCTCGTCCTTAAAGGCGACAAGTCCCTGGTTCAGCGCGTCGATCGGCGCTCCGTTCATCGAATAGGACGTGTCGAGCAGAAGGAGGCATGGACAGCGAGGTTCGGGGTTATCCGCGAACTCTGCAGCTCCAAACGGTATCTGATCAAACTGGTTGGACATTTTACTTGCCTTTTCGCCGAAATATCGCTTCCCGCAAGCCCGGGTCTCCCGGCATTCGGCAGGTAGCGTCCAAAAAATTATTGAAACCGGAATTGCAAAGCGCGTCGATGCCCTTGCCCGCCCCAATTTTCAATCCCCTTCCCTATCTACAGATGCTCGGTTTCTGCTGTCAATTGACTTGAGATTTAGCCACCAAAAAGTCGATTCGACTTTCGCGGACTGCTCTGTTTTGTATTGTGCAGGGAGGGTGAAATGGTCAGCCAACAACGGATCGGCTGGGGCATCGCGGTTTTCTGCGCTATCGGGTGGGCCATGTCGAGCATCGACGCCCGAGCGCCACCCCCCGCGGTCCCCGCGGCAACTACCTCCGCGGCGCCTCAGTCACAGCCGAACAACAGCTCGATTGCCTATGCAAAGCCCGACGCGGTGGCTGCCCAGAAGCCCAATCCCACCACGTTGGTTCGCTGGCTGTACACCACCAAAAACGTCCGCGTCAGGGTCGCGCCGGACACCGGGGCGCGTATCATCACCACGCTTCCGCTGGGCGACCTGGTCCAGACCAATGGTCAACAAGGTGACTGGTACAATGTGACGGTCTCCGCACGGATCGGATGGATCCATGGCGGCTACCTCAGCGAGGCGAAGCCGGTCGAGCTGACTTCGACCACACCGGTCGCGCCAGCGGCTGTATCAGATGACGGCACCGTTTCGGAGCATGCTTCGGGCGATCCTGTCAGAGACCCCGTGGTCGGCAGATGCGACTGCCCATACGACCTGATGCGCAATGGGCGTTTGTGCGAGGGCCGGAGCGCTTACAGCAGGCCAGGCGGCAGAAGCCCGGTGTGCTACTGGTAGGAGGGCTGCGCCGCCAGCAGCGAGCGGTTGATCCACCCGAATGTGACTTTGTCCTTGCTGACCCGGGCCCAGCGACCATTGATTTCGACCACCGTCAGAGCGGTGCCGGCCGGCACCTGCCTCACCACGGTGCCGCCCATGGAAGGATCCGAACGGATGTTCGCGGTCCTGGTCACGACTGCCGTTGGGAATTGCTCGCTTTGCGGCTGCTCGACCGCTGCCGAGGAACCCAGATCGGTTCCGGATGATGTGCTTGGCGGTTTCTGATCACCAGCGGAGGTGGGCCAGCCATCGCCAACGGGAGCGTCCTGCCTAACCGGCGCTTTGGCTGCTTCCACAAATGGCGGCAGATTCGAAGGGCTGATGTCGCGGCTTGCCGGCGGCAGCGGTTGGGTCTGTCCTGGTTCCTGGCGGACGGTTCGGGCTGCCAATGTCAGGCTTGGTGCAGCGCCGGATTTTGTGTCGGAATTCTGGGCCAGCAAGGCCGCCCCCACACCGACGACGCCGATAGCAAGCAAGGACACTTGCGCCACCCGGCTTCCCCTGGTGGCGTGGTAGATCAGGGCCACGAGTGCTGCGATCAATAAACCCAGAAAAAGAGCTGATTTGCCGCTGCGCTTGGAAGAATAGGACATGCCCGAACCGGGCAGACCGGCCGTGCTCTGAATGCCGCCGCGGCCCATGTTCAACGTGGAGCCGGGCTTGCCAAAGGAGGCACTGCTGAGCCCTTTCCCGGTGACGTTTAGGCGAACGCCGGGAATAAGCCTCAATGACTCTCTGTATCTAAACCCCACTGCGCCCCCGCGCGTATTTCGAAGCGAACATTAGCGTTGGAGCATTTGCTAAGCAACTTCCATTTCATACAACTCGAGGCCAACTAGTCTATCGATTTGAAAGTTACGTTCGCGCTTACCGGCTTCGCCGCAACGGCCTCCACTTTGGCCGAGCCTTGATCTTAAGGTGTCCCGACATCGATCTGCAGCACCGGAACCGCTATGTCCTGTTGCGCAAGATATGATTTGAGGGTCTCCTGGAAACGCTCAATGTCTGGCAATACCTTGCGGCCCACACGGATGATTTCATCACCCTTTGGCTCTTTCTCGAATACAACGTTGATCTGAAGATTGGCCAGCGACGGGTTCAACACGAGAAACCGATCGAGGGTGCTGTTCAGAGCGGTGCGCTCCTCGGACAGCAATTGATCCAGAAACTCATAGCCCTTCATCCGCGGTCAGCACTTTTGCTCCCCTCCCCTCCCCTCCCCGCCACGGTTCGGTCGAAGAGGTGACCAAGCAGGTACCCTCTCCGGCGGATAACTGGCAAGTTCACTCTTTGTTCTATTCGGCCGCCCTGCAATCCTGTATACTTTGAGGCGTTCTTTTGCACCACGTTCCCTTGCGAGGATCTGCCTGATGACTGTCCAGCCCAGGACTCTCAATGAGCCGGCAATCAGCTGCCCGAGCTGCAAGACCGACATCAAGCTCAACGAGTCGCTCGCGGCGCCGCTGATTGCGGCCACGCGCGAGGAATATGAACGGCGACTGGCGCAGAGCAACGCCGCCATGACGGCCAGGGAGGAGGAGGTTCAACGCAAGCAGGCGGCTATCGACGCCGCCCGGGATGACATCGACAGCCAGGTCGCCGAAAAACTCAAGCTCGAGCGTGCCGCCATCGCCGCCGAAGAGGCCCGCAAGGCAAAACTTCTGGTCTCGACCGACCTTGAGGACAAGGACAGGAGGCTGGGCGAGATGGAGACGACGCTGAGGGCGCGGGACGAAAAGCTCGCCGCGGCGCAGTTGCAGCAGGCCGAATTTATGAAGCAGCAGCGGGCGCTCGACGATGAAAAGCGCGAAATGGCGCTGACCATCGAAAAGAGAATCCAGGAAGGGTTGGACGCCGTCCGCGTCAAGGCCAGGACCGAAGCCGAAGACGGCCTCAAGATGAAGGTGGCCGAGAAAGAGGAACAGATTGCCGGCATGCAGCGCCAGATCGAGGAGCTGAAGCGCCGCGCCGAGCAAGGATCTCAGCAGCTTCAGGGCGAGGTCCTTGAGCTCGAGCTGGAGTCGCTGATCGCCAGCCGGTTCCCGATGGACATCATCGAACCGGTCGCCAAGGGTGAGTTCGGTGGTGACGTGCTGCAACGCGTGGTGGGACCGGCCGGCCAGCCGTGCGGCGCAATCCTGTGGGAATCAAAACGCACCAAGAACTGGAGCCAGGGCTGGCTGGGCAAGCTGCGGACAGACCAGCGCGCCGCCAAGGCAGACATCGCGTTGATGATCTCCGAGGCGCTGCCTACGGGGGTCGAAACGTTCGATCTGGTGGATGGCGTCTACATCGCCCATCCCAAATGCGCGATTCCGATCGCGATCATGCTCCGGCAATCCCTCATCGAGCTCGCCAACTCCCGCCTCGCCCAGGACGGTCAGGCCACCAAGATGGAGCAGGTCTACGGCTATCTGACTGGCCCCAGGTTTCGCCACCGGGTCGAGGCGATCGTCGAGAAATTCTCCGATATGCAGGACGACCTTGCCAGGGAAAGGAAAGCCACAATCCGCCTGTGGGCCAAGCGGGAGGCTCAGATCCAGGGTGTCATCGAGTCGACCGTCGGGATGTACGGCGATCTGCAGGGCATCGCCGGCAAGGTGATGCAGGAGATCGCGGGCTTGGAGGTCTTGGCCATAGAAGCATCCGCGTCCATCCCCGATTGAGAAGGCTAATCTAAACTGGATATCGGATTTGAGAACGAGGGCAAGCTGCTCCTTGTTACGGATGATCCGTCAAAAGCGGAACGCAATGCCAAGAAGCCGCCGCGCTGAACCGCCTCGCCCGGCCGGGTCATCAGATTGCTATGCAGCCTGCGGTTTTTGCGCCAAGCTGTGCGGACAATGAAAGCCTGCCCGTGACAGACCGTGAAATCCACCTTTACCTCGATGATAGCGGCAGCCGCGAGCCAGACCGACAACCAAAGGAGAAGCGGCGGGACGAGATGGATTATTTCGCCCTCGGCGGCATCCTCATCAACGAGGAAGACGTCGACGAGCTCTATGCGCGCCATAAGGCCTTCTGCCAGAAGCACGGCATCACCTACCCGCTGCACTCCTGGGCGATCCGGGGCGGCCGTGGCGACTTCGGCTGGCTGAAGAAGCCCGAGGCTGCTTTTGAGTTCCTGGGAGATTTGCAGGGGATGCTGCTTGCACTGCCCGTGATCGGCATCGCCGCGGTGATTGATCGGCCGGGCTATGTTGCCCGCTACCGTGACCGGTATCAGGACCAGTTGTGGTTCATGTGCAAGACCGCCTACTGCATCCTGATCGAGCGCGCCGCCAAATACGCCCGCAGCCAGGATCGCAAGCTGCGCGTGTTCTTCGAGCGGGCAGGCAAAGCCGAGGACCGCGACCTGATAGCCTACACGCGGATCCTGAAGACGCAGGGGATGCCGTTCGACGGTGCCAACTCCGCCATCTACGGGTCGTTAAGCGCCGAGGAGTTCAAAGACATCGTGCGCGGAGAGCCGCGCGGCAGAACCAAAGCCACGCCGATGCTGCAGATCGCCGATCTCTACCTCTATCCGATGGCCAAGGGCGGATATGACCCGTCCTACCGGCCCTACAAGGCCCTGATGGACAACAAGCGTCTGATCGACGCGCACCTGCCGCCGGAGGACCTGGCATCCTGCGGCATCAAATACAGCTGTTTTGAGAGGATAAAAAACAAAGACCCGGACTAGCCGGGCCTTCGTTTTGAAAAGTTCGGCTGGCGCCTGGCGCCAACCCCGGAGCGATGCTCACGTCCAAAGTATGGGTATTGACGCTCTCTTTGTCAACACCCCGGGTGAACCTCTGGTCGGGGGGCCCTATCTTATCGCTTGCATATAGCACGCTTCGTCTAATCGACACTTCATATCATTAAGTCCTTTTCTTTGGGTGCAGCGCGGTTCCCCGGCCCCTGAATCCAGGGACATAGGCCGGGCGAACCCTGAGACGCCCTCCCCCCGACGCAAGATTCACCCCAGAACCCCTTGCGCTTCGGCAAAGACCACCGATATCTAAGGCTTCAGTTGATCACCGGAGAGCCCAGATGGCCCAGCCAGAGACCGCCAAGGCAGACGTCGACAAGCTACGCACCAACGAGAAGAAGTGGACCAAGGCACTCATGGCCACGGGCTGGAGCGCTTTCCCCAACATCATCATCGAGAAACAGCAGGCTCTCGGCCTCGATGCGCTCGATATGAACATCATCATCCACCTGGTCCAGTACTGGTGGCTGCCCGACAACCTGCCCCACCCCTCGGTGGAGACGATCGCCAAGGCGATCGGGGTGACACCCCGCACCATTCAGAAACGCATTGCCGCCCTCGAGGCCCTAAAACTTCTTGGCCGGGAAGAACGGCGCAACACGCCCAATGGCAGCATGACGAACCGCTATCATTTCGACGGCTTGATCGAGGCCGCCAAGCCGTTTGCGCTGGAAAAGGCCGCCGAGATCAAGAAGGCGGCCGAAGAAAGGTCAGACCGGTTGAAGCGCAGGAAGCCGCAACTGGTCGTCGACAACGATGCATAGGCAGATCGTGGCGTAGCTCAGAGGACAGAGCGCCTCGCTTTCGACCTGGGTGGTGCGTGACACCGCTATCTAGGGGCGAGGAGGTCGCAGGTTCAAGTCCTGCCGTCACGCCATTGTCCCCGATATGGATCCCCCGGCTCCGGAAACTCGAAAGATTTCCGATCTACCGTGGTTTTTCAATGGCCTCCCTTTGATATTTGTTCTGCGTATGTTCATATCAAGGGACCAACACGAGGACTCAACATGGGCATGCGATACAATGGCCGGCCGTTTGATTCGGGGGATTTTGCAAAGGATTTTGAAGCTGCAGCTGTCGAGAACATCAAGGAACAGCTGTGGGAGAGGTTCAGTGCTATTCGCCATCCTGATACAGGCGAATTTCCCACTGTCCTGGTCCTTGGAGAAGCCCTTGACGATTTGCGGCTCAGTATTGAGGGCTCGCCGCAGCTTCTCGCGCTGGTGAAGGACAAGATGAGCGACAATGAGCAGGCGTCGACTGTGTTCCTGCCCCTGCAACAGGGCTCCCCGAAAGCCTTTCTCAGCTACTCGTTCGACGATCGCGAGCTAGCAGAGACGGTCGCGCGCGCACTGATGGCGGATGGAATCGATACTTGGTGGGCGGAATGGGAGATCCGTTCCGGAGATTCCTTGCGCCGCAAAATCGACGAGGGACTGGGCAACTGCACGCATTTCATCGTGCTGCTGACCCCGAGCGCCATGCAGAAGCCGTGGGTCCAGCAGGAGATGGATGCCGGCCTGGTCCGCCGCATCTCTGGGCAGGCGCGCTTCATAGCCCTTCGCTGCGGTGTCGCGGCACGGAAATTGCCGCCGCTTCTGTCGGGCATGCTCTCGCCAGAACTTGATGCCGCGCGCCTAGACGAAGGCGTGCGCAATCTGGTGAACGACATCCATGGCGTGACGCGTAAGCCGCAGCTCGGCCCAGCGCCCATTGCGGCTGTGCAGCCGGCAACGGGTTACTCCAAGGTCGCAACGGCAATTGCCAAGATCTTTGTTGAGGAGACGTCGGATGCAATGTTCTCGCACCCTCAGAAAGGGGTAGATGAGCTGGCGACCGCCATTGAAGCGTCAGAGGAGGACATCGAGGACGCTCTGCACGAGCTGCGCGATCTCGTTTCCGTCAGCTTCGGCCGCGTCTTGCCCAAGGAGGACCTGTTTGCCACATTCGACAAATATTTCATGGATTGGTCGCCCGAAGATGACGCGCTGCGTATCGCTGCCGACCTGATCAACGACCCGTCGATGCCTCACGATACAGGCCATGTCGCCGAGCGGTACGGCTGGGAGCCGAGGCGCATAAACCCCGCTCTGGCCTATCTGATGGCCCGCAAGCTGATCGTCGATTACAAGGTACTCGCCAGCCAGTACAATTCGATCCGGGTGGTGAAAACGGACGCCACGCGGCGCTTCGTGAAGAGCCGAAGCTGAGGATGCCAATCCGCAGGGTCATGCCCGACAAGGTGCAGTGACCGGGGAGCCCGACCACAGGACCATGGAGCAGCCGCCCTTCTATTTTGGCAAATGGGGAGACGTCCCCATCGATGGCGATGTGAGGCCATTTAGCATCTTCAATCCGGTCCGCAGCGGGGCGGGACGGACGAACCGAAAACACCACTTCATCTCGGTCACCTACATGGAAGGCTTCGCCGATGACCGCGGCCGCGTCCAAGTCTATCGGGCCGAGGCGCCAGAGGCACCGCTGCCGAAGCAGCCGAGGGCAACTGGGTACGAGAACTACTATTACTCTCAGAAACTCTCCGGTGGCGGTCAAGAAAACCACAGATTCGAAGACCTCTGGAATCCGATCGAGACCGTTTGGCCGGAGACCGTCCGTGCGCTTCAAGCACGTCGTCTTTCACCGGCTTTATCCTTCAATGTCCAAGGCATGCAAACGATCATGCGCACGCGCGTTCCGGCGACCCGTGATCACATTGCGCTTATGCTGGAGGCTAAGCTGCGAAGCGAATGCAAGGTGCTCGAGGAAATCGGTAAGCTGCCCCCAGACTTGGAACGCTACGCCGGTCAGTTCGACACAGTCCCAGTCGGCATCAATCCGCAAGAAACTCTGCTCGCGATGGAGGACGAATCCCAGACGTTCGGCGATCTCTGCTTTCGGCTTGGCTTCGAGGTTCTTCACAACAAGACCGACATCCCATTCCTCACCTCCGACAATCCGGTGTGTACCTATGACCCGCGCAAACCGCTGCTCGCACGCACCCCCTACGATCACTCCGGTGACATCGAGCTGATCTTTCCCCTGACCGCCCGCATGCTGGTGCTCGGTTCAAGCAAGCGTCAGCCGTTTGGCGTCCTGTCACGGCACCGCGACGTCACGGATAAGCACAAAGTTCGCGGGTTCAATCGAACAATCGCTCAATTCGCGTACCGGATGACCGTCGGCCAGGACCGGTCGAGCGATGCGCTGATTTGTCTCCATGCGCGTCTCGTACCGACGATCAGCACCGAGGTCCGCCGACACAACAATGAAATCCAGATCGTCTGGCGTCATATCTTCGGGCCGAAACCTGCTCTTTCTCAGTACATTGACACCCCGGAAAAGGCCTCTCGGCTAGAAGCGAAAATGGCCTCAGCAGCATCGAGCCCAGTGTCCGACGGGAGCTAGCCGAATTGACGATCGGACACGCCGGCGCAAATAATCAAGATCGGAAAAGCACGTTGCACTTATAGAGAGCTCAATAGCAATCGACCCATATCTGTTTGCCCTCGATCTCAATTCTGTTGTTGCACAATGCTCACTTTTCAAATCGTTCTTTGGGCGGAGTGAGAGGTTGGGGGCTGCATGGGTAGGGCGTTTTTTTCTTTCGCAGTATTCGCAATATCGTCGATTATCTCTACGGCGGCGCTAGCCTGCCCTGACGGTCAAACAAACAAATGTTTCATCGAGTGCGTCTGCGTTCCAGATATCTCGGTACCAACCGTCGATAATGTTCGACGCTCTATCGATAACGCGGTCCAATCGTTCCCACCGACCATGGTCACCGATGGCATTAAGGTCGCCTTTCCGGCGTCCATCGCGATCAACGAAGCGGCCAAGGCGACAGGCGATCAAACTTTGGTTGCCTCGGTGCTCAGTTTTGAAGCCCTCGGGACCAAGCTTGACCGGGAGACCCAGACCGCGATCAAGAATGCCCTCACGAACCCCAGCCAAGCCGTGAAGGACGCGGCGCAGACCCAGTTGAAGGCCGCGAACGATGCCGTTGACGCGATACAGGCGTCTGCCCGGTACGCCGAGAGGGAGGCGAGAGGTTATCAGGACGTCCTGAGCGCGGCGGAGAGACGAGCTCGCGAGGGCAAAGTGGTCGATGCGATCTGGCACCTTGGCACGGACAAACTAAGGGTCGAGAGCGACAACGCGGCCCAACTCATGCAGGAGAGTGAAGTTGCCCGCACCACGGCCCAGGGCGTGGCGTCGTCATATGGGCCGGCTGGTACCGCCGCCTTTGCGGCGTGGTACGAGTACTACAGATCGAAGGGCGATGTGCAGAAGGCGCTGTTTACCGGTATCTATACCTACGCGGTTGCGACAGGTCGTACATCGATCAATACGATGCCCACCGGCACAATCGAGGAAACTCTCAAGAAATCAGCCACGGCTGCGGCGATGCGGGGGCTGGCCGTTGCAGCGGCTGGAGGGAACCAGGAAGACATCTCAAACATCCGCTCCGTCAATCACCAACGCATCACCGGCGATTGCGACGCCCTGTTCACTGTCACGAACACAGCGGTGTTCCATCCACATATCAGGTTCCAGGCCGATGGCCCGGGTCGCGGGCATGTTTCGGCATGCTCGCTGACACCTGGCTAAGGACGCAGAGGCTTCTGGTCCCTCTCTTCTGGCGGGAGCGTGTCCGGCTGCGAGGCACATGTCCAACGAACCGCTGCCCGCTTCCGGAGCTCAATCTCTGCTACAGTTCTCCCATGTCCCCATTCTCCCATCTCGATCCGTATCTGCTCAACCCAGCCAACGATCCACTGGTGTTCGACGCCACGCTGGCAGATTACGGGAGCTACACAACGGAACATTTCGTCTTGCGCCTCAGTCCCCGCGCCCATGAGCTTGTCGACGCCCTCACCCAGCGCGACACCGAGGGTCATGACGTAGCCGAACTGTACCAAGCCTACTCGACCTATCTGCACGAAACCGTGCATTGGTGGCAGCACATGGGGTCTACTGCGGGACTCATCCTCAGCCTGGCGTACCCGGCGCAAATCTATGGCAGCATGACGTCTCTTCAGACCTTTGCGCGAGGCGCCGGCGTCGTCAAACCTGTAAAGGCTTGGGCGCACAGGGCGATGCTCGACGGTCGGACACACTCTGATCCGGTGCTCGCCGCCGCCAATATTGCCGTCAACGACGCACTCGACATCAAGTTCTACAAGCAACTTGCCTGGTCGCCGGAGTCGATCCTTTCGCTGGAGCAAACGCCCTATTTTCAGAGCGTCGGGCACAGCTACCTCAAAACCTATGGTGAGATCGTCCACGCGATCAACGGGTCCTGTGACTTCGCGGAAGGGCAATTTCCCGACCCCGGTCGCTGGGATGCACAATTCCTCAAGCTTCAACTCAGCCGGAGTGAAGGCTTCCATCGCGGTGCGCGCCCACCTTACGCCGACATTGGCATCCAGCAGATATTCGAAGGCCAGGCCCGCTTTTGCCAAATTCAGTATTTGGCATCGTCAGGCGGTCCCGAGCTGCTTCAGACGTACCGCGAGCAAGGCTATTTTGCGCCCGTCTATGTCGACGCGTTTGAACTATTCCTGGTACTTACCGGGACAGAGTGGCCCGAACGGTATGACAGCCCGATCGTCGGCCTGTTTCTGCTGATCTGCGACCTGGCAATCAACCCGACGAGGGGGTTTCCGCTCGACATCGAGTTCTTCGAGGACTTCATCTGCGACGTTGATCCCGGCGCGCGCTTCACAAGGCTTTGCCTGGCTGCAGCCGAAACCCCTGAGCTCGCCCAGGCGGTACAAAGTTTCTCCGCTCAGGAGTATGAGCACGTCGCGGCGCGACTGAGCGAGCGATGCGGATACGATGATCCGCGGACGGGACTTGCTGCCGTGGTCGGGCTGCTCGGCGACAAGGGCCCTGTCGATGCCCTGATGGAGGAGCATCGTACGTTCAATTATGCCGGTGTGAACATGCCTGTCCGGGTCCTGATCTCGCACTTCATCGCTTTTTGCCAGGACAAGCAGCGCCGGCCCGAATTTTTCTGTTGGCCGGGCTTCTGGATGGCGGGAGACAAGTTCAACCCTGAGGCTGGGTCGCTGTTCGCCACCCATCTGTCCCTCTTCCCGGACAGAGGTGACACCGAGCAGATCTTTCCTCGCGCCGTGCGCGGCCGGAGCCCCGAAAACATCAAGAAGCTGGTCAACACCTTCTTTGGCGGAATGCTCGTGTTCGATCTCGCCCTGCAATGGGTCCTCGAGCCGGGACCTTTCCGCTACGATTTCAAATGGCTTACCGGGAAATCCGAAAATGCTGCACTGATCGCCTTGGCGAAGCGACAGTTCGCGCAGTACTACGGCCCGGATCCTGACACCTGCACTCTAATCGACTCGCCAGTTCCCTGATGGTCCCGACGAGCGCCTAGCCACATGCCGGAGGTGCAGGCACCGGCCGGCATGACAGCTGTGGGGGTGTGTGACGCCCGTCCTGACCCAAGCAACGACACTCGAGATGGCGATGCTTGCCTTTCACCGTGTTTTACGTACAATGTCCGTACGATATGGGTTCTGTACGGACTTGATTGGAGGTAGAAATGGTGAAAACCGAGCGATTCGAGCTCAGGCTCGATGAAAGCACGATTGACCGGATCGATGCTTGGCGGGGAGAGCAGCGTGACCTCCCTTCGCGGGCAGAGGCCATCCGCATCTTGGTGTATACGGGGCTTGAGGCTGGTCGGCGCAAGGCCTTCCGGCCGACCAGCTCTGAAAAACTGATCATGTGGATGCTAGGCGAAGTCCTGCGCCAGCATAAAGGCTACGAGGACATGAAGTCAGTCGAGTTGATTCAGAGCGCCATCTACGGAGGCCATTTCTGGGGCCTGGAATGGGAAATGTCGGGCATCTTTCACGATGACGTCGACGACCCCGAGGCGCTCGACTTCGTCGTCAACACGATGGCGATGTGGCGAGCCATCGAATGGGGATATGAAAAGCTCAGCCCCGTAGACAGGCAGCGCGTCGAGGACCAGGTAGGGTACTGGGGCAAGGATCCCAAGTTTGACGGCTTCGACGGGAACGAAGAGGGACGCTACATGTCGATGGCCAAATTCATGGTCGAAAAGCTCGGGCGCTTTGAGGAGTTCCGGGACAGATCCCTGAACGCTCACGCCAACACGGTGTCGACTTATCGCGAGATGCTGCAGAAATATGCCGAGATCGAGGCCCGCCGCGGTTCGCCGGCATACAGGCGTGCCGGCCAGTTGCTCAACGCCGACGAGCTCATCGAGCTCCTCAAGCTCCGGTAGCGAATGGTGCAGAGTCGCTGGCCACGATAAGCCCGGGTCGGCGTGGAATCGTCAGTTTGCGGACCGTTCCAAAACTGCCTTTAGATTATTCAAAATGGCGCGCCGCATCTCCTCGGTGCCCAGGCCCACAACGTCGCCAAGCATGCGAACGGCCTCGTCCACGCCGCCCGGCGTGACGGGGGAACCATCTACCTCCACGAAGGGACCATCCGTCTCCGTGAGCAGCCGGTCGAGCGGCAAGGTCCCGAGGAGAGCCACTGACCGCTCGGACTTGAACATCGCCTGGTTGACGGAAAAATAGCACCCGAGAGCCGCAGCCCGCCGCGCGTCTGCGATCGACCCGCTGAACCAGTGCAGCACCACCTTGCCACTGCCCCTGGGAAGCAGCTCCTCGATGTGGTCGAGAACCTTCGACGCCGTGCGGACGCTATGCACGGAGAGGATCTTGTCCCCCGCCCTCTGGCAGGAGGTTAGTATACGCCTGAAGACGTCGACTTGACGATCGATCGAACGGTAGTGTGCGGGGCTCGCATCGAGACCGACTTCGCCGACATACCTCGTCTCGGGCAAGAGCGCCTCGAACAGGGGCAGTTCGGTCCAGCGCTGCTCGGCAAGATGCGGGTGAATGCCGAGCCCGATGCGCACAAACTCGGCGCCCTTTGCAAGGTTCATGTTCTGCCTGAACGCCTTCGGCGTCGTCGTCACCGCGAGCGTCGCCACCTTAGCCTCTTCACAGGCTCTTATAGCCGCGGCCGGATCTGGATACAGGTCCAGGTGACAGTGGAAATCGACGAGGCGTGGTGCAGACATGCTCAGCTAGGCTTCGCCCTGACGGGTTCGAGGAAATGGGCCACTTCCTGCATCCCTCGCACGAAGACGTCAACATAGTCGTCAATCTCGGACGGCTCGTCGGTCAGCGGACCGGGGATGCGCGCGAGGGCCTTTGCGGCCCGCGGATTCCGCCGTAACCGCTCCGCCATCAGCTGAAACGACCTTACATGTTCGCCCTCGGCTTCGAGCGTATCGAGACGACGCGCCGCCAAATCCTTCACCACATAGGGTGTCGTATCCGACTCGTTCGCGTCCAGGCCGGCTGCCAGTGATGCTCTGCGGATCAGACAGGGGACGCACGTTCCGCAGTGCTGCGGTGGCAGGCCTCTGTAGCGGGCTTTCGCCGGCGAGGAACACGACATCGAGGAGGGAATGGCCCGTCGCAACAGCGCCGGATCCTCGCAATCCCTGACCATCTGACCCTTGGTCACGTGGCGGTAGGGGTTTTCCAGACGCCGGGCGATGCCAAGCCCCCGCATCAACTCGTTGAAGCGCGCCATGTAGAATGGGTGAGTGGTGCGGGTGCTGAGCGAACCGAGGCGGAGCGGGTCGAGGGGGACGTTGAGGCCGATCAGGCCGTTCTCGGGCACGCGAACGGGGGCGTCAGACGTCAGCCCCGAAGCCGCCAAAATGGCCAACGCGAAGAACAGGAAGGATCTCCCCCTCTGGCTGTTTTCCACCTCGCCGGTGTCGACATGGTTGCGGTCGAAGCCGAGGCGCGCCCGCAGGGACAACGGCTCGTTTGTTTTGTAATTCTTGCGCAGCAAGTCCAGCAGCAACGTCTGCGCCTTGCTCGTCTCCGAATCCCAGTAATGGCTCACCAGGAGCGGCTTCCCGCCCCCGGCCAGGAAATCCAACGCCCCGACGAGACTGTCCAGACCGCCGGAGAACAGACACACTTCGTCCGGCTCGGCCAGGCCCAGCGACGGCCGTGCCGTTGCGATCGTCGCAAAGGGTGCGGGCCGTGCCCTGAACACGATGCGCCAATGGTCGCCCGTCAAGAACCTGAGAGTGCGGGCGAGCAACGCTCCCTGCGCCGCCCACAAGTCAGGCTCACGCACCGGCACCACTAGGTCCAGCTCCCGGGTCCAGCCGTCCTGTGCATTCGCGGAGCGCGAGGCGCGGGTGTCGGCCGCGTTGACCATGGCCGCGACGATGACGAGGTCGATTGCGGTTTCCGTCGGCCTGAGACCGAGGTCGGCCAACGTCTGCAGAGCGTTGCCGATGCCGTAATCGAGCCGCTTGTTCGCGGCCACGAACTGGACCGTCACCGGCGTCGCGTCCGGCTGGACGACCGGCACGGCCCCGTTATCCGCCGCACCCAGGCGGCCGACAAACACGAAACGTCTCATGCGCTATCCCCCAGGATGCGGATCAGTTCGAAGGACTGCTCGTAGATGGCCTGGACGAAGGCCTCGACGCCCGCGTAGGGAACTGACGCCAGCGTGCCGCCCGCAGCCGCGAAGCGATCGCGGACGGTGCCCTGGATGAAGTCGTGCAGCGTCCTCTGAATGATCTCGACCGCGGCAACGTCGGTCGGGAGCCGTATGGACCTGCCCCCGATCTCGTTGAACAACTTGGTCTCGATCGAGCGTGCGAGCGCACCGATGAACACGGCGTCCAGCACGTCGGGCGTGGCGCCATCGAAAGGCAGATCTCCCGCCGCGCCGAGCTCGCCCACGGTCTCGAGCATCGCGTTCCTCGCAATGGCCTCATCGATCGTCCCGCCATCCGGACACAGGAGGTCCGTGAGGGCGAGGAAGACGTCCGCTATCGGGGCGCCGACGAGGCTCTGCAGGTTGAAGACCCGCAGAGCCGCAGCCGGGCCGTTCTGCGCCACCTGCCCCAACAGCTGTCCCAGGCCCGTCATCACCCTGCGGGACGGCGCCATGGCGCGGGCAGCGTTGCGTGCACCGCCCATGGCCCTGACGTACTTGCCGGCGGCGCGCCTCAGGTCCCTGCCGCCACCCCCGCGCGAGCGGGCCGCACGGGAGAAATCCGAGCGGGCGGAGCCGAGCGGCTTGCCCGCCGCCGGAGGCGCCAGCGGGGGCAGCGGCTGTGGGACGGCAACCGGGTTTGGCGGCGCGCCGGGAGGGGGCGGTACCGGAGTTGCTCCCGGCTGCCCCGGCGGGGCGGGCACCGGAGGCGGTGTGGGAGGGGGCGGGGCCGACGGGGTCGGCGCGGCGACGTCGTCCACCCAGGTTGGGAGCAGCGCCCGGGGGGAACTGGGCTTGGTGCCGGAGGTTCCCAGGTTACTTTCTCTTCGACTTCGGGTTCATCTGCAGGGACGCGACGACGCTCAGTGGCTTGTTCGAGGTCTGCGTCGCCCACTCTCCCACGAGCTCGGCGAACTCTTGCGCCTGCGGACCTTCAACCGCGACACCCCAGCCGCTGACCACCCAGCCGCCGATCTTGCTCACCGGCAGTCGTCCGAGGAATGCAACCAGCGGTTCGCGCAGTTCCGGCCGGTCTCCGCAGAGGCGCGCCAGCCCCTCGGCCGCCGGCGGCCGTTTGCCGAGATCTTCGGTCTGATCAATCTTCGTCACGAGGCCCTGGAACACCCGGTTGGCATCTTCGGGGGTGAGCGCAGCCACCTCGGCCTTCGTCACCTGCGTGATGCCGAGAGTCGACGTCGCCAGCCGCTCGATCATGGCTTCCACGGGGCCGCCGGCGAGACCGATGCCGGCGGACGTCCTGCGGTCGCGGCTGACAAACACGTAGGGCCGCAGGTCGATGCCGTTCAGCGGCGGGGTGATCGCCGCCCAGCGCTTGACCCACTCGATGTTGGGCCAGTCGGCCATGGGATCATCATCGGCGTCCTTGCCACCCTTGGAGGCCACTTTCCGCTCGAGGATCGAGATGGTCTTGGAGCCGTCAGCGGACGCGTCGCGGGCGATCGCGTTGAACAGTTCCGGGGCGAATCGCTCCGCCAACATCAGCTTGGCCAAGACGGATTGCTTGATATCGTCCTGGAAGCCGCGCTCGCTGGCGATCTCGACGCGCAGGGCCATGGTGTTGACGAAGCGTTTGATCTGCCGGGGATTGCCGTGGGCGCCCTCGGTCAGGATCGGCGTAATCTCCGCCGCAAGCTGCAGGGCGGCATCCAGATCGGAGGGTATGGACCCCAGCTTCGCTTTGATTTTGTCTCGGTCGAAGCCGGCGCCCAGCCAAGGCCGCTGCAAGGCCTTGCGCGCCACCTCGAGCAGGCTCTTGAACTCCACCGAACTGTCGCTGACGCCGGAGGCCAGATAGAGCAGCAAGGTGAGATAGACCAAGGTCTCCGACGCGCCAAGGGCCGGCATGCGGAACGGAACCTGGATTAGTTTTTCCAAGTAGTTGCGCGCGTAGCTTGTCGGCCCCGCCGCCGCCGGGAGATCGGGAAAGTGGTTGCGCACGGCGTATTCAATCATGCCCTCGTCAGCGGCGATGACGAACGCCGCGTTCGGCACGAACAGGAACAGGCGGATAGCCTCCAGCGTGGCGATCGCCGTCTGCGGGAGGCATCGATCGAGGTCGTCGATCAAGACGATCAGCCGGTCGACCTTGGCGCGCTCCAGCAGCTCCTCGAAGTCTTCGCGAAAGGCGTGCATCCGCTGCGGCGTCGTCTCGGAAGGTGCGGCCTCCTTAAAATGCTCCGCCGCACCGTCCATGACCTTGTTGAACACGTCGCCGGTCAGGTAGGCCTTGGAATCGCTGATCACCTTGCTCGCGATCGAACCAATCCCCTGGATCAGGTCCGGACCCGGGATCCCGGTCGCCATGGTGAACGCCAGGCTGCCCGCGGTGCGGGCGGCCTTCATCCAGTTGACGGCCCTCAGGACGTCCCAGGCCTTGTCCGCCACCTTGGCGATCCCGGACCTCTCCTTGAGGAGGGCTGCGACGATCGTCTCGATCAGCACCGCCTTCGCGTCGTCGTATCCCTCAAACAGCCAGCCGTTGAACCGGACACACAGGGTGTCTGTCTGTCCCTTGAATGCCGCCTCGATCATCAGCAGCGTGCTGGATTTGCCCGCTCCCCAGTCGCCGTGCAACCCGATCGTCAACGGTTCCTTCGACCTCTGCCTGATCAGCTTGACGACCGTTTTGGCGACCGTCTCGTAATACAGGTAGTCGATGGCGGTTTCATTATCCGCGATAATCACGAAATCCCCTCCCCCAAACCCCGGGTATCCTTACCGCTATAAAAGAGGCCAGAATTGCAATCTGTCTCTCGCAATAACCCCCCAAAGCACTGCGAGACATGCGCCAACCGCTATTTCGGTCGGCTCAGCAATTAGAAACGCCGGCCAATGATTTGTCTAGGAGTTTTCTTGGGTTGATTTGCTTATCCAGTCTCCGTCCGAAGACTTTTAAATAGCACTCTCGATGGATACAACTTCACACTAGGCAGCGCGCCTGACCCATCCTGCATCGCCACCGGCGTTTTGGTTCTCCAGACCGGCTCGCGCCAATCAGCGGAGCAAAACCCCATCGATGTGGATGTTTCGTACAATCTTGACCCACCCGGGGTTCATGCGAACACCGCTGCCGAGATGCGAACGTAGGAAATCCGCCACCTCATCCAAACTGGAAAGGTGGGCTGGATGCACGTTAGATCCAAAGAGATGGCAGGCAAAGTAGCCATCAGAACCGGGCTCGGCCCACGCGGTTACCATACCGCCAATGACACGCTCAATACGAGCTACAGGCATATTTCCCCCACCATTTTCTAAGCAACGCCCCACGCCCGACAGCGTGTCCTCATATCATCTCACGAACCCCGGGTTGTAGATCCCGTTGAGGACGCCGCGAACTGCGGCCACCGGCGAGGCAGCGTGTTACTCATCAGTGCCGACGCTAAGCATGCTCTTCCTCGTCTTCGGACAATGCTTGCATAATATCACCCGCGAGGAGCTTCTCCTTCGACAGCAAGCCAGCATCCTCGAGCGCCTCAAAATCCGGCAGGTCGCGCAGCGTGTCGAGCCCGAACTCCAGCAGGAATTCTTTGGTCGTGACGTAGGTGTAGGGCGCGCCCGGTGTCGGACTGCGCGGGCCAGAGGCGATCAGCTTTGCGCCGCGCAGATGGCCGATCAGGTCGCGCGAAATTTCCTTGCCGAAGAAGCTCGACAGCTCGGTGCGGGTGATCGGCTGGAAATAGGCGATGCACATCAGCACCAGCACGTCTGACTGCGTCAGGTCCACGGCACGCCTACCGCTGCCGGCGGCTGTGCCAAATGCGCTGCGGATGGCATCGGCATAGGCGGGCCGGGTCAGGTGCCGAAAACCGCCCGCGACGGCGACCAGGTCATAGGGCCGGCCGCGCAGCTCCTCGCGAATGTCATCGATCAAAAGCTCGATGGCGCAGCCTTTGCCTACGACGCGCGCCAAGGTCTCGCGTGTCACCGGTTCGCTGGCGGCGAAGATGGTTGCTTCGACGCGGTGCATCCATTCGCGCCAGCGCCCCTCCGGCGACAGGTGATCCAACTCACGATCGAACAGACCGTCGTCTGGTCGGCCTTTCCCCCGTTTCGCGCGCGTCGCCTCGGCCATCGCTGTCACAGTCCGTAGATGCGGAACGTGGCGCGGCCCGACAGCTCGCGCACGGCGCCGAGGTCGACCAGCTTGTCGAACAGGCGCCGCAGGCCGCGGTCGCTCATTCCGGTCTTTTTGTCACCACGCGACGCGACGAGCGCATCTTCGTTCAGCAATTGGTCGACGACCAGGTCCGCACCCTTCGCCCTCAGTTTCGGCGCGACGGCAATGAGCCGTTCGGCGCGGCGGCCGAGCTCGGCCGAAAGGTCGATGGCCCGCAGCGCGGCCCGCGACTGCGCCACGAGCAGGCCCTGCACCGTCTCCCTGCCCGGCACCTGGTCCCTCTGCGTCAGGCTGGTTGTTTTCGGGCGCATGCCACGCGTGCTGCCAGCCGATCCCGGCTGCGCTCCCAGCAGCGGCACCGCATGCGACCATCCCAGTTTTTTCGCGAGCATGGCGTCGGCGAGCCATGAACCCAAATTGCGCCCGAAGCCACGGCGCTCAGCAGCTGCGAAAGCGCCGGTCAGCATTTCGACAACGCCCTCTGCCGCAGGCAGCGGACCGAGCTCGTCAGTCAGATCGCTGACAGCCTTGTCGTTGCGGGCGTGACCGAATTCCTCCGATGCCGCAGCGAGGTTTCCCTCCGTCAGAAGGTTCTCCACGGGCCACGCCGCCAGCCGGCGCCAGGCGAGGAGCAAAAGACCGGCGGGCCCGACATTGTCGCCCGGCCGCGTGAGCAGCACGGCATCGCGCAGCGAGCTTTCATCCTCGACGCGGCCGGCCTGCTTCGCAGTTGCCGCAGCCGCCGAAAGCGCCAGCCGCTGCCGCCAGGCGCCGGCCCATCGCTCCTGCCGGCGGACCACCGCGTCAAGCGCGCCGATGGCAGCGCCCGCTGTGAGCGCGACGTCCTCAATGTCTTTGCTCGCAAGGCTTTGCGCATCCGGGATGGCGCGGCGCAGCCAGGCCGGCACCGTTGCCATCGGCGCGTCGTTCGAAGGGGCACCGCCAAGCGTGGCGTCGTGGCGCGGAGAGGGTTTGGGACGCAGAATCATCGCAAACACGATGAATCATGGCGGCGCTTCTGGCAATTGATTTGCGTAACAACCGCCGCACCTGTCGCGTATTTAACACGAATGATAATGTTGCATTATCATTCGTTGTTTACGAGCCTACGGAGACATGGTAGAATACGCCAGAATGGTAGACTTTTGGAGTCTTTCGTGTCCCTGAACATCAAAAATCCGGCCACCGTGGCTCTCGCCGACGAACTCGCGCGCCGCCAGGGCATCAGCAAGACGGCAGCCATTCACCAGGCCCTTAGCGAGCGCTTGCATCGCTTGGGCTTTGGAGAGACCGCTCACGAGCGTCTGCTGGCAGAATTGCGCGCCATCCGAGAAAGAGTGGCACGATTGCCCGAACTGGATAGTCGCAGCGACGAGGAGATCATCGGATATGACGAGCATGGAATCCCTAACTGATGGTGATCGATACCTCAGCTGTTGTAGCGATCCTTCGGAGCGAGCCTGAGGCAGCAAGGCTGGAACGAGCGCTGGTCTTGGACCCAATCCGTCTGGTCCCGGCAACCTGCGTGCTCGAGGCGCGCATGGTGCTGGTCAGCAGGCGCGGCGAACATGCATTGGCCGAGATCGATCTTTGGCTGCGCAAAATTGAGGCCGACATCATTCCTGTCGACTCCGAATTGGTTGATCTGGCGACCCAGGGTTGGCTGGCCTACGGCCAGGGCCACCATCCGGCGGCGCTGAATTTTGCCGATTGCTTCTCCTATGCTTTGGCAAAGCGTGCGGACGAACCGCTGCTTTTCATCGGCAAGGACTTCTCTCAAACGGATATCGAAGCGGCATGAGCATGGCTGGCGACGCGCAACGATCATCGGCTGCTTCCGGCGATGACGACATGCCCGACATCGTCGATATCGTCATGCAGATGGGCGATGCCGACCTAGCCTCGTCCCCGCCCCTTCCAGCCATTGCCAATCCCAGCCTGCCTGCGCATCTTGAGGCGCTCGCCGGCCGCGCGCGCGATTATATCGAGGCGGCGAGTTCGGCCAACACGCGCCGCGCCTACGCAGCCGACTGGAAGCACTTTTGCGCCTGGGCGCGCCGGCAGGGTCTGGAAGTGCTCCCACCTGATCCGCAGACCGTCGGGCTCTACATCACCGCCTGCGCGTCAGGTACGGCCACTGGCGACAAAAAGCCCAACACCGTTTCAACTATCGAGCGCCGGCTTTCGTCGCTCTCCTGGAATTTTGCCCAGCGCGGCCAGCCGCTGGACCGCAAGGACCGGCATATCGCCACGGTCATGGCTGGCGTTCGCAACACCCACGCCTCCCCTCCCCGGCAGAAGGAAGCGATCCTGCCCGAGGATCTGATCGCCATGCTCGAGACCCTCGACCGCGGCACGCTGCGTGGTCTGCGCGACCGCGCCATGCTGCTTCTGGGTTTTGCCGGCGGCCTTCGCCGATCCGAAATCGTCGGGCTCGACATTGGTCGCGACCAGACCGAGGATTCTTCGGGCTGGATTGAGTTTTTTCCTGACAAGGGCGTGCTGGTGACCCTGCGCGGCAAAACCGGCTGGCGCGAGGTCGAGGTCGGCCGCGGCTCCTCCGACGCCACCTGCCCGGTGGCCGCTCTGCAGACCTGGCTAAGACTGGCGCACATTGCGCACGGACCTCTGTTCCGGCGCGTTGCTGGTCAAGGCAGAGCCGTCGGTGCCGATCGCTTGAACGACCAGGAGGTCGCACGCCTGGTCAAGCGCGCGGCCCTGGCCGCCGGCGTGCGCGGCGATCTGTCGGAGGGCGAACGGGCCAAGAAATTCGCCGGCCACTCCCTGCGGGCCGGCCTCGCCTCGTCGGCCGAGGTCGACGAACGCTATGTGCAACAGCAGCTCGGTCACGCCTCGGCCGAGATGACTCGAAAGTATCAGCGCCGGCGCGATCGTTTCCGCGTCAATCTCACCAAGGCGTCCGGGCTCTGAAAAGCCCCCTCCCCTGCCCCGTTTTGTCCGCTGGGATGAGGCGGTCAGATCTCAGGCGATAACAATACCTCATCGAGCACAGCGAGCGCTGTATCCAGACTATCGGCGGCCGACGCTTCGTAGTCAGGCATGATCATCAACTGCGTTATGGCACGGCCCACAAATTCCGGGTTTAGCTTTTCCAACCGATCCTTGGTCCGGGAGACCTGTTCCGGGAATGCGCGCAGATTGAAGCGAACAAATGACGAGGTCTCTTATCCCCGACACGAATAGCTCGCGATCTCATCGGGATTTCCCTTACCGTCATAGGCAGCTTGAGTGGGATAAGCGCAGATCGGCTGGTGCTTGCCAGGGAATGCCTTGCTGCCAGCCGCGAGAGAGTCCGGAGCCTTGTCTTGGTTTATCCAGCCCTCGATGGCGGCCAAAGGATCAAAGTCGTCGAAGGCTTGGCCATCGCCGCAGTGGGTCATCCCCGGGATTATGAACATGCGCACGAAACGGCGAGTCGCTTCCAAATCGCCGCCGCCTGTGACCTCGACGACTTGCTTGTACCAGCGCACCAGATCGTTGGCCGAGAAGACCGGATCGGAAAGTCCCTGAAACAAGAGCAGCTTTCCACCGTGGGCAGCGAAGCTGGCGAGATACGTGCCGGTCGCATCATTGAGCTTGGCCGTATCCGCAACGCGTGCCGGATCCTTGTCGAAGTCGAACTTCAGGGGGTCAAAATTCGGCGCCGGGGGCGTCATGAAGTAGTATTGAAGCGAGCGGGCTCCCAGAACGATGTTGTTTGCATCCGACTGGGAAGTGGGGGATTTGCCCAGCTTCCACATTCTCCAGTCCGCGCCCGCAACGCCCGTATCATATGGCCAATCGCTGTAAAGCTTTTCGCCATCGGAGCTTTCCGGACCCGCGAACGCGCGGCTCATGGCCTGCACTTGACCAGCCGTGAGGCAGCTGTCCGTCTTATCGCCTTGGCAGGACAGGACCTTTGGGTCGAACCGGCACTGCTGCCAGGCGTTGATGACGCCATCCTCAATGCCATCGCGGGCATCACAGGCAGCGAGAACCGCGTTGGCGACGAGGTTCAGATCCTGCTGGGAGAAGGCGCGGGATAGAATGGGATGGCCGGCCTCATCCTTGGGAGCGATGCTCATGTACTCGCGAGTATCCCAGGCTTGGGCAATGTTGGCGGCACTGAGACGAAAACCCGGGCTACCTGCAACAATCCCGTCGAACTCGAGCGGATATCGCTGAGCCGCTATCAACGCCTCACGACCGCCATTCGAGCATCCCATGAACACCGACTTTTTCGGAGCCGCCCCATAGAACTTGGCCACCACCTGCTTCGAGACCGAAGTGACTTTGCCAATGGAGGCGTACGCAAAATCAATGCGTGCGGCTTGATCGACCCCGAAAGCCGGATCGGGGCTTGGGTGCCCGCCATCCATGCTTACAACAGCGTAGCCGCGCAAGAGCCCGGGAGCCGCGGTCGAGTTCCGGCAAGGAATGGTCCCGACGGCCGGCGCCAGGAAGCCATCAACTGCGCCGCCGCCCTGGAAAAGGAACATGTCGTTCCAGGTCGTCGGAAGACGCACCTCAAACCGGGTGCCATATGATTGACCATCGACCCCCTGGCGTTTCCCGATAACACCTCGGACAAGGCAGTGCCCGCCCACTTTTACCGCCTGAGGCGAGGCGCCGGTGAATGCAGTGAAGGGATCTGCGGGGATCTCCTGCGGCTTTTGAAGGCTAGCCTCGGTAAAGATCACGCTTGGAATTGTGAGCTTGGCGATGGACCGGCACGCCTGATCCGACGCGTTTGCCGCCAGTGCAGGCGCACATACACATATGATCGCCAAAATCAGTGCCAGGGTGCACCCGCGGTCCCGCAGCTTGAGCCCGTTAGCCAAGAACATACCCATCCTCCCTGGATGCCCCCGATAGCCCGAAAGCTGATCGCATTGGTAGCTAGTTGTGAGCTTTCAGAAGGTTATCCATCCGGTCCGAACCGGGAAAGCTGAGGTTGTCGAAGCTTCAGTGATTCCAGTGGGACCGGATGAACATCCATAAGAGTACCCGTCTGACGCCGCTCGGTCGAGAGCGAATTGTAATGCAGGTCGAGAGCGGACAGACGCCTGAGGCCGTCGCCAAAGCCGCAGGCGTCTGCCCGCGGACGGTTCGCAAATGGCTCGACCGGTATCGCGCCGAGGAAATGCCAGGATTGCGGGATCGCTCATCTCGCCCTCATCGGCTGCGCCGGCCGACGCTGGTGCGCGCGAGCGGTTGGATGGGCTTCTGACCGAAATGTTGGCCGGTAACATAAGCCGCTTCATCTTGCTTCGCAAGTTCGAGCTCGGCAACATGTTCGAGCTCGGCAACAATTCCGCGGCGGCAAACCGGCTGCTTGACCGACTGGAGTTCCTGCGCGGTGGGTCTTGATCCGCAAGTGCTCGCCGGCATCCGCAACACCGCATCGCTCGCCTGCGTCGGCAGGGTGAGCGCTATGTTCACCGATGGCTTGCGCGATATCAGCTCGGATCGACGCTGGGCGATCCTTGCCGTTTGCGCCGTGGAATGGGAGGCGGCGGTCGCCGATGCCGTGGTCGAGACCCATGACCGGATCGTAAGGAAGACCTGGCGAGAGACTAAGGAGGAAACGGGCTTGACGCTGCAGAGGCTCTATTCGGCCGACATATGCGAGCAATTCTATGAAGCGGACCGCGACGCCATTAGCCTCCTGCCGGTTTTCGTGGGTTTCGCGGGGTCGACAGAGACGGTGCGACTGAATGCCGAACACAGCGAGTTTCAGTGGGTCCCCTTCGATCAAGCGGTCAACATGGTTCCGTTTGCCGGGCAGCGGAACGTGCTCAGGCACGTCCAGAAAGAGTTCGTCGAGCAAGAGCCAAATCGCTGGCTGTTAATTCATCCGCCACGCTAGGCAGCCGGGACGACGCGAGCGGCCGATTCCCACCCCTCCGGGCCGTCAGGGAAGGTGGAAAATCGACCCAAAGCGTCCTCCAAGCGGCGAATTTCGAAGTAAGTTTTCCGCCTTGCTGGAACCCTGCACCTTCATAGAAGCGCAGAGTGGACTCCCTCCGAGATCCAGTCGCCAACAGAACCTTGTAGCAATCGGCGTTCCATGCTTTGTCGAGCGCGGCATGAAGGACGGCGCGGCCCAGCCCAGTAGCCCAGTCCGGCGATGGTTGGCATCTGTCACGACGTTTTCGATTACCCCGTAAAGACGGGCTCCCCGGGACAAGTTGGGAACGATCGCGAGTGTGCAGGACGACACGAGCAGCCCTGCCATATCGACCACGAAGACAGTGATCCGATTCGTATGATTGGAAAGTGGATAGTGACAGACCCTCAGCCTTCAAACCAACAACACACGAGCATGGGCGGGTAACCGCTGCATGTCGGTTGTCCACCCTACTGAGACAGATGGGAACCGGACAGCTCGCGACCCTTTTCGGACCTTGGTTCGAGAAAGCTCTACCGGAAGCAAGATGTTCGTTCGTAACAAAATGGACCGATCTCTGCTCTGTGGCGTGTGCGTTCAAGCCGCTCGGGGCGATACCCGCAGAAACGAGCGAGCTTACCATCGAACACCTGCTAAGCTCATTAGCAATGAAGCAACGAAGGTGGAGGCTAGGTGTTTAGTCCCGGCATTTGATGGGTGGGATCGAGTCGGAACCGTTCGGGCTCTTTTGCCCAGATCTTGCAGATGAACTCGTAGGGTGTTAGGCCCTTGAAGGTCTTAAGCCGGCGCGCGAAATTGTAAGCTAAGATGAAGTCGGCGAGATGCCGGCGCAGTTGATCGTGATCGTCATAGTGGAAGCGCTTGACGGTGGCGTCCTTGATGGTCCGATTCATCCGCTCGACCTGGCCGTTCGCCCAGGGATGGTTGATCTTTGTGAGCCGGTGCTCGATGCCATGTTCGTCGCAGATGCCGTCGAAGATGTGCTGAAGGGATGCTGGTCAAGGTCGCCAACAAGGATACCGAAAGCGTCGTCTCGGCACTGATCAAACAGGCACGGAAACTCCCCGGCGAACTGTACCAGTCGTTGACCTGGGACCGAGGTAAAGAGCTCGCCGATCACCAGCGCCTGACCTTGGCCTCCGACGTCGAGGTCTACTTCTGTGATCCGCGGTCGCCGTGGCAGCGCGGCTCCAACGAAAACACCAACCGATTACTGCGCCAATATCTGCCGCGCGGAACCGATCTATCCCTGCACAGCCAGACTAAGCTCAGCGCGATCGCACGGCAGCTCAATGAGAGGCCGCGAAAGACCTTGCTTTATCAAACCCCAGCTGAAAAGTTCGCGGAGTGTGTTGCAGGGATCAGTTGAACCCACCCCGCTAAGCGGGCAGAATTTCTGCGACAGCATTTGCTGAAACCCTACTTTACAACAGTGTGGCGCTTCCGGCCGAGCGAAAGCCGGATCGGGAGGTCTTGGGACGATATCATTGTATCAATCTCGACGACGTTGCCGTTGATCCGCACACCTCGTCCCGAGATCGCCCTTCGCGCTTCCCCTTTGGAGGAGGTCAATCCGGCGCGTACCAGCAAATCCACAAGGGCTACTCCGGCCAAGCCCTCGGCGTCATTTAGATGAAGCGTCGGTAGCCCCTCTGCGGCTTCGCCCTGCCCAAATGCTTGGCTAGCCGTGGCCTCCGCCTGTTTGGCGGCGTTAGTTCCATGTGCCAGGGCCGTAGCTTCGTTGGCCAGACGTTCTTTGACGGCGTTTAGCTCGGTTCCTTCAGCCTGTCCAAATCGCTCGATCTCGTCCATCGGCAGATCGGTGAAAAGCTTCAGGAACCGAACGACATCAGCGTCTTCCGTGTTACGCCAGAATTGCCAGTAATCGTATGGCGAAAGGCGATCTTCGTTGAGCCACACAGCTCCGGCAGCCGTCTTACCCATCTTGACACCTGAAGAAGTCGTCAGAAGCGGCGTAGTCACTCCGAAGACTTCCTTTCCATCCGTCCGCCGTATCAAGTCGATGCCATTGATGATGTTCCCCCACTGGTCGGCTCCACCCATCTGCAGACGGCAACCGGTCCGGCGGGATAGCTCAAGGAAGTCGAACGCTTGGAGGATCATGTAGTTGAATTCTAAGAAGCTCAGGTTCTCCTGCTTTTCCAGCCGCGACTTCACACTGTCGAAAGAGAGCATCCGATTGACGGAGAAATGCCTGCCGACGTCTCTCAGCATGTCGATCCAACGAATGCTGTCCAGCCAGTCGGCATTGTTCACCATCACGGCATCCGTCGGGCCGTCTCCGAAGACAAGGAGACGGTCAAAGACCTTTCTGATCCCTTCAATGTTGGCGGCGATCCGGTCGTCCGTCAGCATCGGCCGCGCCTCCGAACGGAAGCTGGGATCGCCGATGCGGGTGGTCCCACCCCCAATGAGAACGATGGGTTTATGGCCAGTCTGCTGAAGATGACGAAGCGCCATGATCAGAAGAAGATGGCCGACATGAAGACTGTCAGCCGTCGCATCGAAACCAGCGTAAGCGGGTACGACGCCTGCTTCAAAGGCGGCATCGACACCCGGCAGGTCGGTCCCTTGATTTACATAGCCGCGCTCAATGAGCGTCTTCAAAGCGGCCGAACATGGTTCGGAATGACCGGTTGATAAATCGGGAAGTGCCATAGGGAATCCTCCTGGTATTGCCGCCAGGGGGTCCTCTCAATGAACAAGCCGCCTGACGGCGGCTTGTTTCAAGGCATGATCGAAACGCGCCGCTCCTTATGGAAGCGTCGCATAATAGATTGCAGCGATGGGCGCGGACTTGATCATGTGCCGATGCATAAAGGACTTTATCCGCACCTGCAAGCAATCTGAAATGGCTACTTCGGGGAGCTGCCGAGCCTTTGTCGCGACGATTTTGCAACTGACTTTTGCACCGTCGCAGAACTCAACTTTTGCGACAACATCTCACCAAGGCGTCCGGGCTCTAGAAAAAAGTCCCCCTCCCCTGTTGCGGTCACTATGCATTTTTATATAGTCACCGTAGTCACAATGGTCACGGAGGCCAGAATGCAGTCTGCTCCAAAAGAGGATGCCAACTGGACCGTCGCTCGGGCCAAGGCGCGGCTGTCGGAAGTCATCGAGCGTGCGCAGGCGGCGCCGCAAACGATCACGCGCAACGGTAGGCCAAGCGTCGTTGTCGTCTCCGCCGAGGAATGGCAACGCAAGACGGTGCGCAAGGGTACGCTTGCGGAGTTTCTGCTGGAGTCGCCGCTACGCGGCGCGGAACTCGACCTTGAGCGTCAACGCGATGAACCGCGTGATCTGCCGCTGTGAGGCTACTGCTGGACACGAATGTCCTGTCCGAGGTGACAAGGCCGGCGCCGGACGCACGCGTTCTGGAATGGCTGGACAAGCTCGACGAGGATCGCTCGTTCATCAGCGTGGTGTCGATCGCGGAAATCCGGCGCGGCGTTGCTCTCATGGGCGAGGGTCGGAAGCGTGAGGCGCTGGCCGAATGGCTTGCCCGAGACCTGCCTCAGCGTTTCGAGCAGAGAGTCCTCCCCGTCGACGAGCCGGTTGCTCTGGCCTGGGGCGATCTGATGGGTCTTGCGAAGCGCCGCGGCCGCGGGCTGACGTCAATGGACGGATTGATCGCAGCCACAGCGATTGCCCAGGAGCTCACTCTGGCAACGCGTAATATGAAGGATTTCGAAGGCTTCGGAATAGAGCTCTTCGATCCGTGGACTGCGTGAATCGCCCAGCACCTCATCCCGAATGCTCGAAGCGAATTTCGAAAAAGAAGTGTGGGTTTGCTCTCATACCCTTTGCTGAAATGTTGTGACAGAGCGCATGGAATGCCACGCGCTTCAAATCGGAGTAGCCATCCAGGAAGCCTGAAGCCCTTTGAAGCGCATGTCCGTCAGCTATTCATAGCGTGGATGACTTTGATCGAAACAAACGATTTCATAACTCTTCGGAAATCTTGCATGGACAAAAGCACGTCCGCACCGATCACCCATCCAAGGAGAAAATCTTCCATGCGCCCTGACGTGCAGTGGAGGTCGTGCCGAGAAGTGAGTTGCAACTGGCCGACCATGTCGGCGGTTCGACGCTAGTCGTCCCCAATGTTCCTGAGCTGCGAAGTCTTGCAGGCGAGCCCGCTGCCCAGCGCGATTCTGCTTGTGGGCGGGCTTATTGCCGCAGGCAGATCCGGTCGGCTCGTCTGGGCAGCGGATTGGAGACCCGGCCGGCAGCGCTACCATACAACATCAGCGCACTTTACATCTACGCGGTATTGCCGTGCTTCCAGTCGGTGCCATGTTTGGCCGACGCATGACGCGATGCGGCCTCCTGCACAGCCGAAGGCGTTATCGGATGTGCGACCGGGAAGCAGGTGGACAGTGCAGCACGTGTCACTCGCTGTGCGACGGTCTTTCGGGGAATGAAATCGGGCCAGTTCACGGCGCGGTGATCCAGCCAAGCTCTCGGCGTCATGGAACGGCAGGCGCCACGATCGAAGCATCTCATGTTGATTCAGGCGGACCCCTTATGAGGCGTTCTTTGATGCCGGTGATGCCTGACAGGCGGTTGCAGCTGCAAGCGACAATGCGGCCTATTTAGTTGGAAACGGAGGCAGGCCAATTTGGCTTGCCCGTCACTATGTGGAGAAAGAAATGCTGTGTCTAGGAATTAGCGGCGGACTTGACCAAGTCCATGAAAACCGATTCGAGCTTCGGAACGCCTTTATGCACGATGGCGCCGCGGTGCTCGTCCGAGACGGACGGGTGATAGCAGCCGTCGAAGAGGAACGCCTCAATCGGATGAAACACTCCAACAAGCTCCCAATTCGTTCGATTCAATACTGTCTGTCAGCGGCGGGGGTTCAGCTCAACGACATTGATCGTGTCGCGCTCTACGCCAGCGAGCCCTATGCCAACGCCATGCTTGAAGGTATGTCCGCATCCCACCCGGACATTCTCTCCATTCCGTTGGATGCTAAAACGTTGGTGCAGGATCTGTTAACGCGTGAGTTCGGCACTAAGTTGGACAGTTCGCGTATTTCATTCGTAAGTCATCATCAGGCGCACGCCGTGAGCGCCTTTGCAATGTCGGGCTTCGAACAAAGTCTCATTCTAGCGATTGATGGCTCTGGTGATTTCCTATCGGGCCTCTTGGCGGTAGGGTCTGGCACAGAAATTACGCAACTCGAGGCTTTCCCCGAGAACAATTCTCTTGGGCTGTTTTATCTCGAGACGATCCGCTATCTCGGCTACGGCTTGTTCGACGAGTATAAGGTAATGGGACTCGCGCCCTACGGCGACCCCGCTCCCTATCGCGAGCTCTTCGAGCAGTTCTACGAGCTCTCCGCCAACGGCGGTGGCTACCGTGTTCACCTCGACCGCATCGGTCCGGCGTTGCTCCGCAATATCGAGGTCAGGCGAAAGGGAATGCCCTTCACCCAGCAGCATCGAGATGTGAGTGCGTCACTGCAGGAAGCGCTTGAGCGGATCGTGTTCCACATTCTCCGGCATCACCGTGAGGCCACCGGCATGAAGCGGTTGTGCCTGGCGGGGGGGGTGGCCCACAACTGTACGATGAACGGTAAGCTGCTGTATTCAGGGCTTTTCGAAGACATCTTCGTGCAACCCGCGTCTCACGACGCTGGCTGCGCATTGGGAGCTGCGCTGATAGTCTCTAACGAGATGGGCCGCCCCGCGCCGTGTGAGCGACTGCAGGAGGTCTATTGGGGTCCTGATCTCGGGAGCGAGCGCGCCGTGCAACAGGAACTGAATGCATGGGCCGGACATCTCGAGGTTGAACGCTCTGATGACGTGGCAAGCAGTGCAGCCGACTGGATCGCCAACGGCGCCGTGATCGGCTGGGTGCAGGGTCGTTCGGAGTTTGGGCCACGTGCGCTGGGCAACCGCAGCATTCTTGCCGACCCTCGGCCCGCCGCAAACAAGGACCGGATCAATGCGATGGTCAAGAAGCGCGAAGGCTATCGGCCCTTCGCGCCATCTGTGCTGGAGGAGGATGCGAGCGAATTTTTCGACCTCCCGGACGGTAGGCACGAATTTCCATTCATGAATTTCGTCGTTCGCGTGCGTGACTCAAAGCGCGCCTTGCTCGGTGCCATCACGCACGTCGACGGTACCGCTCGCCTGCAAACAGTATCGCACAACGCCAATCCCGCGTACTGGGAGGTCATCAATGCGTTCAAGAAGCGCACAGGCACTCCAATTCTGCTCAATACGTCCTTTAACAACAATGCCGAACCGATCGTGGATTCGGTTGCAGACGCGATTGCCACCTTTCTGACGACAGAGCTGGATGGACTTGTGGTCGGGCCCTTCCTGGTAAAAAAGCGGGCTGCAACGCTGCAGGATTGGACTGCGCTTGCGGTTTCGTTGCCGCCCTATGTGTCCCTCCATCAAACCCGCGCTTACAAAGCGCCAGATCGTCGGGAAACTCACTGCGAGATCAGCACGACCCACTTCAACAGTGACAGTGTGCGAATTTCACACGACTTGTTTAATCTGCTGATGCGGATTGAGGGCGAAGCCATGTTGGGAGATCTCCTCAATACAATTGCGCCGGATCAGGCTAAGCGTGACGCTGTGATGGAGGGCCTGCGACGACTGTGGGAGCAGCGCCTCGTTCGGTTGCATCCCTCACAAGCTGCTCGCACGCATCAAGACTGCGATCAAACGCTGGACCAGCATAACAGGCTCTCAGCGTGATAGCGATGCCGCTATCCAAGCTCGGCGAATAAACGTGTTCATCGACGCCCCCTCCCCGCACCCTGGGGGCTGGGGGTCGACTTCATCACAGGGTTGATTCGTCCACTTCATGTTGGACGACCCGGACGCGCAGAAAAAAGCGCCTGCGGCGGGTCCTTTGTTAACCACCATGATGCGGGACCACAGCGACAGGGCGTGCCGGAGACGGTCAATCCGGCCGGCGATGTCGTCGCCGGCGGCGACGGTCTCATTCAGGATCAGCATCGACCAAAGAGCGAGGCCACTGCCGTTATGCTCGAGATCTGGGGACGGCGGCTTGGCGATCGCCGTCTACTCGGCGTTTCTCGAACTCACTGCATGCAAGACCGTGACGAAGCCCTTCACATTGCGGGTCGGGACATAGCTGGCTTCTTGGCGCGCTACCACCGCTAGAGATGCAGACTTCGCCCGACAGCTCCTGCTGGAGCGCGGCTTGGATCTGATGGCAGAATTCTTGCGGAGACGCGGACAAGTGGGGAGCACTCCAACCCTACACACGCGTCACTGGCTATCAGTGTTGACCGTATAATCTTCGGAATGGCAATGGCATATTTTACAAAGCACGACCGCAATCAAATTATATACCGCAGCTGGGAAGAGCCGGAACAGTCAAGCGCAAGGATGAGAATTTTGGTCCTCAAGCTTGATCATGTCGGCGACTTTTGGATGTCTCTAGGGCCCCTAAAGGACCTTCGTCAGCGTTTTGCGCATGCCCACATTACGCTGGTGGTGGGAAGCTGGAACATCGCTACTGCAAAACAGTTCGACCTCGCCGACGATCACATTGCTTTTGACTTTTTTCCTCGCAACCCAAAAGTCAAAACGCGCAAAAAAGCCGCCGACATAAGGCCGCTGCTGACCGGCGAGTTTGATCTTGCCATTGATATGCGTGTTCCGGAAGAAACAAGGCCCATCTTGCTTGAAGTCCCCGCCAGGCACCGTGCGGCGATAGTTGATCCGTACAGCATGCATCAGATCGATATTGCGATAGCGCCATTCAATCTGAAACTGCGCAGAACCATCCTCTACAAGCTGGTCCAAAAAATAGGGCTTGCTAACAAAATCCCTCGTAGATGGCTTGATTGGTTCATTGACCGCAAGCAGGTGCGTCTCCAGCATGTGTCAGAAATCCTCCTCTTTCTGGTCGCAAAGGCAGCTGCCTATTTCGAAAGCGGAGCGGGTCACCCACAGAATTCGACTACAGGCAATGCCCCGATTGTCGTGGCTCCGTTCTCCAATTCCAGCCTGCGAGATTGGCCGATTGAAAGTTTTGGCAAAGTTGTCGCTGCTCTTTCGACCCGTGGTGAGGTGGTCCTCGTTGCCCGTGGCGAATGCCTGGAAGCGCTTGAGGAGGTTGCGAACATAGCTCGGGATCGTGGAGCCGCGAACATTCGGACGGCTGTCGACTTGTCGGAATTGGAATTCAATTATCTCGTGAATTCGGCCGCGCTCGTCGTTTCGAACAATTCAGGCACCGGGCATGTCGCTGCCCAGCTTGGCCGCCCTACTATCGGCATTTTCACGGCGTCACATCTACCGGAGATTTGGGGGTTTCGAGGTCCCCTGGTCAGCATGCTTATGAGTGTTATTGAATGTCGCGGGTGTGGTCTGGACCAAGTGCGGCATTGTCCGGTCAAAGTCCGATGCAAGTTCGACATCACGCCGGATCTCGTGATTGCCGAGGTAAACGCCTTGATGAATCATTGTAAGGGTACGGCACAAGCTTAGTGGCTCGCGGTCACCATAACCGCGATTGCCCGGATCTTGGTCGCTGATTCAATCGCTACAAACATCTAAAGGCCGAAATTCAGAATTGAATCGACTTGGTCGAAGGACCGCAGTGGCGATGTCACCCCCTGGGCCGGGCGACCATTTCGTTTTCGTTCGCATGCCCGTCCATAGCGACAGCGCCACTAACAGCAGATGAACCACACAAAGTGAGGGAGACCCCAATTAAGTGCCAAGCGACAGCTGGCCCAAGGCGCCTGGCTGAAGGCGCATGAAAACCTCGTCATCACCGGGCAGACCGATCCCACGACATAATGCACACCTCGCTATGTTATTGAAAAAGCTGGATCTGCTGATCCTGTGATTGTGATAATGGACTGTGTCCGCTCCTGCCGGAATGG
>NZ_JAMYOX010000050.1:0-34543 GCF_040320025.1 Mesorhizobium sp. M0808
GCCTGTGACGAAAATCTCCCCGCCCGAACGTGGATGAAAGGCGTAACGGACAATCTTCTTTGCCTCGCCATCCTGATAACGGGCATTATGAGCCCAGTCCGACCGGCACAGGCAAGAGCCATCTGGCCATCGCACTTGCCGTCGAGGCTGTGAAGGCTGGAAAGAGCGTCTATTTCTGCACGCTCGCCGAACTCATCGCCGCACTGGCAAGGGCCGAACGCGAAGGCCGCCTGCAGGAACGCATCCGCTTCTTCTGCCGGCCTGCTCTGCTCGTTGTCGACGAGATCGGCTACCTGCCCGTTATCCACGGTGGCGGCAATCTGTTCTTCCAGCTCGTCAACGCCCGCTATGAGAAGGGCGCCATGATTCTCACCTCAAACCGCGGCTTCGCCGAATGGGGCGAGGTCTTCGGCGATCCTGTCGTCGCAACCGCACTTCTCGATCGCCTGCTTCATCATGCGGTCGTCGTCCAGATCGAAGGATCGAGCTATCGGCTCCGACAACACGCCGAGCTCATGCCCGAGCACCTGCGATCAAAAGCCTCCATCACGCCGCCGACGCTCAACGCACCATCACGACCGCGCGGCCGGCCGCCGAAAAATGGACACCCTTCCGCGACAGCCTGAGCGGCGAAACTGGGGAATTTTACTTCGGCACTTTTGGGGAAAATTCGAGCGGCATTGACACCCATACCCTGACTGATCAGGCCACTGGCGATGTCTCACAAGTTGAGCCACTACTCGACCAGATTGGCGGTCCGATCGGACACTTTACTGGTCAAGTCCGGACCCATGCACCAACGCGGTCGTCAACCGCCGAGCAATAGGTAAGCGCCACCAAAGCCCCAAACCCAGGACCGCCGGCAGCTTTGTAAACTCGGGCGAAAGAGAAACTCGCGCCTGCGCCGCCGATTACCGTCTCAAGCAGGTCAAATCGGTGGGACGTTTTTCGCTGCTGGGCCAACCACTGGACGCTAGATTACGCAACACGCTACACTTCGGCAGACGTGAGGCCGCCCACTGGTTGCGGGTATGTGCGACTCTCGAGTGGGGTGGCGTCGATTGCCGCCGAAAGTGCCGCGAGAAAGGTGGATTGGGCGCGGGTGCGCCTGGTAGTGCGCTTCGTCACGAGATAGACGTCGACAGAAGGTGGATTCGTGTATGGCGGAATTTGCCAGAGCTGCCCGGCTTCCACATCTGGAGCAACGACGTGAATCGGCAGGGGACCGAAACCAAACCCCGCCTTGATCAGGCGCTTTACCTCTTCGAGATTGGTGAACTGTCCCACAATCTTCCCACAAAGCTGCTCTTGCTTGCGCAATGCGGCGACAGGCGCCAGAGCTCCTGAAAGCTCGTCGGTTTTGAAGGAAACGTAGTCGAGCCTCCTCATCTCATCGAAGCCGGAAATTCGTCGTTGGAAGAGCGGGTGGCTTGGTCCGCAGAAGAAGCCGAAATGCTCGCGATAAAGCAGGGTGTATTCCAAGTCGTGGCGCTTTTCCTGCGCGAGGAAAATGCCGAGTGCGGCTTCATTGTTGAGCACGGCTTCAGCGGCGGACCTGCTGGACGAAACCGTCGTGGAAAAGGTGATGCGCGGATGGGCCTTGTGGAAGTCGGCAAGGAATGTATCGAGGAAGGGGCATTCGACATGACTGGCGAAAGCCATATCGACGTGGCCGGAGATGTGGTTTTGATCCTTCTCCATGAGTTCCGGCAGTCCGGCGACTATAGCTAACATTGCCATACATTCTTTGTAGAGTGTCTCTCCCGCCGGCGTGATCCTGAAATAGTTCGAGCTTCTATCGATCAGGCGGCAGGCCATATGCTCCTCCAGCCGGCGCAGCGCGTTGCTGATTGTGGGCTGCGACAGGGACAGCTTGTCTCCGGCAGCGGTTAGGCTTCCCTCCTGCACGATGACCGTGAATGTTCTCAGGAGATTCCAGTCGATCTCCCAGACAAAACGGCGCCGCACTTGGGTCATTCTCCACCTCCAACCTTGCGGGAATCTCTTGAGGCATTTGCCGTTCCTTGTCCAGCGACTCCCTCGACACCTCAGCCCGTGAATTGGCAAGTCCGAGCCTTGGCGAAATCTCTAAAGAGTCTCTAATTAGGGTCGGTTTGATCAAGATGCTCCTCCACTTTCTTCGGACCCGTGCCGCAGCCACGCGCGGGCGCGTGCATGGCGCTGGCGCGCAACGCTGTTCGGCGTCGACCGGTGCCCCTGAGGGCCGCAGGGATTGGTAAGAAACAGCTCCCAGTACTGTCCGCATTCAGCAGACCTATAGCCGTTATTGAAACAGTCTATTTGATCCCGCCTCGTTGGTCGGCGCATCATTTCGCCAGCAGCGTTGCAGCCAAATGATCTCAACACGGCTTCAGCCAGCAATCAGTCCACACCCACTGTAGCTGGCCCCCTTGTGCGTGATATCAATGTTGACCGGCATGCAGGGTCACCAAAGAAAATTTGGAGAAGGGCAGGCAATCATTTTCCTCCCTGTTACCAGCTCCTGGTTTGACAATTGATGAACTTACGCCGGGAGGCCGCATTGCCTCTACGGCTACGCCACCTGTCCGGAGGGGCTGGCGCGCACGAGCGTCGAGGAACTGTCGCTCTTTCTCGCGGCCTATGGAAGCCGAGGCGGAAATGAGTTGCTGAAAGACTCAACCATCAACCTGATGCTCTCTGAAGTCCATGATGGTCGCCTTCTCTGCTGGCACAAACTCATCCTTGAAAATGGTGATGTTATTTGGGGCCACGAGGGCAGCGATCCCGGCGTCAGCACCCATATGGGCTTCCGTGAAAAGGACGGAACTGGCGCCATTGTTTACTTCAATGGAGACGACATTGTTGACAGCAGAGAGGTCGTTATCGAAAGCCTTTTCTGCAATGCGGCAACCCTTAACCTTCGTTTCCGCTGTGACCGCGCGGTTGGGACTCAGGTCATTCACGAAACAGGAACGAGGTGCTGGCTCTATCGGCTATGCTCGTGAGCACAGCGCAATGAAAGAGGTTCGGGTGCGCATGCTTGCAGCTTGCCGCCGCCGTCCGGTCGCCGCGCGGCCGGGACGTTTGCGCGGCGGACCCTGCTGAGTTCCGGCTGCCGGCGGCGCGATAGTCCAGCTTGATGGGAGTACTTGCAGCGGCTTCGCCGTGGATTCCTGCGTCGGAGGGTGGTTGCTTGTGGCCCGGCCGAAGGCGAGGGAGTCGTGCTGTGCTCCACTGTCACGACATGCGCCGGTTGCTGATCTCCCGTGGCAGGGACGGGTTGTCGAAATCCGGCTTCACGCACGACGGCTTCGGTGCGCGAATTCACAATGCCCGCCCCGGATCTTCACGGAGAGGATTCCTGCGACGGCTCAACCGAAAGCTCAGCGCACGGTTCGGCTCGCTATGCCGGTGAGCGGCGACACGCTGTTGCGAATGATTCGCGCGGCTGGGTTCGAGCCGCCGCAAGCGCCGCGTGTGGTCGGCATTGACGACTGGGCCTGCAAAGGACAGCGCTACGGAACGATCATCTGCGATCTGGAGCGCAACCGCGTGCTGCATCTATTGCCGGATCGAAATGCCGACAAGGTCGCATCATGGCCGGAGTTCTATAGAATGCACAGTATTGCAACACCCGCGCTTTGAATACAGGAGATTCCCTCATGCCATTCGCGTCAACGGAATTGCGCTGGTCCGCCGCTGCTGAAACTGCGGCTCTGATCGCCAATGCCTGGCAGAGTGAGGGCGGCCCAGGTGGCGCGGTCGTGATTTTTGACGAGAACACGATCCGTTCCGAGACTGCAGGCGGTCTGGAAAGCCTTGGGACAGGCGTACCCTTTTCTCACACGAGCGTCGTGCGCTATGCATCGGTGACCAAGCATATCTTCGCCGCGATGGCGCTGCCTCACGAGGACAAGATTGGGCTCGAGGATCGACTCGGCGCTCACTTGCCGGGCCTGCGCGAGCCCATGGCCGACGTCACCGTGGGCCGCGCCCTCGATATGACCGGCGGCCTGCCGGACGTACGCGATACCCTGTCGCTGCTCGGCATCTCCGTTCATACGACGACACACGCGCAGCCGATTCTGGATTTTCTCGGTAACGTCGCCGCCGTGAATTTTCCCGCCGGACACGAAATCTCCTATTCGAACACCGGCTACCGCCTGGTCGAGGCCGCCCTGAAGAACAAGGGCTTTCTCTTCGACGATACCGTGCAGGAGCGAATTTCTCGCCCCCTCGGCATCGCTCTCCGCGCGCCGGAATTGTGGTTCGATCTGGTACCGGGCCTCGTGCCCGGCTATTGGCGGTCTGAACACGGATGGCAGGTCGGCACGGCCGGCTTGCATCTGTCTGCCTCCGGCAGCCTGACCGGAAGCGCGCGAGATCTCGCGATCTGGCTCCAGACCCTCATCGGCGACCGAGGTCCCGGCGCGGGATGGCTGGCCCGCCTGTCCGCCCCCCGCTTTCTCTCCGACGGCCGCCTGACCCAATACGGACTCGGTCTTGCCCGGTCGCAGATTGGCGGTGCCCGTCTTGTCGGGCATGGGGGATCCCATGTGGGCTACAAGACCGAGTGTCTGCTCGATCCGCATCGTCGCGTCGGCGTCGCGCTGGTCTCCAATCGGGAGGACACCGACCCCTCTGGTCTGACGCTCCAGATCATGGCCGCCCTCCTCGGCGACGCGCCGCCCAAGCGCAGCACCCGCATCCCAGACGGACTTTATGGGACCGAGGAGGGCCCCTGGCTCGAAATGAAGGACGGCGTGGCGACGTTCCTGGGTGCGGGCGAGACACTCTATGAGTACGAAGACGACTGGTCGGTTTCCCTGTCGGCCGCTTTGCCCATGCGCCTGCGCTGCTTAGGCGACGCCGTCGAGGGTGAAATCGGCCATGTATCGCGCCGCTTTCTACCCTTTCGGCCCGACGATTGCCTTGCGCGTGTCCAGGGAACCTGTGCCTGCCCGGCCTATCACGCGCAGTTCACCATCGCGGGCGACAACCTCTACATGGGCGTCGGCCCTGCACGGACCAGTGCGTCGCTTGTCTCCCTGGGGCAAACCGGCTTCTCATGGCCGGTAAGGACGGTCCGTGGACGAAACGGTCGAGCCTCGTTTTCGATCAGGACCGGGTCGGCCTATTCCTCAATCGCAGCCGCGTTCTCCATTTCGAACAGTCCGCCTGAGAAAAGCGGGACAGTTCGCCGCCAGGCGGGAACTGCACTCTCTCTCGCTCATCGGTTCACGCACTAGCGACAGCGACGGGCATTAGAATCCCGCTCAGCCCGACGTTCATTACAGCATCGAAGCTTGCGCGCGACTGAAAACCTGCTAAGCGGCCACCGAATACATAACAGTCAATTCCATATGACATTTTCTTGATCGAGCGGCTTGGCAGGTGCAGAGCCGTAACCTCTCCGGGCCTGATGTACTCTTGAACGACGTATGGGTTGCGGGCGGCCCGGGCAATGTGTTCCTCCCATACTTCTGAGGGTGTGAGACGCCCAACCAAAACATGCTCGCCACGGGTCGCATTGGAGGGCTTCAGGACAAGATTGTCCTTGTTCTCTCGGATGTAACCGATGAGCTCGATCCGACGTCGTTCGGGGTCGGTTGTTACTCCCGCTTCAACAAGACGGGTCCATGGAATGTGACGTGCAATAAGCTCGACCTGCTCGGCGCTGAAGAACAGATAGCTCGTGTGTTCGACCAACTCATCGACGCTGCGGCACAATCGGACACCGATGCTGCCGCAGCCCATGGCTGGCTTAACGACCACAGGCAGGCCGATCTCTGCGGCAGAGCTTTCTACCTCCGTCGCATTCGCTGTAAATGATAAGCAGGCATTGGAACGCCGGCCTCCATCCTGGTCGACCGCCGGTCACGCCGCGCCGAGCCTCGAGCAGGAGAACGATCGCCGTCGCAGCCGGGAACGGGCTCGGCTCGTCAACGAACGCGGCCAGCATTCGAGCCGCGTCAAGGGGCTTTTGATGACCCAGGGCATCCGCGACTTCAAGCCAGCCAGACGGGACTGGCGTGAGCAGCTCGAGACGCTGCGCACGGCTGACGGGCGGGATCTGCCACCCTGCCTGAAGAACGAGATCAAGCGCGAGTGCCGCCGCTTGTGGCAAGTAATCGAGATGATCATGGAGGTCGAGGCTGAGCAGCGTAAGCGGTCAGCCGATAACGTCAGGCCTAAAGTTCCAAGGCATGAGCATTTCGATCTCGGATGCCGGCCATCCTTGAGCGATGCGGGTCAAGGTGCGGCGCGACATCGCACTTGATCAGTCAGCGACATCGCTGGTGACGCGAGGGGCCAACCGAAGGATGGGCGTAGCCCGTCCGTAGGTTGGTCCCTCGCGGCGCGGAAATTTCCGCGCCCGCGGCCGTACCGATTGCCCTACGTCTGGATCTTCATCTGCCAAGAAGAGGATCCTGGATGCCCGGTAAACCGATCACGGACCAGCAAGCGAGATTGTACATGAGATTGAACAAAACACACCGCCGGGAAACAGCGGCCGCGATGTCCGGCTTCAGCGCCAGCACCGCCTCACGTCTTCAGAAAGACCCGCGCCTTCCCTCCGAGAGGAAAGCCCAGCGCTGCCATGGCGGGGGACGGGCCGATCCTTTCGTCGACATCGGGGAGAGCGAGGTGGTTCCCAAACTGGAGAAAGCTCCGGCCCTTCGGCCAGTCACCATCCTGAACGATCTTTGCCTGCGCTACCCCGAACGGGAGCTGATGCCAGCGCGCCGAACCCTTGTGCGGCGCGTGCGGGAATGGAAAGCCTCCCACGGGCCGCAACAGGAAGTGATCTTTCGCCAAAACCATCCACCCGGCCGCCAAGGCATGTCGGATTTTACCGACTGCCGATCGTTGGGCGTGACCATTGCAGGTGGGCCCCTTGCTCACCGGCTGTACCACTTCGTTCTGGTCTATTGCAGTTGGGAACATGTCGAGGTTGTTCTGGGCGGAGAAAGCTTCACGGCTCTGGCCAGCGGCCTGCAAAACGCATTGTGGAGCCTGGGTGCATCTCCCCTCGAACACCGCAGCGATTCGCTCTCGGCCGCCTTCACCAACCGCGCTGAGGAAACGCAAGAGGATCTGACCCGGCGCTACGAGGCGCTCTGCGCCCATTACCAGATGACGCCGACCCGCAACAACCGTGGCGTCGCCCATGAGAATGGCAGCGTCGAAAGCCACAACGGCCATTTGAAGGACCGGATCGAACAGGCGTTGCTTTTGCGTGGGTCGGCAGACTTCACCACGCTTGACGACTACCGCCGCTTCGTCGCCGAACAGATCAGCCGGAGCAATGCCTTGCGCCGTCAGGAACTGACGGTCGAGATGCCCCATCTCAGGGCGTTGCCGCAACGCAAGACCACCGATTACGATGACACCGTCGTTGTGGTGACGTCCTCCGGCGGCTTCACCTTGCGCCGGGTCTTCTATACCGCGCCCTCCACCTATATCGGCCACCGGCTGCGGGTTCGGCTCTACGATGATCGCCTGGAATGCTATCTCGGGGCAAGCCACGCCTTTACCCTTCCGCGTGGACGGCCCGGCGGCAAGGGGCAAGGCGGCCACGTTGTTGATTACCGGCATGTCATTCACAGCCTCCGCCGCAAGCCGCAAGCGTTCGCCAATCTCGTCTACCGTGACCAGTTGTTCCCCCGCGCGGCCTACGCCCGGACCTGGCAAGCCATGTCTGAAGCGCTTGACCAGCGTGCGGCCTGCCGAACTATGGTCGGCTTGCTCTGGCTCGCTCATTCCAACGCCTGTGAAGCCGAACTCGCGCCGGCACTGGAAGGCAGCCTCGATGCCAGGCAACTGCCCGATCTGGCGGCCTTGCAAACCCGCTTCGATGTCGCTGCCAACGAGGTTCCCGGCATCATTGTCGTTCTACCTATTGCTGCTGCCTACGATCAGCTGCTCACAGGAGGGATGACGCAATGAATACCGTATCCGTCGATATCGCAAAGTTGCCGCTCATGCTGACGAGCTTGCGGCTTCCCACCTTCGCACGCCTGTGGCCTGACCTCACTCAACAGGCCGACCGCGAAGGCTGGCCCGCCGCACGACTGTTGTGGCGGCGCTTGCCGAGCTGGAACTGGAACTGGCTGAACGTGTGCAAAGGCGCATCCAACGCAATCTTGCTGAGGCAAGGCTGCCCAACGGCAAAACCCTTGACAGCTTCGACTTCACCGCTGTTCCAATGGTCAGCAAGGCCCATGTCATGGCGCTCGCCTCTGGCGATGCATGGCTTGCCAAAGGTGGCACGATCCTGTGTTTTGGGCCACCTGGTTCCGGAAAAACGCATCTTTGTGCCGCCCTCGGCGCAGCTTTGGTCGAGAACGGCTTTAGGGTTCTCTTCACCCGAACCACCGATCTCGTCCAGAAACTCCAGAGCGCCCGCCGCGATCTGGCTCTCGAAGGCGCCATCGACAAACTCGACAAGTTCGATCTGATCATCCTCGACGACCTGTCTTACGTCCACAAGGACCAGGCAGAAACCAGCGTGCTCTTCGAACTCATTGCCGCAAGATATGAGCGGCGATCCATAATGATTACTGCAAATCGCCCATTTGGCGCCTGGGATAGCATCTTTCCCGACAAAGCTATGACCATCGCGACCATTGACAGGCTCGTCCATCACGCGATCATCTTCGACATGAACGTCGAGAGCTTTCGACGCCGCACGGCCATCCAACAACGCCGGCCAGCGACATCGGACACCGACAACAGCGACATCGCTGCGATCGACGAAAACAACAGCACGGAAACATCGATGTCGCTCCGCGACATCGATCAGCGACATCGCTCTTGAACTCGACAAGGGGATCAGTCACAACTCAAACGCGGCCGTCGAAGTCGTCACCTACGATGTCGCTGAATAACTCATCTGCGATGTCGCGCTACAGAGGATGCGCGGATAATTTGGCTCTGCGGATGGCCCGTTGATGATGGAGTCACGGCAAGGTAGTTGGGGTAGCAAGCGGCCACGGCAAAAGCCGGCTGAACACGCGTTTGGACGCCAAGCAGACCGTATCAACGATCGGGGAGGTCATCTCGCCAGCCGGCGGGAAGCATTAGGGCAAAGATGGCACCTAAGCAGAGTTTTGCGGCCAAGAGCCGCCTTAAGCAGACCCGGGCCGGTTCATCTTGCTACCCACGTCATCCAAGGTGCAATGCCCGTAGAAGGCTGGCAAAGGTCAGTCTTCTGTCGGGAGGGGTCGACGCCGCCAGGCAGAAATGACTCCAAAGTCCGATGGCGGAAGCGGCCGTCGCCCCGCGTTGCGCACAATGACGAAGGTAATGGTACCGCCAAAAAAACAGGTTCACCGGAAAACCGAGGCCCTTTAGGTGTGAAGGTTGAAACCTCCAGAGGAACAGCTGATGCGATGGAGATGGGAGGAGACCATCGCGTGCAACAGCTGTCGCCTTAATGGCTAAAAGTTGAGCAATGCGCAAACACATTTTGTGCATTGTAGCTATGCAAGAACGGCCAAGCTCCGTCCTTCCCAAATTTGCGCCTGGAATATTCGTGCTGGTCCCCTGTGTGCGTGCCCGGTGAAAATGCGGCGGTCACCTGAAAAGCGTGATCCCGGCAGGGAGCTTTGCCTCGCGCGGCTCGCAAGATCTGGCCACATTTGGCGCTCGTCCAGCTCTAACAAGAGGGTGAACCATCATCGCTCGATCGGCTGTTTCGATCTCGACTATGAGGATCAGCGCTTGGATATATCAGTCCAATTTCCGGCCTGTAGCATGCTCCGTCGTCAGCGCCGATCGCAATATGATCCGCTCCCGGTCCCGATGTTAAACCCCGTCGCCATTCCTCAGAAAACGTCGGGCAACCGACACTTACTGTCGTGTCTGTCGAATCCGCGACACATTGTTTCGCCCTGGTTGCCTGCTGCACTCGGGTCAAGTCATTGAACAAACCTCAGAAAAATATTCTAAGGCTCCCTCGGCGCAGTTGGCATCACTTTTGAGAAGTCCTCTTCGTGAAACGCGACGCGAGGCGGCACCGGTGTTCGTCCAAGTTGAGCTGTGGCTCGGACCTGGGGCGCCAATCCGGCAAGCTCCCTGGTTCGACCGCGAACCCCATTTGTAGGCATTCCCGCCGGCCTACCTACCCAATACCCAAATAGGGAGGCAACGATGACTGACCAAAGTAAACCGGATCGCGAGGAGGAATTTGCGATCTTCAACCATCTTGAGTCCGAAGTGCGGAGCTACGCCCGTCGGTTTCCCGTAGTTTTCGCGACGGCGCGGGGGGCCCAGTTGTTTGCGCGCGATGGGACAGCCTATCTCGACTTTCTCATGGGTTGCTCAAGTCTAAACTATGGGCACAATCCCCCCGAGCTGAAGTCCGCGCTTGCTGACTACATTGCGAGTGACGGCATCACCCATGGCCTCGATTTGTATAATGAAGCCAAGGAGTCTTTTCTGCGGGAATTCGACGAGACGATCCTTAAACCGAGACAACTGGACTACGTCGTACAGTTTCCCGGTCCCACCGGCGCCAACGCGGTCGAGGCTGCCCTCAAGTTGGCACGTAAGATCACTGGACGCTCCAACGTCATTGCCTTCACCAACGGTTTTCATGGCGTGAGTCTTGGCGCACTCTCTTGCACCGGCAACCGATACCATCGCGCAGCCGCCGGCCAATTGCTCGGCGGCGTGACGCGGCTACCCTATGACGGCTATCTTGGGTCCAGTGTAGACACCGCCGATTACCTTGATCGCCTGCTCTCGGATCCATCGAGCGGCGTAGATGCGCCCGCGGCGGTGATTGTCGAGACAGTTCAGGGCGAAGGCGGCCTGAATGTCGCCGGCACGGAGTGGCTGCGCAAGGTGGCGGCCATTGCGCGCAAACACGGAGCTCTGCTGATCGTAGATGACATTCAGGCGGGTGTTGGCCGGACCGATGCGTTCTTCAGCTTCGAGGCGTCTGGTCTCCGCCCGGACATGGTCACGATGGCGAAATCGATATCGGGTTATGGCCTGCCTATGGCCCTCGTCCTTATTGATCGAAAACTCGATAGGTGGGAGCCAGGAGAGCATAACGGAACGTTCCGCGGCAACTGCCATGCTTTCGTCACCGCGCGCGCCGCCCTAGAGCACTTCTGGCGAACGAGTAGCTTTGCAGCGTCCGTCACTGAGAAAGGCAATCTGCTGAAAAGCCGCCTTGATCAGGTCGCGCGGAAGTACGATCCGGAGCGAGTGTCAACCAGGGGTCGTGGCATGATGCGGGGCATCGATCTGAAGTCCGGCGAGATTGCCGGTCAGGTCATCAGCACCTCCTTTCAGAATGGCCTCATCCTCGAGACCGCTGGTCCCAAAGACGAGGTCGTGAAGTGTTTTCCCCCTCTCGTCATTGGGGAGGATCAGCTTAGCCAAGGCCTCGACATCCTCGAGGACGCTATCGATAGCGTGATCGGCAGCACCGTGAACACCGCAGCGTAAGAGGTGAATCATGATCGTCAGGGATTTCGACGAGGAGAAACTGACAGCCAGGCGGGTTCAGACGACAAGCTGGGAAAGCGGGCGGTTGCTCCTCAAGAACGATGGAATGGGCAATCACAAGGATCTATCCGGGGCTCAAGATGCATTATCGGAACCACCTTGAGGCGGCGATCTACTGCATCTCAGGAACGGGCTCTATCGAGGGTTCGCAAGCGGATGAGTCCATGTCGTGCGACCGAACATCATACACGTTTGATAAGCATGACGCCTACCCGCTGGGCCGAGATCGAATTGGTGTTGGCCTACGTACCTCCCTTAGCCGGCAGCGAGGTGCATGTTGAGACCCGGCGCGTATCCTCTCGACTCTGAGGCGATCTGATGTCGCCACAGACAAGGTTAATGAGCGTCGACATCGAGAGTATTCGGCTCCTCCGCCTCTCCGCAGTCGCTCGTCATGCCAGATGCCGTGGCTTCCCTGCGCTAGCACATCCGCAGACCAGGAAAGTACGACGACGCGTGCATCCCTCCCATAGCTGGCGTTTCGGAGAACCTTCACACGACATGGCAGCGCTGCGAGCTACGTCAGAAGGAGAAGAACGTATGGACGTCAGCGTGCATGCAAGACGTATGGACGGCGCGCTGGTGCCACGGGTTGTCAACTGACCAACCTACCTCGTCGAAAAGGATTTTGAGGTGAATCTCCTGCCTAACCGCGAGCCTAGCGCCCACACTGTCGAGAAGATCGGAGGCACGTCGATCTCCAACACCGCTGCCGTACTCAAGAACGTCCTAATTGGAGGACGCAAGGGGAGCGCACTCTACAACCGGATATTCGTCGTATCCGCTTATAGTGGAATGACCGATCTGCTCCTCGAGCACAAGAAAACTGGCAAGCCCGGCGCCTATGCGCGTTTTGCGGACGACAGATCAAGATCGGCTTTGGTCGAAGCGATCGCAGAGGTCCATCGTGAGATGAGGAGGATCAATGCGGAAGTCTTCGGCCGCTCGCCGGAAAGGCGCGTCGCCGATGATTTTGCTCGCGACCGCATCGAAGGATTGCGCGGCTGCCTGTTGGATCTCCAGCGGCTTTGCTCAAATGGCCCCTTCAGGCTCGAAGAGCACTTGAATACCGTGCGCGAGGTTCTCGCCGCGCAGGGCGAAGCCCACAGTTCCCACAACACGGCACTGCTCCTCAGGACACTTGGCGTGGCGGCGATCTTCGTGGACATGACAGGCTGGCGTGACGAAACTGAAATAAGCCTTGACGAGCGAATCGAAACGGCGCTATCCGCGATCGACCTCGGCAAGCAGCTGCCGATCATCACGGGCTACAGCCGATGCCCAGCTGGCCTGGTGCAGCTCTATGGCCGTGGCTACACCGAATTAACATTCGCCCGGATCGCCGTACTCACAGGCGCCAAGGAGGCAATAATCCACAAGGAGTACCCTCTTTCGACAGCCGACCCCAAGATTGTCGGCATTGAACGGGTCCGCACCATCGGCCACACCAACTATGACGTCGCCGATCAGCTCTCTAACCTCGAAGTGGAGGCAATACATCCGGCTGCAGCCAAGGAGCTGCGCCATGCGAATATACCCCTTCGTTTCAAGAATACCTTCAAATCGGGGGACGAAGGAACTGTCATTACGCGCGACTACGTCTCTGACACACCGCAGGCAGAGATTATCACCGGCCTCAGAGGAGTGTATGCCCTAGAGTTTTTCGAGCAGGATATGGTGGGTGGGAATGACTATGATGCAGAGATACTCAAGAAGTTGAAAGGCTATGACGTCCGCGTCGTCACCAAGGCATCAAACGCAAATACCATCACGCATTATCTAGCCGCAGCACCCGACGTAATCGCGCCCGTTGTCCAGGCTCTAGAGGAAAGCTTTCCGACGGCTGATATTGTTACAAAGAAGGTGAGCATTGTCTCGGCCATCGGAAGCGACCTAAATCTCCATAACCTAGCGGCCATTGCTGTGCAAGCGCTAGCCGATGCTTGCATAGAGGTCCTAGGCATCCACCAGCTCATGCGCGGCGTAGATATAATCTTCATAGTTGATGAATCACGCTTTGACGACGCTGTTAGGGCGCTCCACCGCGCTCTGATTGAAGATTCATGGCTGCCTCTTGCAGGGCGGCCTTCGTCCAGCGTGGAGCGCTAAGAGGCCGTTTTGAAAATCGGCTTACTGGGGTTTCGTCTGAGGCTGGGTTATGATTCAAGCTGTGGATGTGGACAAAGCAGAGCCGTGGCCGGATGGCCCAGATCGCCAAGAAGACCAAGCGCTACCCGTCTGATTTGACGGATGAGGAGTGGGAGCAGTTCGCGCCGCTGATGCCCAAGCCTGGGCGGCGTGGCCGTCCGCGCGAGGTTGATTTTCGCGAGGTGATCAATGCGGTGCGCTACCTGGTCCGTTCGGGTTGCGGCTGGCGGATGCTGCCGATCCACTTTGGACCCTGGCAGACGGTCTATGGCTGGTTTCGAGAGCTGGCGCGGCGATTTTTGTTCCAGACCATCCACGACGTGGCGCTGATGCTGGATCGTGAGCGGGCCGGGCGCGAGGCGAGCCCGTCGGCGGCGGTGATCGACAGCCAGTCGGTCAAGGCTCCGCAAGCAAGAACAAGGGGTTACGACGCCGGCAAGAAGATCGTCGGACGCAAGCGCCATATCGCAGTCGATACGGATGGGCGGCTGTTGATGGTCAACTTGACGCCGGCCGATATCTCCGACAGCGCCGGCGCTCAGGCGATCTTGGATGGTATCCGCCAGCGCTGGCCCTGGGTGAAGCATCTGTTCGCCGACGGCGCCTATGATCGGCTAATGCTCATGGACAAGGCCGCCTATCTGGACTTCGTGGTCGAGGTCATCCGCCGATCCGATGACCAGAAGGGCTTCGAAGTCTTGCCCCGACGCTGGGTCGTGAACCGCTGTACAATGTTGCCAAGTTTGCCTTTGAGTGGTCGGTGCGCATCGAGCGTCCAAGCCGTAAGCGGCAGCTTGTTGAGGCTCGTCGCGGTCGGAATGCGAGTCGATTTGTCGCGGGCGAATCAGAGCCACCACAGGATTTAATGCGCCATCGACGGCCCAGCTGCGAGCTGGCCGATGGAGGCGCACATGGTCCGGCGCAAGGATCGCCCTGTGCTGCGCGTGCACGTGTCGTTCGAAGCGACAAGAACCGGCCCCCAACATCTGCTCGAGGCCTATGCCCGCCTTGTGCCGATGATAAGGCGCACAAGCCAGCGGCCGGACGGTCCTCCGGACCGCTCATTGAAGGTGAAGGAAGTAATGGCGCGATCCGGAGGTGAGCAATGACCCAGATGCGATGCGCGCTCTATGCACGGCTATCCAGCGAGGCCCAGACGCGCGACAACACGATCGCCAGTCAGGTCATTGCGTTGCAGGAACGCATTGCCGCCGATGGCTTCGTGCTTGAGCCAGGTCACAGCTATCTGGATGACGGCTACAGTGGTTCGATTCTGCTTCGCCCGGCGCTGGAGCGGCTGAGGGATGCGGTTGCCAGCGGCCACGTCGAGCGTCTCTACGTCCATGCTCCCGATCGGCTCGCCCGCCGCTACGCCCATCAGGCGCTGCTGATCGACGAGTTCCGTCGTGCCGGTGTGGAGATCGTCTTCCTGAACCGCCCCATTGGTGGCACGGCCGAAGATGATCTTTTGCTCCAGGTTCAGGGGGTGATCGCCGAATATGAGCGGGCCAAGATCCTCGAGCGGAGCCGTCGCGGTCGTCGTCATGCGGCCCGTTCCGGCTCCGTCAGCGCTCTGACGGGTGCGCCCTTTGGCTACCGCTATGTGAGCCGGAACCAAGGTGGCAGCGTGGCACGCTTCGAGGTGGTGGAGGCGGAGGCGCACATTGTTCGTCTGATCTTCGCATGGGTCGGCCTGGATCGCATGAGCCTGCGGGAGGTGTGCCGGCGGCTCAAGCAGATGGGCTGCCAGACGCGGGCAGGAGCCATGCATTGGCACGCCTCCACGATCCGCGGTATGCTTGCCAATCCCGCCTATGTCGGACGCGCCGCTTTCGGGCGGGCCCGCTACTTGCCACCACGACCACGGTTGCGGCCAATCCGCGGCCATCCGCAGCCCTCGCCGCGGGCCACTTGCCGCGTTCTCGTTCCGCCTGAAGAGTGGATCGAGATCCCCGTTCCCCCACTTGTCGATCGCACCGTGTTCGAGGCGGCCCGTGCACAGCTTGAGGAGAACGGCAAGCGCAAGCGCCAACGCATGCCCGGCGCGGACTGGCTGCTGCAGGGCCTCACGGTCTGTCGGCGTTGCGGCTACGCCTATTATGGCAAGCGCGCCCCGAGTTCCCGCAAGTATGACCCGACGAACACGCTGCGCTACTATCGCTGTATCGGTGCGGATGGCTACCGCTTCAGCGGCCACGCCGTGTGCAACAACCCGGCGGTGCGCGGCGATCACCTGGAAGAAGCAGTGTGGGATCAGGTGAAAGGCCTTCTGGAGGACCCGCGTCGTATGGCCGACGAATATCGCCGCCGCCTCCGCCAAGCCCGCGACGAAATCCGCGAGCCGGATGAGATCGTCCGCCTGGAACGACAGATGGCCACCTTGCGTCGCGGCATCGGCCGGCTGATCGACAGCTATGCCGAAGGCGTCATCGACAAGGCGGAATTCGAACCGCGTATCGCTGGCCTGAAACAACGCCTCTCCCAGCTTCAGGAGCGGCACCGGGCGGCGGTCGAAGTGGCCGAGAACGAACGCGACCTCTCACTCCTCATCAGCCGTCTGGAAGACTTCTCCGCCAAGGTGACAGCAGGGCTCGCCGGCCTTGATCGGGCCGGCATGCGGCAGATCATCCGCTCCGTGGTTCGCCGGGTCGAAATCGACGACGCCCACATCGAGATCATCTTCCGGGTTCCCCCGCTCGATGGCCCAGCCGGCCCAAAATCACCAAGCAAAATGACCAGTTCCACGCAACATTGTACAGACGTTCGTCGAGCGGACCTTCGGCTGGATGACAAGATGGCGCCGCCTCGTGCGCGACTACGAGCAGCGCATCGACGTCTCTCACGCAATGATCCTCGTCGCAATGGGCGCAAACCTCATCCGCCGAAACGCTCATCCTTGAATTTCAAAACGGACTCTTAGAAGTTCACAAAAGCGACTATAGCCGTAACCGTCGGGATGCGACCCACGATACTCCTCCCACAGGATGAGCAAGGTGACACCGGGCTTCTTGAGCTCGACGGCAAGATCGGCCCAGTTTGGTTCTGTGCGTCGTCGCGTGCCCTGTTTGACGCCGTTGCGAGTGAAGAGTTTGTTCTCGAGCGCATCGTCGGTCAGTTCGCCCGGCAAGGGCCAGCTCAATCCAACCGCCGCTGCGCGCTGCAGATTATCCTGCACCGTGCTGCGCGCTATTCCCAAGACGACGGCAATCTCGCGGGAGCTCGTCCCGCTTCCGGCAAGCCGCAGCATTTGTCTCAATTGTCTCATGGTCAGCCTTCTCTTTGCCGGCATCGAAATGTCCCCGTTCATGGCGAGGTGATTGATGCCAAAGTTGCTGACCCAGGAGGTAATCTTCAGTGCCGAAAACTGGCCGGCTTTTGATTGGAACGGTGGCCGGCTTCAAATCGGAATGGTGGCCGGTCTTTGATCGGAATGGCGGCCGGCTTCACGTCGGAATCCGCAGGCGAACGGGTCTGGCCCACATGTCGCACTGCTGGTTGCTCCAATGGGAGCATCGGCCGTGCTGCTCTTTGCCGTGCCTTCAAGCCCGCTGGCGCAACCTTGGTCGATTATCGGTGCCAATACAATTTCGGCGCTGGTCGGGGTGATCGTGGCGCATTTCGTGCATGAACCCGTCCTAGCCACCGGCATTGCGGTGGCGCTGGCGATCGCCGCCATGTCGTTCACGCGCTGCCTGCATCCGCCGGGCGGGGCCGCCGCCTTGACCGCGGTGTTCGGCGGACCGGCCGTCATCAGCGCCGGCTTGCTGTTTCCCTTCGTTCCGGTGGCGCTGAACTCGATCGTGCTGGTCGCACTCGGCTACGGCATCCACAAACTGTCGCGGCGCAACTATCCGCATGTGGCGGCCCCCGCCCTCAAAAGCACGCATGGAACCATCGATCCGCCGGCGCGGGAGCGGGTCGGCTTCCGGCCCGAGGATATCGATGCCGCGCTCGGCGCGCTGGAAGAAACCTTCGACATCGACCGCAACGATCTCGAGCGGCTGCTGCGGCAGGTCGAGTTGCAGGCGATGGTGCGCTCCCACCGGATCCTGCTGTGCGAGGACATCATGTCGCGCGATGTGATTTCAGTCGATGAACATGCGCCTGCCGACCAGGCGCGTCATTTGCTGCTCGATCACAACATCCGGACGCTGCCGGTGACCGACGCCGAGGGCTGGCTGGTCGGTGTGGTTGGCCTGCGCGAGCTGACGAAGGCGACCGACACGGTGAGGGCTGTGATGTCGAAGGCTGCCACCGCCTCTCCCGACACGCCGGCGATGAGCCTGCTGCCGGTGCTCACCGACGGCCGCAGCCATGCCGTGGTCATCGTCGATGCCGAGCGACGCATTATTGGGCTGATCACCCAGACCGACCTGCTGGCGGCGGCAGCGCGCGTGCACATGGCCGACACAACGCTGGCAGCGGCATGAAATAGTGATCCGGATTTGCTCAATCCGGGAACCCGATGGGCGCCAATGGATATAGGAATAGCGGCATTAAGTGCCGCCTTTCGCCTAAGACGATTCCTTTTTGCGAGTAGATCGACCTTCTGAAACGCGACCGCGCTCTCAACCGCTACCACGACTCTCTCAGCCGTTGACGTGCATCGCCTGCGGTTCGTGCAGCGGGCGCCTGGGCTTGCCTCTCGGTTGAGGGATACAGGCAACCTTTGTCGCTCTATAGCGATGCGCACCGGGAGCGCGCAGATGTGAAGTCGATCGCATTGGCCAAGCTGGAGGCCAGCGAGTTGGCGAGTGCGCGTTCCGCCTGTCCCCGGTGCTGTTCAAGCAGGATCGGGCGTACCCGCATCATATCGACCGCTTGCGACAGCAGGTCGTGCGGCGTGGTGCTGTTGGTCCGACGGCAGCCCGCCTAGCAAGGCAATCCGCAGTTCGGGCGGAATTTGTCCGGCGGCGAGGTCGCCGACGAAGTCGCCGACCCGGATCAGAAGTTCGCTGGCCGCCAGTTCAAGGTAAACGTCACCGCCGCGATGGATTTGGGCGAGATGCCTTCGGCCAGCATGACCGCGATGCGACCGGCCATGACAGTCCGTCTTGCCGGACCCGGCGCCAGCTTCGACCAGGATCGAGCGATCATGCACGCTGATCGCGTTGCGGCGAGCCGCGTCATCGCGAAGGTCTCTCGTTACAGTGGTCATTACTGCGCCTCCGAGACTTCTGCGGCGTCGCCAAACAGTTCGGTTGCGGTCGAGAGCTTGCGCTTGCAATAGGTGGCGCCCGCGTTCGCTGGCAGCGCGAAGGCCAGGTCGTCGTAGGTCCCGCCGGTATCCGGCCCGATCAGGGCGTTGCCGGCCGTCAGATTAATGCGCGCCGCCTGCAGATATCCGGTGATCTCGACCAGCGTGGCTTCGGGATCGTCGAGTTGCAGATCGATTTGGTCGCGTGGGTAACCATCATCGCGGGCTGCGTTAATGGGTCTACTGCCAAAGGCCGCCCGAACTTCCGATGACACCTGGCGAGCAGATTTCGCATTATCGAGATGGCTTCGCGCGGCTTTCCGGGCGCGCTCTGGTTCTTGCACCGGATCGATGCCGAGGATGACCTGCGCCATCTCCTCATAGCTCGCATTGTCAGCGGATGCATCCAAGAACCTCAGATAGGTCGTGAAGTGCTCCTTGGCGTAGGCGGTCAGGCTGTCGGACCAGGGGACTTCGTCTTTAAGACCTGGTTCAACGTCTGGGTATTTCATCACGATATCGGACTCCGGAAGCAAGTAATCGGAACTTTTGTTTTCGACAAGCTACCTAAGCGAATGGAAACATCGTCCCCAAGACGACATTCCGATCATCATCCGCAAGTGCCCGCTCGAGACGACAGCACCTTCTGGGCAATTCAACTCCAGGTTAAGAATGAATTGCAAAAAGCTCAAGACCGTCCGGCTGCACATCGTTTCAGGCGGACTGCTCGGCCACCAATTTCACATTCCCAAAGAAAGGATAGCGAAACAGAAACCGCCCGGTTTCGAGATCACTGACAAGTTCGACCCAAAGCTTACGACCGAGACGCGCGTCGCAGCAGGCTGCCGTCATGCCTGAATATGCGCCAAGCACCGCGGCACGGTCGCCAACAAAGGTGTCGAGCAGCATGGACACGGACCTGCAATAACCGAGATGGATCGCATCGCGATTAGTTGGCCTTCCCGCGACAGCGGAAAGCCTGATAGAGAAAAGGGCCATGATATCCATGATGCGGGGACTTCGCGAGCCGCGGAATATCGACGTCGACACTTCATGGGCGTCGCGAAACATCTTCGGCGCTTGCGTTTTGCAATTCACACGAAGTGGATCGGGATACCAAAAACCAAGCTCCGCCCCAGTCAAGAGGCAGCCGACACTGAGCAACACACGCGCACGACGGCGGATGCAGCGTTATGGTCCTCGGTGCCGACGAGCATCGCGATAGTCCTGCCGGGCTGTATTTGCTTTCAGCGACAACCGCCACTATGAAGCGACGCTTCGCCGACTGTGTTTCACGCCGCCTGGAGAGTTTCATGACAGAAGAAGCCGAAAAAAACATCGACACCCTCATCGAGCTCACGGCCGATGTTGTCTCAGCCTATGTCTCCAACAATCCGATCCCGGTGGGGGATCTCCCTGCCCTCATCGGCCAAGTGCACGCGGCTCTGAAAGGGACGGCGGAAGGTGTCTCTGCAAAAGAGCCGGTTGCCCTTACGCCTGCAGTCCCGATCAGGAAGTCGGTGACACCGGACTACCTCATCTCCCTTGAAGACGGGAAGAAATTCAAATCGCTAAAGCGCCATCTGTCGACCCACTATGGGCTGACGCCGGATGGATATCGGGCCAAATGGGGCCTGCCGGCGGATTATCCGATGGTCGCGCCGAACTACGCCGCGGCGCGCTCGGCATTGGCCAAGACGATGGGGCTCGGCCGCAAACCGAAAGAGCCGGAAGCGCCGGAGCCGGCGCCGGCGAAGCGGACCCGCAAGAAGGTCGCAGCTTGATTTCCGGCAATCGTTTCGTTCTGGAGGGCGCAGCTGCCATCGGCATAGTCTGCGCAGAATATGAAAAGGCTTCAATGCGGCCGTAGCGCTTCAGTTCGCAGGAATCGCTGAACACAGGGGATGTGCATATGCGTCCGGCGGGCGCAAACGCCACGCGACGTCGTTCACGCTGGGTCGTCGGGACAGAGCCTGGATCGAGAGTTGATTATGCGGCGCGATTTCGCACGCGGATATTTCTGGAAATGCAACGATAATCGCGGCCTTTGGCGCTCTCCACATAGTAGCAGGCAACATTGAACGCTGTCCGTCGAAAGTTGCCCCGGCCGAGCGAGGGATAGTCGCGGAAGCGTTCTGTGTCTTCTTCGCCGATCGCTCGGACCCTGTGACTACCGCATGTCCGGGCAAGAGGCTTCCATTGGCGAGGGAGGGCGCCAAGAACCTCGGACTGTTTCGACAAAGAACGGTTCCAAAATTTCGCGAGCGCCGAACTTTTCCGACCGGATCCGCGCCAATCGGGATAGGGGGGAACCTCGCGGTTCCTCCCCTCCCACACCACCTTGCATACGGGTCCGTACAGGGCGGTTCGGTTGGTTATGCGGCCTTGGCGGGGGCAAGGCAAGCAAGGCCGAGGCCAGAGAGGAATGCGTTCGCAAGGCAATGGCGAGCGCGGGACTGTTGCTGATCCGCCAGGGGCCGTGCGCGCTGCCGGCGGTTTGTGCCGCCAGATCGTGCCCGACGCCACGGCGGCGCAACTCCGCAAAGCGGGTACGTCCGTGCTTCCATTGCTTCCACGCGATGGATCGAAGCCTGCGCCTGATCCATCGGTCGAGGCGACTCAACACCGACGGGGTTTCGCAAATGCCGAAGTAGCCGCGCCACCCTTTCAGATAGATCTGGCGTGCGATGGCCTGGACGTTGGTGGAATGGTCATCGACCCCATCTAGCGGAGCCTTTGCAGTGTTCTCCATGATCGGGTCCGGACATTGTACCCGGCGATGGTGAGCACATCCGCTTCAGGCGCAGCGCCATCCGGTCGGCCTATGCCAGGCTGTTCTTCCTGCCGAAATACTCGCCGGACCTGAACCCTCCATCGAGCAACTCTTCGCTAAGCTCAAGCATTGTCCGCGCAACGCAGGCGCACGGCCATGAGCAGCAGGTGATTGATCGTGCTCCAAAGGCCGCTGTCGCGCCAAGCATAGAAACAGCGCTGCACCGTCGTAATCGGCGGGAAATCTCGATCCAGCATTCGCCGCGGCAACCCGCTACGCAGGATGTAGAGCAGCCCATTTATGATCGCCCGCCGCCACCATTTGGGCGGCCGGCCAAGTCGTGAGGGATATGCGGCTCCAGAACCGCCCATTCCGTGTCCGTCAAATCGCTTGAATACCGCGGCCCTTCCCAGGCATATTGCTTACCGTTTGTATCGGTCCACATGTGGCGCTCCGTCGATGCTTCGCAACACCGACTGAATCACAGTCATTGATATCACCGAACTTCATTTCGGGTCCGACACTCATTCATGCTGAACCTGCGCCTACTCTTCAAACGCTGAGGTTGGAAAACGGCAGCACGTTCTCCGCTCCACTTCTCGTCATCGTTGTTTTCTCCAGAACGCAGGCGTCCGGTCTGATGCTCATTTTTCTGTTGGGCACTCACTTCACAAAACTATTACAATTTTTACTGGCGACCACGCTTTTATTAGCCCAATGCATGTTAGGAAATGAACCAAATCAGCTATCAGCGACTCGGGTGGGACATTTTGGACAACGCCATTAAACAACCGCTTTCTGCCGAACTCACCCGTGGAACTATATCGGTTGAAATCGACCGCAGCCTGATGCCTCCCGATACGATGTTCGGGTTCGCGGAGCGCATCAATCCCAAGCGGTCCTTCCTGTTCGTTTCCAAGGTGCTTGGACGTCACATTCCCGTGCGGCCTTCGATGATGCGAAAGACGTACAAATTTCTGGCCGACCAAATTTCACCCGATCTCGAAGGGCCAATCCTCTTCATAGGAATGGCCGAAACTGCTGTCGGGCTGGGTGCGGGCGTGCACCAGCAATACTCAGAACAAAATGACCGGGACGATACGGTTTACATTTGCACTACCAGACACCCACTTGGTTTGCCCCTGATCTGCGAGTTCCAGGAAGAGCACAGTCACGCCAGGGGACATCTCGTACACCGGCCGCTCATGCCCGGCCTAGTCTCGATGGTCGAGAATGCCCGGACGCTTGTATTGGTTGATGACGAAGCTTCGAGCGGAAAAACGTTCGGCAATCTGTTCGCAGCTCTGCCTGCCAGCATCAGGGCGAACAATCGCAATACGGTACTCGTCACCCTCACGGATTGGTCAGATGGTGCTACCGAACAGATGATCGCAGGCAACGTGAAACACGCGTCGATCCTGTCCGGGCGGTATCGCTGGGATGCAAACGGTTTGAACATCAACGCACCGGAAGCGCCGTCTGTTGAGATAAAAAATGGCAAAGTCATTTCGCCCGACAAGGCTCTCGACTGGGCTCGGTTGGGCGTCTCCCGGCACCTTCTTCAACTGGAGGGTGAGGCGGCAGCCTCGGGCGCTACGCTGGTTCTCGGCACAGGAGAAAATGTTTGGCAGCCGTTCTTGCTTGCAGAAAAATTGGAGATGGAAGGAGCTGACGTCCACTACTCATCCGTGACCCGATCGCCGATTTCATTGGGGCATGCCATTTTGAAAAAATTCACATTTGAGGACAATTACGGGGGACAGGTATTGAATTATCTCTACAATGTCGATCCGTCAGAATACGCAAGAATCCTCCTCTGTTCCGAGACGAATGAATCGGAGATTAGTCCTATACTCATGCAAGCCCTGGAGCAGCCAAACGTGGTAATTGCTCGGTAGTTATTCCTCTCGAACCTCGATCATCATCCATCATTCATCCAGTGTTGCAGTCATACGCCAGAGCGTGAAGTCCGCAGGTACTTAAGCCTACCGGTCATGCAGGTGGCGGAGTAGGGAGGACTGTGTTGAAGACGCAAAGTAAATTCATTTCGGGCACGTACCACAGTGCGGACATCACGTTTCTTTTGAAGCTCGTAAATATGGAGGCAATCGACGTCGCATCGAAGGAAGCAGCAATACAGTCCGGCCAACGCCACTATTCGGAAATGATTTCGTTCGAAAGCGCGCCAGAACCCGGCTACATGGCGATATTCGATGAAGCGATGTCCGCTGGCGCTGCGAGAATGGGACGCGAGGTGGCAGCTCTCGCGCGGTCTATCTCCAATCGTATCGACGGGCCAATCACTTTGGCGAGTCTCGTTCGGGCTGGGGTACCCTTGGGCGTTCTCCTCAAGCGTGCTTTGTCCCGCATAGGCCGGGACGTCGAACACTTTGGTATTTCGATTATTCGAGACCGCGGAATCGACGGCAACGCGATGCGCCACATCCTTGATCGCAGGCCCATTGAAGGATTGCTGTTCGTTGATGGCTGGACCGGAAAAGGCGCTATTTCCACCGAGTTGGAAGAGAGCTTCCGCTCATTTTCTGCAGTGGCACCGAAGCTGGTTGTTCTGGCGGATCCATGTGGCCGGGCGTGGCTTGCGGCGTCGGGAGAAGACTGGCTCATTCCGTCGGGAATACTCGGAAGCACCGTCTCCGGGTTGATCAGCCGTTCGATCCTCAACGAAAACGTCACCGGTCCGGAAGACTTTCATGGCACCGTCCGATGGGACCATTTGGAGGCGCACGATATCTCAGCTGCTTTCGTCGACCAAGTATGGACACATACCGTTATCGCGCTGGACCGGAATATTGGTCCTGCGCAATGGACAGATGACGAGCGCTCCAGCCATCAAAGACAATCGCGGGAGGCAATCAATCGAGTTGCTGCAGAATTCGAAGTTGAGAATTTAAACCGGATCAAACCGGGAATTGCGGAAGCTACGAGGGCAATTCTGCGCCGTATGCCTCAAATGGTATTCCTGTCGTCCATTGATGACGCCGAACCGGCAGCACTGCTGCATTTGATCCGGGAGAAGAATGTCCCCTTCAAAGTCGTTCCAGAAAAAATCCATCCTTATCGCGCCATCACCCTGATCCAGAAGGTTTCAAAAATTGCTGAAAAATAGATCGCCTTTTGATCTGGGCGCGACGCTTTACATGCCGATTCTCAAACATGACGCGCTTGCTTACATTTCTGGAGAAAAACTTCCGGAACTCAGGTCGTTGGTCCTATGTCTCGAAGACGCGCTCCTCGAAAGTGACGTCCTCGTGGGAATGGACATCCTGGAAAGGACCCTTCTCCAGATCGGAGACGTGAAGCGGGATAGCAGTAGGCGGAATTTCCCGATGCTTTTTATTCGTCCGCGTCATATTGAAATGGCTCAGCGGATTGCTCAGATGGCCGGCATCCATAACATTGATGGCTTCGTTGCGCCCAAAGTGCGAAACGGTGACGTCGAAAAGTGGGTTCACTCCATAAGAGGGACCGATCTGCTTCTGATGCCTACATTGGAAACGTCGGAAATGTTCGACGCCATTTCCGTCGCAGAACTTAAGAGCGAACTGCTTTCCCACGCCCCCGACCGCATCATCGCGCTTCGCGTCGGTGGCAACGACCTGATGTCATGTCTTGGCGTCCGCCGCACGCCGAGAGAGACACTTTACGAAGGTCCGCTTTTCTACGTGGTTTCGATGCTGATGAGCGTAATGGGCTCATCAGGGTTTTCGCTGACTTCTCCGGTCTTTGAAATCATTGACGATAGCGGGCTTCTTCAGAAGGAAGTGGACAAGGACGTGTCGTTCGGTTTTGTCGGCAAGACGGCCATCCATCCGTCACAGATACACCGCATCCAACTCGGGTTTCGCCCTGACCGCATGGACTACGACGCTTCGGTGAGGATATTGGCGACGGATGCCGAAGCGGTCTTCAAATATGGCGGTTCGATGTGCGAGCCGAGTACGCATAGAACGTGGGCCCAGAGAATACTCGACAGGGCCAGGATATACGGCATAAGCGAACAGGCCGAAATCGGCGTGTAATGGAGACTGACATCAGTCGCCCCAAGGCGCTCGCCATCCGGCTGCGATGGCTTCGGCCTCAGTGCAAAACCAACGTTCGCCCTTCTTTTCGTTGATGCGTGTCCTTGCATAGCCCTTGGACCAAGGCATGTGATAGATGGGCTCGCCCTTGTTGGAGATATTACCCTTGATGCTGCATCCGGCAGGAGCGTCCTGTTTGGCGATCTGCCAGCGGTGTGCGCGGTAATCCCATGGGGTCTCCGTGTCTGCTTGCCAGATTCCGACCAGGTTGGCTTTGGCCGCCGCCTCGATTTCATCGTAATCGTGGGAATACCGCTTGAACGACCAAGCCATTCCTTTGTTGATCATTGCGGCATTGATGTCAGTTCCGGCAATCGAACATACAGCTAAGGTCCGTCCGTACTTGTCATACCCGCGATTGTCGCACGTCAAAGCATGGCTACGCACCATCATCTGAAGTGTTTTGATGGCCTCCTGACCGCAAGGCCAGGTTCTCCGGTTCGCCGTTCTGCATAATTGGCCCGCCTCGGGCGCATCGATGCCATGAAGACGATACTTTACGCCCCCAAGTTCCAGTGTGTCTCCGTCGACAACTCTCACCTGATGGTTATCGGAAGTGTGCCCTGCGCCAGCGGTGACGAGCAGAGCTGCGAAGACAACCACTTTGAAAAAGGTCACAAGGTTTACCTCTGCTATGTAGTTTATACCTCGGACCCAGATCACTTAAATCTGCTCGTCAGGTTCATGCGGGAACATATTCAACCATGCGCCCATCGTTATCCAACAGGATGCGCGCGCGTGCTCCGCGGCGGCCTAAGACCTTGAACGTGACCGCATCCGCCCGGAAGTCATCGAGTGTCAACTCGTTTCCTGAGGGATCAATCATGACTTGGTCACGTCCACCCACATCGCGAAAGCCTTCCCGCTCGAGAAACCCCTCGTTGTGACGGTCAATCGCGAACGCCCGTAACCGCTTGTGGCGATGTTTGAGCCCAATCAATAATCCGAGCCCGACGAAGGCTGCTTCGCCTAGAATGATGAAACGGGAGACATTCGCCGGATTCGCATCACCGGAAACGACATTTGCAAACAGAGCAAAGATGACGACACTCACCAGGATAATGAGTCCGTTCAAGATGTAAGTTCTGAATATTGTGGCGATGGGGCCGCGATCGTGACCCCGCACCATATTCCAAACGCCATATGAGGTTCCTGCGAGGGCAATTGCAGCCAGCAGCAAAAAGACGAAATTGTTGCGCGTCTTTCGGTAAACATCCCGGCCGAAGCTCAATCCCACACCTGCCACCGCAGACGTCACAAGGATTCCCATAAGCGAATTGCGGTTAAAGTGCCGCCTAGACATGAATTCCTCCGAGGTGCGAAATTGTCCCGATTTCTCTCGCAGGTCTCTATGCGGAACAAAATACCCGGAGACTGGCGTCAGAGAGGGGGGCGATCCCGTCCCCCCTTATGACAAATCAACCAAGATTAACGCCGTGTTCTTTAGCAAGAGCGGCAAGGCCGCCAGCGAAACCCTGCCCTACAGCCTTAAATTTCCACTCTTCGCCGTTTCTGTAAACTTCACCGAAGATCAAAGCCGTTTCTATTGAGTAGTCTTCAGACAGGTCGTAGCGGGCGATCTCGACTTCTCCGGACGCATTGATGACGCGCATAAATGCGTTTCCAACTTGGCCAAAATTTTGCTTGCGGGCATCGGCATCATGAATGGTTACGGCAAATACAAGGCGCTTTACGTCAGCCGGAACCTTTTTGAGGTCGATTTTTACCTGTTCGTCGTCGCCTTCGCCCGCACCTGAACGGTTGTCGCCCGTGTGTTCGATCGAGCCGTCTGCACCGAGTTTGTTGTTGTAGAAAACAAAGTCGCTGTCATTGCGGACTTTGCCGCTTTCACCAACGATGAAAACGCTGGCGTCAAGATCGAATTCCGCGCCGTCCGTGGCCCTTGGGTCCCAGCCGAGGCCGACTATTGCGTTGGTGAGGCCGGGAGCTTCTTTCGAGAGGGAAACGTTGCTGCCTTTAGTAAGTGAAACTGCCATGTTGGATCTCCTTCCAAGAGAGTTAGTTAAGTTTAGGACGCACTGACGCCATACTGGGCGCAAACAGCCTGCAAACCGCCTCCATAGCCTTGACCGACGGCACGGAACTTCCATTCGCCGCTGTGCCGATACACCTCGCCAAAGATCATCGCTGTTTCAGTCGAATAATCTTCAGTCAAATCGAAGCGAACGATTTCATTATTGGTCTCTTCGTTGACAATGCGGATAAATGCGTTGTCGACCTGGCCGAAATTCTGGCCGCGGCTTGCTGCATCGTGAATAGTGACAGCGACGGCCAGCTTTTCGATATCTGCGCTGATTGCGACCACGTTGACCTTCATCTGCTCGTCATCGCCGTCGCCCTGACCGGAACGGTTGTCCCCTGTATGCTCGACCGCCCCGTCAACCGATTTGGTCTGATTATAGAAAATAAAATCGCGCTCATTGCGGACTTTGCCGGATTGTCCGAGCAAAAACAGAGATGCATCAAGGTCGAATTCGACGCCGTCCGTTGCGCGAGGATCCCATCCCAACCCGATAATAATCTTCTTCAAGCCTGGATCGGACTTGCTGAGGCTAACGTTCTGCCCCTTTGACAAACTGATCATATTTCTCTTTTTCCTTTCTCCGAACTTGGCGCGTGCCTCGATCGTTTCCAAGCCGAACAACTTGCTTCGGGTGCCATTCCCGAAACGGGATCAATTTAAAGGCCGAAATCTGCCGGCAGCAGACCGACGTCGGTGCAGATTTCCCGCACGATCTGGTGTTCCTTCTCGTCGAAGTTCCCGTCCGATGAGCCGATCACGCAACAGACTCGAACCATAGTGCGTGCCGCATCCGGCTTCGAACGAAGTTTTCCAGTAACCTTGAGCGCTTCGATCTTGCCAAGCTGATGATCGAAATCGAACTTGCTCACAACTTCGTTAAAGAACGAAATCACGTCATCAATCATAAAGACTTTCAGCTCGTCGGAATTCTGCATGAAGGCGATCATCTTCTGCTTCTCCTCTGAGGAGATATTGCCATCAGCACTTGCGACCAGCGCGCATCCCGCTACGACAGCTTCCATGAACTCACGGTTCTTGAACTTGGACACTTCGTCCTGAAGCCGCTTTTTCGCAGCACCTGCATTCGTTTTCAGCCAGTCAAGCATTGGGACTCCCGTTTTTTATTTTGAACCCGCGACCCAGCGTAGGCCCCAGTCAAAATCCTGATCGGCTTTCGAAACGTCGGAATAATATTTGACCACCCGGTTGACCTTGATCCCGCCATTGTCGTTCTCCAGCAAGGCGATAGCGCAGGTCCGTTTGCTCGAGGCACCTTCATCCAGTTTGACCTCGATGGGAGGGCTGTCCGGGACGTACACTGTGATCAGGCCATCGGTCTCCGCCCAGTTGGCGACGCCGTCGTAGATAAATGTGTAGATCAGAACCCGCTTTATCTCGTTCCAGTTGCGACCATTGACTCGCATCCATTCGCCATCGGCGCTGTCACCCGTGCGGTCGTCGGCCGACAGGCGGATATAGGGCTTGTTGTCAAAGTCGCCGAACACCTTTCCGAGGGCCTGAACGACGCCTTTGTGACCGTCCTTGAACTCAAATAGGCAGGCAAGATCGAGATCGACGTTACGGGAACCTCCGAAAAACCCGCCCTTCTGCTTTTTGTTCCAATTCAGATTGACCCGGATCTCGCCGAAACCCGACGCTTTCTTCGCCAAACTGATCGAAGGCGCAGCCTTCGTGAGCGTCACCTTTGACAAGCTGATCGGAGCCGCAGCGGGAGTGGTTTGCGCGACCTGGGGAGTCGGATGTGGCTGAACACGAGGGACGGAAGGCGATGACCGGGGAGGTTGTGGTTGGGAAGGGGCGGACGGCTCCGGATCGTCCGCGACCTCAACGCCGAAGCTTTCAGCCAGCGGCTTCAGCCCGCCGTTAAAGCCTTGGCCCACCGCCCGGAATTTCCATTGTCCGTTGCGGCGGTATAGTTCGCCAAGCACCAGCGCCGCTTCCGTCATTCCCGCAACAGGGACGTCAAAGCTTGCCTGCGTGATGCCGGCGTTTGCAACGCTGATGTCCAGCGAACTGACTTGCGCAAACGAAAGTTTCTTGGCTCTCGCTTCCGGGATCGTTGCGGTGATGGCAATGAATTCGACGTCGGCTGCAAGACGCGAGAGATCGAAGGCAAACAGCGCTTCTTCGAAACCATTGGACGTTGGGCGATTTGTTTCACTTAGGCGAACGGATCCATCGCCAGTATGCCGCTGTCCGTAGAAGATCATGTCCCGGTCGCTGCCGACTTTTCGGCTGGCTTTCAGCACAAAAACAGATACGTCGATCTCCTCAACAGCTTTCGTTGCGAGCTTCCACCGGACCGAAACATCAAAGCTTTGCCCGATAACAGGAGCGTTGCCCCCCTTTATTAGCGTACTCATCCCCACCCCCTAAAGAACACTCAGAACCCTTGATGCTGCCTAAACGTCAGATCAAGGACTGAGCGCTCGTCACCATGTCGGCAACCGTTTTGCCGCGGCCAGGTTCGCCGATCGCTTTGGCTGACCAAGCACCTCCTTGGCGGGATATCAGGGCCATAATGACGCCTGTGTGGCGTCCCTTTTCGTTCAGCTCGTAACGAAAAAGTTCGGCGTCGGACGATTCATCGACAAGCCGACAAAATGCATTGTCGACTTCCTCGAAAGTCTGTCCGCGGAAAGAGTTCACTGTAACGACTAGGTGCTGGGCGGCTGGAGTTAGTTTATTCAGGTCAACGCGGATCACCTCGTCGTCTCCATCACCTTCGCCTGTAAGATTGTCCCCGGAATGGAGGATAGATCCATCTTTGGACTTCTTCTGCTGAAACCAAACGGTGTCGATTACATTCTTGCTGCCATCGAAAACCAGAATGGAGGCGTCGAGATCGATAGAATCGCTTCCTTTTCCGAAACCGAAGAAGCCTTTCTTTTTGATCGGGTCCCATCCCAAGCCTACGTGGAGGTGTGAAAGGCCCGGTGCCTTCTTGCTCAAGTCAACGGTTTGCCCTTTCGATAGCGAGATCGCCATGTATGTCCCTTTTTATGGATGGAAAGTCCGTTGCACGCGAGGTTGTGGCACGATAGGTTTTGCCCATTGGTTGTCAAGTCAGGTTCCCAGAAAGCGAGCCATGAATTTGCGAGGAAAAATAAATATTTAGCCAGGCCGGCTTCGGATCGCCCATTCGATCGCGTGCAACTTAACGCGATCGATGTTTTGGAGGGCGACGTCAACACTGGGAAGCGGTGGTTTCAACCGGTGCTGGATCTTGGACCCCTCCTTAATCTGCCAAAAGCGATGACCTCCTTGAAGACTGTCGCGTCTCGGGCAATACATGACGGGAGAGAAGGCGAATCCGGATTCGCGTCGGGTAGTTTACACGGCGGCGAGAACTGGGGAGGCGCTGAATCCTGAAGCATCAGCAATACAATTGCATCGCGAGTCAAGAAGCGTTGAATCATGCTCCGTCATATCTGGTTAAATCACGCACATTCAAGTCAACGCGATGTTGCTTCTCTTATGAGATCCGGCGGCCTCGGCGGTGCTGTTAATGTAACAGTCTCGCACAAGGAATTCCGTGAGGATATATTTCTCGAATCGGATGGATACTTCATTGAACCGTCAGGAATGTCGGAAGAAGATTTTGACTATGCAGAATGGGCGCTTAATACGGCCGCAGCAAAGGGCTTCGTGGGCCTGCTCGCCATGCGTCAGCGCCGTGCTCTTCTGAAGCTTCGTGATCAATTCGATTCGCAAGGTATTCGTTTGGCGGCCGGCGCTGTGGCTTCGAATGCAATCGATCTCTGCGATCACAAAGACGCGTTCACTGATCTAGTCAAAGCGAACGGTATCCCCGTTGCCGAAACAATTTCTGTGACCAGCGCAGAGGAACTTCGCGAGGCAATTGTGGACATCGAGCAAATATCACGAGAGGTCTGCATAAAGCCTGTCGTCGGTGTTTATGGACGGGGCTTCTGGAAGTTCCGGCGCGGTGTTAGTCCGTTTGATCTGTTTTCGAAATTGGAGCCCAACGTCGTCGATCCTGACATGTACATTGATGCATTTGGGAAGGCTGAAAATCCCAGCAAACAAATTGTGATGGCCTATCTTTCGGGGATCGAAAGCAGCGTGGATGCCGTCTGTGACAACGGTCGCATCGTGTCTCATGCTGTGCGCCAAAAATTTGAAGGCCATCAAATCGTCTTTACGGGCGGGCCGGAACTCGATATCGCCCAGGCTGTAGCGCAAATCATCGGCCTCGACGGTCTCGTGAACATTCAGACGAAGGCAGATGCTTCGGGAATTCCAAATGTCTTGGAAGTCAACACTCGGCCCAGTGGAGGGGTTGGCTTCTCTGCGGCCGCCGGGATTAATCTTCCCCATGACTGCGCGATGATGATGCTCGGTGAAAGGGTCCAGCCGCCGGTCCTAAATAGTCCTGTTGCTGTCCGCCGGATCGACACAACGATCAAACTTCCTGAAATGACGGCCCGCCTGAAGAGAGTCCAAGCCGCATGAGCAACGTTCTCGTCCCAGGCGAAAATGCATCAATCGACGCAACGGAGGTCAAGATCAGTCTACTTTGTCACGGTGGCGGCTTCGTCAATCACGCCATCGCTGTTGTGCCGATCTCACGCAAGGATATGCCATGGCTGCCGCTCCAGGATGCTCCCCAGCCCTATGCGCCAGGTGCCACATCCGATTTTCGAATTGATCTTTCAGTCCTCGATGCATTAACTGACCGCCTTCTGCTTGTACTTTATTCGAGCGCCGGATCGGTGACACTCAAGGGCCTCTCAGACGTCAGAATCACGATCAATGGCTTTGTGGTCGACGTCGATAACGCCGACCTTGCGGTTTCCAGCATTGTTTTTGGAGAATTGTACCGCAGGAATGACGTTTGGAGGGTCCGTTCGAAACGGGACGGCGTCTTCGAAGGTATCGAAGAACTTGGTCGACGTATCGGTGTTTCAATCGTCGACAGACGAAAGAATGAGACACCAATTGACACCCGTACGCAACCCGAGCATGGCGGATCCCGTGGCCGCAAAGCCGATTGGACCGGTTCCGGTTTTTTGGTGGGCGACCGCTATTTGATTACAAACGGACATGTCGTCGAGAAAGCCTCGGAAATTCAGGTGAGTGGATTTCTCGGTAAGACTAACGCTGAGCCCGTGATAGTAGATGAGATGAATGATCTTGCTCTTATCAGACTTGACCAGTCCTTTGGCGGATCGGAGCTCTTCTTCCGCGAAGTCGGTCCAATTCTCGGCGAATTTGCAGTAACGCTCGGATATCCGCTTTCCGGCCTGTTGGGGTCGGGACCGCAGGTTTCGCAGGGCCTGGTCTCTGGGCTGCTCGGTCCGGGAGAAGATTCTCGGCTAATCCAAATTTCCGCACCGATTCAACCTGGATCGAGTGGGGGACCGGTGTTCGATTCATCCGGCTTGCTGATCGGCGTTGTGAACGCAACTCTTGTCAGCGGACAGAATGTCAATTTTGCGATCAGAACAGGGTTGGCCGTCGCTCTGATGGAAGCGGTTGGTATAGATGTGAACGCAAAACCAAAGTCATCTGCCCGGGATCTTTCCGAGTTGACGAAAACGAACTCCAAATACGTGTGGCGGATCGAGTGCAATGCCTGATCAACCCGTCAAATCCGCAGATCATTCCATGCAGCCAATCGTCTTTACCGATCTGGATGACACATTATTTCAGACGCCCGCAAAGTGTCCGAAAGGTAGCGAGGACAAGCTGGCTCTAGCTGCGATCTCCTCGAACGGAAATCATTCCTTGATGACCCCGCGGCAGGTTGCCATGACCGATTGGCTGCTAAATACGTCACAAGTCATTCCCGTCACGGCGCGTGGCACGACAGCCTATGGAAACGTCAAGATCGCGTTCAACAGCTATGCGATTGTTGCCAACGGCGCCGTCATCCTTAACCCGGACGGCGGGCATCTGAAGGAATGGCACGATGTAATTGCTGAGGAACTGCTCCCTCACAGAGAGGTACTGAACAAAGTACTTGAGATAGGTCGGCGAGGGGCCGAAGCCGGCAAACTCTCGGTTCGTTCGTGGATCGTTGAAGAAATGGGTATAGCGACATACGCCGTGTTCAAAGAAAACGACGGGGATGGCAAGAGGCTGGCGGAACTGAAAATTGAGTTCGACGATGCGGGATGGATACGGCATCACAACGGAAACAACTTCGCGCTCATTCCCCCGCCGGTTTCAAAGCGCCGGGCAGTAGAGTTCCTCTTGAAGAAAATCCGCTCCGAGTCTGGAGATAGGCCAGCGATCGGATTCGGTGACAGCGCAAGCGATCTCGCCTACCTCAATCTGTGCGACTGGTGGGGCGCGCCAACGCGCTCGCAGATTTCGGCGATGCTGAACCAAGTTTCTCTTTAACGCTTTAACGGTCAGCACATCGGGAAAGGCGCGCCCCCCCCGCAGAACACAGAACCGGACACTTTATAAAAAAAGCCCCACTTAGTTGGGGCTTTTTGCTACTCGCTAATTAACTCCTGAACTAGAGCACGTCCGGTTTAATCCGGTTCATAGCCTGCGGCCTTGAAGTAGTTTGCGCATTCTGTTGGCGTAAAAAGGTCGACGAGCGCGCCGACGGTGTCCCATAGGGCCGCGATTGTCCGCTCGGCCCTCGCCCGCAGGAGCGCCTTGAGCTTTGCGAAGGTGACCTGCCACCGAATTTTCATCCAGCGGCAATTAGAGCCTCGGCGGGTTGTACGCCGTATGGCGCGGGTTGAGCAACGGGCGATCGGCGGAGCTGGTCGGGG
>NZ_JAMYOX010000051.1:0-32874 GCF_040320025.1 Mesorhizobium sp. M0808
AACGGATCATCTTGCGGTCGGCAGCGACGATCGAGCAGGCCCGCCGCTCCGACAGGCCCATGGCGGCCCTCAGATGCGCGACGGCTTCGCGCTTGGCGACGGGCCCTACCATTTTTTTGAAAGAAGCTCGCGCAGCGCCGAGGCTTCCAGCATCTGGTCGGCCAAAAGCTTCTTCAGCTTCGCGTTCTCCTCCTCCAGCGCCTTCAGCCGCTTGGCGTCCGACACCTCCATCCCGCCATATTTGGCCTTCCAATTATACAGCGTCGCCTCCGAGATCCCGTGCTTGCGGGCCAGATCGCCCGCCTTCGCCCCCGCCTTCGTGTTCGCGCAAAACCGCGATGATCTGCTCTTCCGTAAATCGCTTTCTCTTCATCAGTCCGTCCTTCAAACGAGGCCGGACTCTAATCCCAACTGGAGGAAATTACCCGTGGCAGGTCAAATGCGTTTTCGATGGGGTTGAAGTCGGGACTGTAGGGCGGGAGGAACATCAGCCTTGCACCGGCGGCTTCGATCGCCTCGCGCACGCCCCCGGACTTGTGCGCCGGCAAATTGTCCATGATGACGACGTCGCCTGGCGCCAGGGTTGGCGCCAGCACCTGCTTGACATAGGCGAGGAACACGACCCCGTTCATGGCGCCGTCGTAGACGAAGGGCGCGGTCATTCCGGTCAGCCTGAGCGCGCCGGTGAAGGTCGTGGTCTTCCAGTGGCCGTGCGGCACGCCTGCCCGGCAGCGTCCGCCGCGCGGCGCTCTTCCGCGCAGGCGAGCCATCTTGGTAGACAGCCCGGGGTGAGTAGGCCGGAGGGATTTCACCTGCCGGCCTCTCGCAGAACGGTGCGTGAACCTCTCGATTCACACCGCTCCCATCAGGCAAACGTATTCGTTCCGAACGCCTTCCAGTGCACAAACAGTCCTGGATTTTCCCGCGCCAGCTTTCTCACGAAGAGGCTGGCACGCGTCTTATGGGACTGAAAGCGCTTGAACTTCCGCATGATCCACGCCCTGAGCTTCCGGTTGACGTAATCAGCCAGAGTGGACAGGGCCGAACGGCTGTAGCGGCCATAATAGGCTATCCATCCGCGAAGGAGTGGATTGAGCTGTTGGGCGATTTCAGCCAGCGTCCCCGGCGTCTGCCGCGGGATGTTCAAGCTTTTGATCGTGGCCCGCATCGACTTCATTGCCGTTGGGCTGGCCGCAGGCGTGTAACCACAGAAGAACTCATCTCGCCGTGTGTTCGCCACGCGTCGCGGCCGGAACTGATACCCGAGGAAGTCGAACACATTCGGGTATTCCCCCCTGCGCCTTTGGTCTTTGCAATAGACGATCTTGGTCTTTGTCGGATGCATTTGAAGCCCGCATGCTGCCAGTCGAGCACCAAGCTCCGCCTTGAGGGCTTCTGCCTGCTGCTCATTCCGGCAATGCACAAGGCCATCGTCCGCATATCGACACCATGGAAGGTCAGGATGCGTCCGGGTCATCCACAGATCAAAAGCATAGTGCATGAAGAGATTCGACAAGATCGGGCTGACAACGCCCCCTTGCGGGGTACCGCGTGTGCGCTCGACGACTTCCCCGTTCTTCTCCATCGGCGCTGCCAGCCATCTTTCGATGTAGAGCAGAGCCCACTTGCATGTGACGTGCTTTCTGACCGCCTTCAGCAGGAGATCGTGCGGAAGATTGTCAAACAGCCCTTTGACGTCGAATTCCAGAACCCAGTCATGCTTCCAGCATCGCTGACGCGTGACGCCAACTGCATCCAGAGCCGATTTTCCCGGCCTGTAGCCGTAGGAGTCTGGAAGAAAGAGGATATCCAAATCCGGCTCAATCATCTGCTTGACCACCATCTGTGCGATCCGATCGCTGACGGTGGGCACACCCAAAACCCTTTCGCCCCCACTCTTCTTCGGAATGGAGACAGCGCGAACCGGCGGTGGGAAGTACGTCCCTGAGGACATCCGATTCCAGACCTTGTAGAGGTTTCCTGCAAGGTCCTTCTCGAACATCTCCAGGGTCTGCCCGTCCACCCCGGCTGCGCCCTGGTTGGCTTTGACCGCTTTGTAAGCTTCGTACACTTGTCGTTTCGCAATTCGAAACGGCTTGTCTGTCGTATCTTCGTACGCATCCGGTGAAGACCGCAGACGTGCGCATCCGGCAGCCAGGAGAACCTGAGCACCGGAGTGCTGGGGTCAAGCTTTCTTTGGGGAGACGCGATGATATTCTTCGAGGAGGAGTTTGACCTCCTCGATGCCTTCATCGGTGAAGGCCAAGATCCCGTCGTCATCGTTGGCGCCGTAGACCCAGATGACGCCGTCCTCGGGCTCGAGACCGAGGGTCAGGTCCTGGATGAGCGCTTCGCTGACGCCGAGGTCCCTGGCGACACGATCGACGGTGTAGACGTGATGCACCTTATTGCGCTGCATGATCAGGCCGCCGCTGGTTGGGTCCGCAATTTTGCGGATCTCCAATTCCACGGCAGCAAATCATCGATCCGATGGGCCGGATACGCGGGCAGTCGGGCGAGGACGTCGGCGAGCCAGGCCTGCGGGTCGACATCGTTCATCTTGGCGCTGACGATCAGGCTGTAGAGAACGGCCGCGCGCTGTCCGCCGCGATCGGAACCGCAGAAGAGCCAGGACTTTCTGCCGAGAGCCATCTCGGGGTCATTCTGCCCATGTTGGGCAGGAGGTCGAGGTCCATTACCGTTGGCACCCGTATTTCGGACGTCGGCTTCGCTGCGAGAACAGCGAAGAGCGCGCCGACGGCCGGATCATTCACCTCGTCGTCGCGCCCGGTCATGTCATTACCGCTCCGGCCTGGATGATCGATCCCGTGGCTTGCGCGGCGATGGACCTGGGCCCCCCGCGCGTATCGCTTGCCGCGCTGCTTGAGCTTAACAAGCTCTTGATCGAACGCCGTTTCCGGCGAGGCTCTCCGGATGGTTTCACCATCGCGGAGTCGCAACATGAGAACCCTGCCACCCCCGACACGATCTCTCGTGGTCGTTCGCCAACTCAGCTTGCCGCTCGACTCGCAGAAGCTGAACGGGCTGAGTTCAACGCAACGGACCATAGTGATCGCCCGGCTCGCCAACGTACTGAGGGCCGCCGCCGGCGTGGCAACGGAGGAGGAGAGCTGCGATGACGAGCGGTAATCTGATTCCGACTGCCGTCCTCAAGCGCAAGGCCGTCGTCTATGTGCGTCAATCCACTCAGGCGCAGGTCCAGCTCAACCTTGAGAGCCAGCGTCGGCAGTATGAGCTTGTCGACGTCGCGCGGCGTTGGGGATTCCGCAAAGTAGAGGTGATCGACGAGGATCTGGGACGAACCGCAAGCGGGGCTGTGGAGCGTCCCGGTTTCGAGCGCCTGGTCGACGATCTGTGCACCGGCCATGTGGGCGCCGTGCTTTGCCTGGAGGCGTCCCGCCTGTCGCGCAACGGGCCGGACTGGCATCGGCTGCTCGAGTTGTGCGGCGAAGTCGATGCACGCGTGATCGATCTGGACGGAGTCTACGATCCGGGATTGCCGAACGACCGCCTGCTGCTGGGTATGAAGGGCAGCATCAGCGAATTCGAGCTCGGCGTGCTGCGTGCCCGCATGTACGAGGCCGCCCGCGCCAAGGCACAGCGCGGAGAACTGCGCATCTCCGTGCCCTTCGGCTATGTCTGGCACCGCGATTACGGTCTCGGGTTCGATCCCGACATGCGCCTGCAGGAGACCATTCACCTGATATTCGCGCGCTTCCGCGAACTCGGCAGCGCGCGCCAGGTCCTGATCTCGATGATCGACGATGGCGTGCATTTCCCCAGACCCTCCGACGGCAAGAAGATGGTGTCCTTCGACTGGGTTCCGATCCGTTACCGCAACGTGATCTCGATCCTGAAGAACCCATTCTACGCCGGCGCCTATGTCTATGGTAAAAGCGAGAAGCGCACTGAGATCGTCGATGGCCGCGTTCGCAAGAGCTATGGCCATTACAAGCCGGCTAGCGAGTGGGCGGTGGTGCTCAAGGACCATCACGAAGGCTACATCGGATGGAGCGAGTACGAACGGAACCAGGAACTGCTCGCAGCCAACGCTTACGGCAAAGCCGGCGGCGTCAAGTCGGGCCGCGGCGGTCGCGCGCTGCTCCCGGGCCTTATCTCCTGTGGTCGATGCGGGCGAAGACTGGTTGTCATGTATGCCGGACGCGGCCAAGGTTATCCGGTATATCGCTGCGAGCGCGGCAACCTCATGATGGCACAGGCGCGATGCATGTCGTTCAACGGCTTTCGCACCGACGCGGCGGTGACCCGCGAAGCGCTGGAGGCGGTTGCGCCGATGGCGATCGAAGCGGCGTTGGAGGCTGAACGGATGCAGCTGGAGAGCGAAGCCAAGCGGCGGCAGATGATCGAGATGGACCTGCAGCAGGCGCGCTATGAGGCATCGCTCGCCGAGCGCCGCTATGCCGCTTGCGACCCGGAGAACCGGCTTATTGCGGCCCAGCTCGAGAGGAGTTGGGAAGCCACACTCAGGCGCGTGGAGACCTGCGAGGCCCGGCTGAGCGAAGTCCAGCGTGTGGAGCCTGTCGACGCGGTTCCGGACTTCACGGGCCTCGCCCAGAATCTCGAGGCCACCTGGAACGCGCCGAGTGTCGACATGCGCTGTCGTCAGCAACTGCTGCGCGCGCTCATCAAGGACATCGTGGCGGATGTCGATGACGATGCGCGCGACGTGATCTTGACCATCCACTGGCACGGAGGCCAGCACTCGCAGGTACGGGTTCGCAAGCCCAAATCCGGAGAGCATGGCCAGCGTACGCCTGAGGAGGCTCTGGCGATCATGCGATCCATGGCAACCCGGTGGTCGGATGCCGAAATCGCTGCCACACTCAACCGCATGGGCATGCAGACCGGTCAGGGAAAGACCTGGACCGCGCGTCGCGTCCAATCGCTGCGCACGGTGCACAAGATCAGCGGCTATCGCTCTTCCGACAAGTATGGCGAGTGGCTCACCATGTCGGATGCGGCCGCGAAGCTCGGCGTGTCGCACGTCAAAATCCGCCGGTTCATCAGGGATGGCCTCTTGCCGGCCGAGCAAGTCATGCGCGGCGCGCCCTACCAGATCCGCGCCAGCGACCTCGAAGACGAACGGATCAAGGCCGATTTGGCGCGCAATACTCCACGTCGCATCCACGACGACAACCAGGAATCGCTGTTTTCCGCCATTTGAAAATGAGGTGCATAATGAATCAGTCTTCGCGATGCCGCGCAGGGCTCGCTCGGCTGCATTGTTGGATAGGCAGATCCGCCCATCGTCGAGGAACCGGGTGAAGGATGACCAGCGGCGCAGCATGTAGTTGAAGGCCTTGGTCAGGTCGTGCCCGCGCGAGAGCTTGTCGCGCGTCTTGATCATCCAGCGCTCGAGCTCGGTGACCAGCGGCGCGCTCCGCTCTTGGCGCACGGCGTGGCGTTGGGCCGGCGACAGGCCGTTGATCGCGCGCTCGATATCGAACAGGGCATCGATGCGCTTCACGGCTTCGACCGCCAGCGGATAGACCAGGTTGGGCTTCTCGCCGTGCGCCTTCTTGCGCGCCGCCGCTTCGACATCGGCCAGCTCAAACACTTTGCGCCGGCTGTGGGCCCAGCAGCTGGCCTCCAGAACAGGCGCCGGCTGACGACCCGTCGCATAGAGATCGCCATAACCACCAAAGGCATCGGCCTGCAGAATGCCGCTCCAGCCGGCGAGATGCGCCGCGGGATGTTCGCCTCGGCGATCGCGGGAATAGTAGAACACTGCCGCCGGCGGATCGGCGCCGCCGAACGGTCGGTCATCGCGCACATAGGTCCATAATCGGCCGGTATCGGTCTTGCCCTTGGCCAGGACCGGCACCGTCGTGTCGTCGCCGTGCAGACGCGAAGCGGCCAGCACATGGGCTTCGAGCTGCTTGAACAGCGGCATCAGCGCCGCGGCGCCGGCGCCGACCTGGTCGGCGAGCGTCGACAGGCTGAGCGGCACGCCTTCGCGGGCATAGCGTTCGGCCTGGCGGTTAAGCGGCTGATGCTGGCCGAACTTCTCGAACAGGATCATCGCCAGCAGGCCGGGACCGGCCCAGCCGCGCGGGGTGGCGTGGAAGGGCGCCGGAGCCTGGCTGATCGTCTCGCAGTCGCGGCAGGTGAACTTCTCCCGCACGTGCTGGATCACCTTCCATTGCCGCGGCACCACCTCCAGCGTCTCGGTGAGATCCTCACCCAGCTTGCGCAGCCGATGACCGCCGCAGCAATGGCAAGCGGCCGGCGCCGGCTCGACCACGCGTTCGCGCGGCAGATGCTCGGGAAATGGCTGGCGCGCCGGTCGCTTGCGCATGTAAGGCGCCACCTCGGTGGTCCGGGCCGCGGCCTGTTCGGCGGCGATCTCGTCTTCCGTCGCGGTGCTCTCGAGTTCCTCGAAGGTGAGTTCCATCTGGTCGTGCAGGCGGGCTGAGCGTTCAGAACTCTGACCATGCAGCGCCCGCTGCAGCTTCCGGATCGTCAGATGCTGATGCGCGATCAGCGCCGCATCATCCGATGCCTTGGCCCTGGCGACCGCCAGTTCGGCCTCGACCAGCGCAGCGCGCGCGGCCTCGTCTTCGGCTCTGGCCAGCGCCGCGGTCAGCGCTGCTCTCAGCGCGCCAATATCGTCCGGAACAGCATCCTGGGCGGTGGCAACCATGCCCTGGAGTGAATCATAAAACGCGTCCGCTGACTCGCGGAAAATGGCGCAAACTCAAAGAAAAACTCAGCCCGCGCGCTGCGGTCGGAACGTGTGACGCGGGTTGCGCCAATCGATCCCGTCGAGCATGTAGGCGAGCTGCGCCGGTGATATGGAAACCGTGCCGTCCGCCGGCGACGGCCATAGAAACCGGCCCTTCTCGAGCCGTTTTGCATACAGCGACATGCCGAGCCCATCATGCCAGATAATCTTGATCAGATTGCCGCTGCGGCCGCGGAAGACATAAATATCGCCGGCATGCGGGTCCCGGCCCAGCGTCTCCTGAACCTGCAGAGCGAGGCCTTGCATCCCGCGACGCATATCGGTCCGGCCGACCGCCAACCAGATCCGCACCTGGCTCGGAACCGGGATCATGAAACGCCCAGCGCCTTCACCATCGCTGCCGCCAGTGTTGGCGGCGTGGTCAGCGGAATCCGCAGCCGCACCTTGCCGGCGACCTCCAGCTCGATCACCGCTGGGGATGCCGCCGGCCGCGAAACGGCGACAGGCTCATCGGGAGCCACGACAACTTCGGCAAAGCCCGTCTCGCGGGCTCTCACCGTGCGGCGCCACTTATAGATCAGGCTGGTCGCGACATCGTACTGACGCGCTACCGCCGCCACTGTGGCCCCGGGCGCGAATGCCGCGGCCAGTATCCGGCACTGATCCTCTTCACGCCAACGACGACGACGCTCAGGCCCGGTCAATAACGTCACATGGCTCATGCTGTGCTGCTAACTTCGCTCGTAAGGGCGACCTTAAGAGCGCAGCCTCGCTACCGTGCCGTCCTCTCGCAAGGCGGCCTTCGCCGGAGGGTATCGTATCTTCTGAAGTCATCCTGTTTCCAGTTGTTCCAAACAATACGACCACCTGATCCGGCCCCTTTGCTCCGGCCCCATTACAGGGCCTCAACGCTCATACGGGCCGATCCGCCCCAGTCTCCTGCATCGGTACTCTCGCCTTGCGGTTTGGCCCGCTTGAGCTTCTCCCTTTGCATCAGGAGCCTGGTTCCTGCAGTTCCGCGCGAATGCCTGTGTCCGACTCACGCCGCCTCAACGCCGGTCGCCGCCCGCCCTGTCATCAGGCACCCGGCGGACTTGTCCCAGGATGACGAGACGGTCCTGGTTTCGGCGACACTTACGTTCATAACGACGCGTCTTCGAAGGGTTCACTTTCGTTCGTCTTTCGGACACCCACCTGCTCGGATCTCGTCCGAACTTTTCATCCAACGCTCACCACCACGGCTCTTTACCGCAGCAGCTTGGACTGGTTTGAGACCTGCTCCTGAAAGCCGATCCCGGAGGGCCGTCCCCCATCATTCACGCAGCTTTACGCTACGGTCTTAGTTCACATTGAACTCCTTCCGCTGCTCTGCAGCACACTCTCATCGATGAAGACGAGCTTTGCCGGATCGAGGTCGAGCTGGCCGTCGAACCAGGCACGCCGGCGCTTCAGGATGTCGGGACGATTTTGCTCCAGTGCGTGTGCGGACTTTTTTGAACGTCCAGCCGTGCCCCCGCAGCCAGTCGCTCAACGTGCTGCGGCCGATGCGCATGGACCGCTCGGCCAAGAGCTGCTCCACCATCTCGTTCAGCGTGATGTCCTTGCGCTCCTCGATCATCCCGACGATGAAGTCGGCATGGGCGTCGAGACGCGAGCCGCGCCGTCGTCCCTGCGGTCGCGGCGTCGTCTCGCCCCTCCGGGCTCTGCCGATCCAGCGGATCGCGCTCGATATCCCGACACCGAACCGAGCCGCTGCCTGGCGGGCCGATGCTCCTTCACCGGCCGCCTTCACGACACGTGACCGCAGATCCTCACCAAGTGCTCTCGCCATCGTCCACCTCCATAAAGTGGACGTTGAATCAGTCAAACCGATTCGCGTCACATCACAGTCGATTCATCGATCCCCGGACGTGCTCTAGGCCCCGTTCGGCCGTTAGGCCGGGCCGTTGACGGCCACAACCTCGCGGTGGAGATTTGCCCTGTTCCAGAGGATTGAAGACCAAAGCGCAACACCGATAAGCGCTGCACCGAACAGACCCGTGACCACCTCAGGGATGTGGAACAGCGTCTGCGCAAACATGATCACTGAAAGGATGAGAATAGCCCAAAATGCGCCATGCTCCAGGAAGCGGTACTCAGAGAGCGTTCCTTTTTCGACCAGCATGATGGTCATCGAACGCACATACATTGCGCCGATTCCGAGACCGATCGCAATCACGAAAAGGTTCTGTGAAAGCGCGAACGCTCCGATCACGCCGTCGAACGAGAAACTGGCGTCCAGAACTTCAAGGTACAGGAAAGCACCGAGACCACCTTTCGCAGCACCAGCGAGCGCTTCATGCGATGCATCGAGAGCGCTGCCCAAGATTTCGACGACAAGAAATGTCAGTAGTCCGTAGATGGCTGAGTAAATGAAGGTCTCGGCGACCGACCGCTCGAGCAAGGAGGAGAAAACCAGGACGAGGATGAGAACGAATGCGATTTCGACGCCCTTTACACCTGCGAAACGTGCTAGCCGGTTTTCGATGAAATGCACCCAGTGGACGTCTTTTTCCTCATTGAAGAAGAACGACAGGCCGACCATCATCAGGAATGTTCCTCCAAACGCAGCAATGCTGACGTGCGCTTCATTCATGATCCGGGCGTACTCGGCTGGCTCATTGATTGCCAGCTGAACTGCAGCTACCGGTGCGATGTTCGCCGCGAGGGCGACAATGGCGAGAGGGAAGATGATGCGCATGCCGAACACGGCTATGAGGATACCCCAAGTCAGAAACCGGTGCTGCCATTTCGGGGTCATGTCCTTGAGCTTATTTGCGTTCACGATCGCGTTGTCAAAGGACAAAGAAATTTCAAGGACTGCAAGAACCGCGCAGATGAAGAAAATCTGCAAAGCTCCAGATAGCGTTCCGGTCGAGTTCCAGCCCAGCCAAGCGCCAAGCATCAGTCCAAGCACCGTAACGACGAATGCCCACGTAAAATATCGATAAGTTGCCATTATGATGCGGTCCCCAGGCCGAAGCTTATTGAGAGCTCCGGCAGTGTCGGAACTCCGATTGCAGATTTATCAATGGATGCTGAGCTAGCCCCAGATTCCTATGCCCCAAAGTCGCTTTAAACGAATTTCCTTTATCAGGAAACAACATATATGGCTGAAACAGGGTACGCCGCCGGTGACGCTTCCGATTACCCACATCGTCGGCAGGCCTATTGCCCCGAATGGATCTGCCGTGATTCTGTCCGTGACGCCGAATCACGGATGCGAGACAAGACCAGCAGCAGCGAAGCCGCTTGGCAGGAGGTAAGCTTTCTGCTGCGGCCCTTCCCAACAAGCGTTTGGCTCGTCGGCTGCGACGGTTGCTGGATCAGATGTCAGCTGCGCCGAGCAAGCCAATCCGGCGGCCTGCGGCGACTGGGGGCGGCGAAGGCGGCCTACCGCTTCTTTGACAACCCGCGTGTGACCGAACATTCCGTTCTCGCCGGCCATTTCGCCGCGACCGCGGCGCGCGTTGCGGCGAGCGAAGGTCCGATCCTTATCCTGCAGGACACGACCGAATTTACTACAGCCGCGCTGACGTTGGCCCCAAGTTTTATCCAATCCTGAGTTCGCTCCGGCGATCAATGTTGCCCTGTTGGACGTTGAGCGACGGGCACGGGCGCGGAGCTGATCATGGTGCGCCCGAGCGCTGCGTGCATGTGGGTGACCGGGACAGCGACATCTACGAGCTCTATTGCACCGCGCAGGACCTTGGTACCAGCTTCCTCGTGCGGGTGCAGACGAACAGGCTGGCCGAGCGGCCTGCCGACGCTGCCCACGCGATCCTGCTCATCGCGTCTTTGCCCAACTTGCGGCGGCGTCTTGGGCGGAACGTCATCGTATTACGGTCGATCAGGACGAGACGACCTGGCTGCAGGTGAATTTCGCCGCCATCAACACCTTGCCGCCGTGGGCAAGCAGATGCGCTACAGTCCGCAGGTTCTGAATTACATCCACTTCGCCGCCCGGTCGCGAGCCCGATCGACTGGAAGCTGGTGAGCAACTGAGCAACTTGCCGGTCGAAGATCTCTCCGTGGTGTCGATGCCGGCTCAATACTCCCCAGAAGTGCCGTTTGAATCTTCCCCAGTATAGCGCTGTCGCCGGTCTTCCGGAGCGCGCTCCGGGAGAGACCGGCGGCGCGTGATCGTTGATGCTTCTCCTGATGGTCGGGAGAGGGATTTCGGTGATCAAGATCGGGGAGAATGATGATACTGGATTTGCATCGACAGGGCCTGTCGGTGTCGGCGATCGCCAGGGAGAGCGGGATCGACCGCAAGACGGTGCGCAAATACATTGAGCGCGGGCTCGAGGCTCCGGCCTACGGACCGCGCAAGCCGCGTCAGGCGGTGATCGATCCCTTCACGGCCTATCTTCGCGAACGCGTCACGCGATATCCCGGACTCACCGGCAGCCGGCTTTTCCGGGAACTGAAGGACCTCGGCTATGGCGGCGGCTACACGGCCGTCACCGACTTCCTGCGCGACGTCCGTCCTGCCGCGGCGGAGCGTGGATACGAGGTTCGCTTCGAGACCCCGCCCGGCGAGCAGGCGCAGGTCGACTTCGCCCAGTTCAATGTCTTCTTTACCGATGAGCCGACGATGTGGGTAATCGGAAGCCACACCGGATGCTTACGAAACAGACGCGGTTTTGTGTGGTTATCCGGGAATGTAGAGAAACAGCTTCTCCGCGTTGTCGGGAGTCGGAGGAAACGCCATGTTTTGCAGCTCCTTCGCAAACTGCGCCAACAGACCTTCGGTGCTCACCTGGATCAATTCATTCAAGCCGCTGGAGCTTGTGAAGTGCGCTTCCTGGTAGGCGCACACCGGAATCTGACGGTTGTCTTTGAAACGCCTGTCGGGACCACCGTCTCTGTTCGGGTATCTCCAGCTATATCTGACCACTCTGGCGTCGGAAGGTACGAGGTCTTCTTCGATGAAATTTGTTGTGTTTACGTCTAGCCGCAGGTCCTCGTATTCAATAGCCCCAACTTTCTTGCCGTTTACAACAAGGACACGATCCGGAAAGAAGTGCAGCGTCTGACTTCCGACAGGTACTGTAGGAACCGAAATGTTTGTTTTGACGACGGCTGGCGAAGCGATGGAAATTGTCAGACCTTTTCTGTTTATCAATGTACCTGCGCCGGCATGTCGTTTGCGGTTCGTCACGTTTCCTTGTGCGGTTACGTGCCAGATTGCCTTGGCTGAGGAGATGCGTTCGAACGCTTCCACAAAAGCCCGATACCTATAGAGCACTTCCGGGTCGAATTCATAAACGAGCACGACTGCACGTCTGATGCCGTCCGCATAGCGCGCGGCACAAAAGACAACGATGATGACTCCGACAACAAAGGCTGTGAAGCCGCCACTCCCTGACATAAGCGACAGAAAAATCGCCGCAAATCCGAGCAACAGAACGACGGTACTCAATTTTGTGCGCTGGTTCATTTCGTTTATCTGGGACAGAAGCTCCGCTGCGGACTCAGGCACCATCTCCAAGACCGACCCGCTTGAAATTTCCCGCATGGTGACATCGTCAGATGTTCTGGGGGTCGGCAAATCCGGGATAGCGCTGGGGGATGGCAGACGATCGACAGATGAGCGGGACGGCTGAGTGCGTCCGGAAGGAAGTGAGCCGCGGTAGTAGAAGCCGCCAAGTCCGGCGTGGATATAATTCCCGCGAGGACCGCTGCCGATCCGCAATCCTCGAATGCCTACCGAAGCCCCGATCCCTGAGTTCGACAAATTGAATCTGAATGGACCGACCGATACCGACCTGCGAATATAGAACCCCAAGATTGCCCCCCGTTCCCGTTTTGGCCATGCAATTCTGCATTAGGGCTTGTTGAGATTCATTTGGAGTTGATGACGGCAGCAGCGAGATGAATGATGGCATTGAAGCTCTGGTCGGTTTTGTCGGCGCGCATGGCGATGCGTTTGAACTCTTTGAGTTTGCAGAAGAAATTCTCGATCAGATGACGCCATTTGTACATCTCGGCATCGAGCGGGATCGGCTTTGTTCGGCGCGGATGCTGGGAAATGACGATCTTGGCGCCACGCTCGTTCAAATCGGCGATGATGGTGTTGCTGTCGAAGGCCTTGTCGGCGATCAGAGCGCCGAAGGAGAGGCCTTGGATGAGCGGTTCGACACCGACCGTATCGAAGCGCTGGCCCGGCAGCAGGACAAAGCGCACGAGATTGCCAAGCGCGTCGGTAAGCGCCAAGATTTTGGTTGTCATACCGCCCTTGGAGCGACCTATGGCCTGGCTTTGAGTCCCCCTCATATGAGGCACATCGTGTCAATGGTAGTGGTGACGGCTTAGTCACTTTCGAACGTAGTCGGGATCGGCCTCGCGGCGAATTGCGGAACAAGTCCACATCACCTCATATCCGGTCGGCTCGGGTGGAGCCTGCACCCATATCCCGCATGCACGGGCAAGTTTGGCGAGGCCGGGAAGGATGGGACCCATCTTTTTGACGGCGTTAACAGCCCTGGGGGGCGCCGGTCCACATCCATCCCGCTTCGTCGCAAGTGACGTTGGCCGCCCTCGCGTCGAACTCTTTCGTCAGGCCTTGGTCATGGCGCCCTCCGGCAGCAGGCCCTGGGTCAGATACCGCCACAAGGCGATTATCAGCTTGCGCGCCAAGGCGACGATCATGGTGCGGCGGATGCGTCCTTTGCCGGTGCCGACGCGCTCGTGAAACCAGCGCGCGAGACCGCTATCGGGCTGATGGCGCAGCCACAGCCAGGCGAGTTCAATGGCGGTTCGTCGCGCTCGCGGATTGCCCGATCTCTGGATGCCTTGGTCGCGGCTGACCGCGCCGCTGCTCCAAGGGCTGGATGCAAGACCGAGATAACCGGCGACCTCACGCCGGTTCTGGAAATCGCGGAAGAACACCTCGTTCGTCATTACGCTTGCGATAGTCAGGCCGATGCCACGCAGATGACTCAGTTGGGCGATCCCGGGAGCTGTGGTCTCGGCGGCCTGACGCTGCTCAGCCTCGACCTCCATGATCATCTCGATTACTTGCCACAAGCGGCGGCACTCGCGCTTGATCTCGTTCTTCAGGCAGGGCGGCAGATCCCGCCCGTCAGCCGTGCGCAGCGTCTCGAGCTGCTCACGCCAGTCCCGTCTGGCTGGCTTGAAGTCGCGGATGCCCTGGGTCATCAAAAGCCCCTTGACGCGGCTCGAATGCTGGCCGCGTTCGTTGACGAGCCGAGCCCGTTCCCGGCTGCGACGGCGATCGTTCTCCTGCTCGAGGCTCGGCACTCGCACAACCCGGCAGACCCTCGGCTCGCCACGTTCCATCGCCATCAGCGTGCGCAGCAGCGCCGCCGCATCGAGGCGGTCCGTCTTGGCGCGGCGTGACCGGCGGTCGACCAGGATGCTGGCCGCGTCCAGAACCTGATTGTCGATGCCGCGGTCGCACAGGAAACGATGCAGCCAGAAACCGTCGTAGCCGGCCTCGTAGCACGACATTACCCGAACCGGACGCGTCAAGGCGGCCTGCGCCTGTTCGCGCCGGTGTTCAATGAGAGCCATAAGCCCTTCGGTGTCACCTCCTTGCAGGCGATGCAGGCTGATCTTGTCGACCGCCGGCGAGTGCAGGGCCACAAGCCAGGTCGACTTGCTCAATTCCAGCGCCATGAAAATTGTGGCAGTCTTCTCGTCGACGGGCGGCAGAGCAACGGATGAGAGGTTCATGAGACGTCTCCAGGGTTAGGATGTCGGACCCCGAAACCTTACCTGAGTTCCGCCGCCCGTCGCCTCATGGGATCTTTTGCGCCCTGGCCGTGTCGATGGACCTTGACGATGGTGGCGTCGACCATGGCGTATTCCATGTCCGGCTGGCCCGAGCAAGCCTCGAAAAGCCGAATGAAAACATCGGCTTTGACCCAACCTCGGTATCGCGTGAAAACGCTGTTCCACTTTCCGAAGAGGGCAGGCAGATCACGCCACGGACTGCCAGTCCGCACGATCCAAAGAACCGCTTCGACGAACAGGCGATTGTCCTGGCCGCTTCGCCCAGGATCCGCTGGCTTACCCAGACAATGCGGTTCCATCTTCGCCCACTGGGCGTCCGTCAGCACGAATCGTTCCATCCAAAGCTTGAATCACGATCAAGCCAGAATGGGAATCATGAATATCAACAGGCCCTAATTGCAATTCATAAACAGATACACTTCGTCATGCGATATACTCAAGGGATCAGCTGATAGATTGGGACGACAAATCGCTGTCGCTCACTGAGGCTTTTCCGATCGACAGCGGTTGGCTTCGGCGTGCGAGCCCCCGAATGATTATCGTTTTACGCAGCGTTATCAGATCACTGCAGGTTGCCACAATTTCCGATCTTCTATATAGGCCAAACCTTATGGGGTGCTGCGTATTTCGATCGTAAGGTTATGATGATTTGCGGTGGCTTTGATCCAACAAGGTTGGATTTCGGGGGACAAATTGCGTTTTGAGGCATTGAACCGGTTGGTGGACACCGCCCGCCAAAGCAGCCATGACTTTCGCGCATCTTCAGAACTGTTTCCGACACTTGACGTCGAAAAACTGACTCACACGATGGAGCTGGAAAAGGAAGGTGCCGAGCGTGGAGCTCAGAATCTGCCGCCGAAAGCCCAGAAGACGTTTGATGAAGTGGCACTGGCAATTGTCGAACGTATCGAGTCGGAGAAAAAGACAGCTCATCAGATCGTCGAAGATCAGATGCAGACTTTCCATGACCGCCTGACAAACCTGGATTTCGAAGGTCAGTTCGGAATGATCCGGCAGGCCAACGCCAGCAGCGTCTCCGACTTCGTTGTCGAGGCGACCAAAGGTGCCAATGATCTGCATGTCCTGCGCGAGCAGCTGCAGGAAGCGCACCGGTACAGATCCAAATTTCGCGAGCGGCACAATATTGACCGCCCGGCGAAGATATCGGGGTCGGCCTACACCACTTTTAAGTATCTCTTCCTTGCACTGCTCCTCTTGGTTGAAACGTTCCTGAACGGCAACTTCCTTGCGAAGGGCAGCGAGCAAGGCATTGTCGGCGGCATTTCAGAAGCGTTTGTTTTTTCGTTGATCAATCTCAGTCTATCGATAATGGCATCGTTCTTCGGATTGCGCCTGCTCGTTCACCGGTCGGTCGGCGTCAAATTACTGGGGCTGATTGTTATTGCCGCATACATCGCGGGAGCGGTGCTGCTGAACATTGCGCTCGCCCATTACCGCGAGGTCTCCGGAACTCTCCTGACGGGGGCGACCAGAGAAGTAGTGCAGCGTCTGTGGACAGCTCCTGCAGGCCTAGAGGATCTCAACTCGTGGATGCTTTTTGCCTTCGGAATTCTTTGTTCGATTCTTGCGCTTATAGACGGCTGGCTCCTCAGCGATCCTTACCCTGGCTACACATCCGTCGAGAAAAATCTGCAGAGACGCTTCGAGAACTATAACTTCCGAAAAGAAGAGTTGCTTGAAGAGTTGACCGAGATCCGCGACGATCACAATTCTAAGGTCGAGGACATCATAAAGGGTCTCAGCAACAGGCGCAAAGAACACAACGCGATCATATCCCACAGACAGCGGGTGATCTCATTGTTCGCCGAACATCAAAACCAGTTGGAACGTGCGGCGAATGCTCTCTTGATCGCATACCGCGCCGCGAATCGTAAGGCCAGGACTGACGGTGATCCGCGGTCCTTTGTAGGTGGCTACAATCTGTCCCGTGTAAATGTCTCGGTGAGCTCAACGGGAGAGTGGAACGATCAGGAACTCGCCGCATCGATCAAGGAAGCTCAGGGGTTCCTGACCGATCAAATTCATCAGGTAGACAAGGAGTTCCTTGCGGCCGTCAGGCGCTACCGCGAGTTGGATGACATGTTCCCGGGAACGACGAATGGCTAGAAGAAGAAGATCACAGGGCAATACCGGATTGATATTGGCGTCGGCGGGGTTGGCGGTTCTGATCGTCGCCCTGCTCGGCGGGTTTGCTTATCTCAAGATCAAAGCGTCGGACCACGTCCCATTGGACAAGACGACAATGTGTCCTGAAACGGGTCCGATTGCCGTAACGGTTGTGCTGATGGACACAACGGATCCGATCACGGATATAACGAAGAGCAAACTCAAAACCGAGTTTGATAAAGTCGTGTCGTCGCTCCCTATCGGTGGTCTGATGGAAATCTACAACCTCACCGATGTCCAAAGCCAGCTCACCCCGTTGTTTGCCGCGTGCAATCCGGGGGACGGTTCGGAGGTTGATGAGATGACTGACAATCCGGGACTTAGAAAAAAGCGGTGGAAAGAAGCCTTCGATGATCCTCTTCAGAAAATCAGGACCGACGATATCGGAAATGGCTCGAGCGGCACCCAGTCACCGATCATGGCCGGTATTCAGCGCGTGAAAGTTGACCTGTTTGATCGCAAAGACGTCGCGGATATCCCGAAAACGCTGGTAATCGCGTCCGACATGATTGAACACACGAAGTTCTATTCACAGTATTCCTCCGGAATCGATTATGCCGTGTTTGACAAGTCAGCAGCAAAGCGGGAGTTCCGGACGAATTTGGACGATGTAGATGTCACGATCTTGTACTTTGAGCGCAGCGGAGTGAAATTCAATCCTCTCGAACACGTTAGATTCTGGGCCAAATGGTTTAGCGAACGGGGCGTTCGTAACGTAGCCACCGTTCGTCTGGAAGGAATGAACTGATGGTTGCCCGGTTTTCCACGCGCGAGTTTTTGGAACAAAAGGGTCCGATAGTTGTCTTCGGCTTCTTCACCTTTATCGGATGCGCCTTTATCTGCTTCTCAAAATACCTTGGCTTGTCACCATTCATCGTGACTGGAGTCCCCATAGCCCTCATGGTCGCTTACTGGATTGTGAACATGGCCGCGAAGATACTGCACATCCATGATGAACAGGCGGGCGACAACCTTTACTATATGGGTTTCTTGTTCACGCTTACCTCGCTGGGCGCATCGCTGTTTCAGTTTAATACCGTGGATTCCATTGATGCGATCGTTCGTAACTTTGGCGTAGCGGTAGCCTCAACCATTTTCGGGATTTTGCTGCGGATCCTATATAACCAGATGAGGCGTGACCCCATCGATATTGAGCGTACCACCCGGCATGAGATGGCCGATATGGTCCGCAAACTCAGAACTGAGATGGACACTGCTGCGTTGGAATTTGCCAGCTATCGGCGCGCCAGCAATCAGATGCTTCAGGAAGGGTTTGACGAGATCGCAAAGCAAGCCGAAATGACCGGCCAAAAGATATTGAAAATCATGGAAAATCTGAGTCAGGAATCCGTGAGACCGATACAACTGGCATCTAACGGGTTGCAGGAGGTTCTGGAAAAGCATTCCAAACTCTTCGACGATCAATTTGCCAGCAACACCCAACGTGTCGGTTTATCGTCGGAAAACATCACTAAACTTCACACTACGCTGGAACAGTCCATCAAGAAATTCGCTGAATCCATTGAGCTTACGGGCAAGAAGCTTGAAGCTATGAAGACTCCGGAAGAGGTTCTTAAAATTGAATTGGGCTCGGTTCTAACAGGCGTGGGGGAAATCACCAGTGAGCATATCAAGCGGATGGATGCGGCTGCGGAAGAGCAAAGAAGCCAATTCCAGCAGATCAGGGAAACCTTTGGACCTGTCCAGCAAATCCTATCCGGCCTGGAAAGATCAGCAGACTCTACTGAGAGCCTGATCCGGGTTATGTTGATTCACAACAACAACTATCAGCATCTAGTTCAGAACCTGGCAGGCCACAGGCCTCCACCTCTGCCAATCGAAACAGTACGTATAAACGGCTCGGTGCATTCAACATCGGCAACAGCTGGTTTGCCGGAACACGCAGAAGTCCTGGTAGGCTCGGAGGAAGTTGCCTTGAAACCCGCTGAGCCCAAAAGAGGTTGGTTTACGTGACAGCCGTCGCCTCTGAACGAAAAGGTTACAGGCGTGGTTTGATCCTTGGCCTGACGATGGCTGAATCGATGCTTTTGCTGGTCTTTTGCCTTCTTCTTGTCGCTGCTGCCATAATCAGCCAACAACGCAAGGAAAATGAGGAAGCGCTAAGAAAGATGAGCGATCAGGTTCAACTGCTCAAGCAGAACGAAAACGCGCTGATCGAGGCTAACGAGGAGTTTGGGGCTCAATTGGTTGAACTGCAGGCTCAAGCCGCCGGGAATACCAAAATCAGCGAAAACTGGAGTGAACTGAACTTCGCGAGAAAGCTCGTCCAAAAGTACAAAGGTGAAGGCGTATCCGGCGATCAGCTATTTGCCCTTGTTGAGGAAGTTAAAGCCGTGATTGCGATGCAGGCGCAGGGAATTTCCGAGACTGATCTCAAAAGTGCGCAGACAGATCTGGTCCTAGTTGACAAGCTCAAGGCCGAAGGCATTACGAGCCAGGAGCTGGAAAGGTTGGCTCCGGCGTTGGTTGTCTTGAAAGAAAAGCAATTCGCGAAGCTTGAAGCTGCCGAGGTCAAAGAGCAGCTGGCGCAAGCGATAGACAAGAATTCTGCCGCCCCTGAAACAGCCAAAGCCCATCAATGGCCGCCGATAATAAATTTGAGCGAAGCCGAAGGTTACTCTTTCAATGTGGGCAGCGCTCAACTGGATAAAAAGCTCAAGGAACAGCTCGAGGGTAACATCACGACGAAGCTTACCAAGCTTCTGAACGACTACGACGTAGATCTGATCGAGGTGATCGGGCACACAGATGAGCAGCCCCTGGCGGGCGTTCCCTCAAACATGGACCGCGAATTGAACCCCGTTCTAAGCGGCAAAGCTGACGTTGCGGCCCTTCGGCCCGGTGACAATGCGGGCCTGGGACTCGCGCGGGCAGTGGCTGTCGCGCAAGTCTTGCAGCGGCAACCGGGATTGAAAAACGCTACGGTGCTGCCCTATTCGGCAGCCCAACTTATTCTTCCAGGGGACCGGATAACCCAGTGGGTGTCAAAAGACGATAAGTCCCGCCGGCGGATTGAAATCCGCGTCCGGCGGAGGGGGACGCCGGAAGCTCTGCACTAGGCTAGTTTCCGTCCACAAAATCCACAAACGCTTCTTTTTGCGAGCATTTGCAATGGCTTGTGGCCGTTGATGGGCGTTGAGCGGTATGGGCAGGACGTGGGACGGTCTCGTCGGAAAGGTGTTGTGGGCGCGAACCCGCGCACGCCCACGAGCCGGCTGTTGCCGGTGCGACGCAAATCCGAGGGGTCAGCATCAGGTCGGCTTGAGGCGCGTGAAGAGGACGAGATTGTAGGCCACGACCGAGGACCAGACGTAGGTCTTAAAGTGGTCAAGGCCGCGCCACGTGCAGCGCGCCAAGCCGTAAGCGCGCTTGAGGCATGAGATGTCGGCCTCGATGCCGGCTCGGAAGTTGCGCAGCTTGCGATAAACCACGATGCCGGCGACGCTCCAGACGATGCGCCAGGCGCCGCGACCCTCTGAGGGTAGAACGCTGGCCAAACCAAGTGCCCTATTCGCAAACCATACGGTACCGCTTGCCCGGCTCGCTGACGTTCTTGCAGACAAGCAGCTTGTGCGGCTCGGAAGAGGAGAGCGGAGGACTTGCGACCCGCGATGCACGTCTGTTTGATGTCTTGTGACTTGCCGTACGGCGCGGTTCGAGCCTTTCCGGCTCCTGTGGCGCAACCGGAAACACGATGGTTTCGATCTGTGGCTGCTGCAGGGGTGGCGGCTCTTTGTCAAAGAATCGCCTGGCATCAAGCGATCTCGGAATAACCACCGTACCATCATCGCTGCGCGCGCAGCCGCTGCCCAACAGTAAAACCAGCCCCAGGAAAAAAGGCATTATCCGTCCAAACATAAGCACAACCCTTGGCGGGCATATACCCCGGCTTGCGGGTCGCCGACAACCGGCGCAATGGGCACGAAGAAAGGGCGGCATTGCTTGCCGCCCTTTCGTAAGCTTGCGAAATTGGCTGGATTAGAAATCCATGCCGCCCATGCCGCCCATGCCGCCGCCGCCCATGCCGCCCGGCATGCCGCCGCCAGCCGACTCCTTCTTCGGAGCCTCCGCGATCATGGCTTCGGTGGTGACCAGGAGGCCGGCGACCGAGGCCGCATCCTGGAGAGCCGTGCGCACGACCTTGACCGGATCGACGATACCCATGGCGATCATGTCGCCATATTCGCCGGTCTGGGCGTTGTAGCCGAAGGTCGCGCCCTTGTTCTCAAGGATCTTGCCGGCAACGATCGATGCTTCCGCACCGGCGTTGGCCGCGATCTGACGGGCCGGAGCCTGCAGCGCGCGACGCACGATGCTGATGCCGGCGGTCTGGTCGGAGTTGGCGCCAGTGACGGTGATGGCCAGCGAAGCGCGCAGCAGGGCGACGCCGCCGCCGGGAACGATGCCTTCTTCGACGGCCGCACGGGTCGCGTTCAGGGCGTCATCGACGCGGTCCTTCTTTTCCTTGACTTCGATCTCGGTCGCACCGCCGACGCGGATGACGGCAACGCCGCCCGCCAGCTTGGCGAGACGTTCCTGCAGCTTCTCCTTGTCGTAGTCCGAGGTGGTCTCTTCGATCTGCTGCTTGATCTGGGCGACGCGGCCCTGGATCTCTTCCTTCTTGCCGGCGCCGTCGACGATGGTGGTGTTCTCCTTGGAGATCGACACCTTCTTGGCGCGGCCGAGCATGTTGAGGCCGACATTCTCGAGCTTGATGCCGAGGTCTTCGGAAATGACCTGGCCACCGGTGAGGATGGCGATGTCTTCCAGCATGGCCTTGCGGCGATCGCCGAAGCCCGGCGCCTTGACGGCAGCGATCTTCAGGCCGCCACGCAGCTTGTTGACGACCAGCGTGGCCAGGGCCTCGCCTTCGACGTCTTCCGAGATGATGACCAGCGGCTTCGAGGTCTGCACGACAGCCTCGAGGATCGGCAGGATGGCCTGCAGGTTGGAGAGCTTCTTCTCGTGGAGAAGAATGTAGGCGTCTTCCAGATCCGCAACCATCTTCTCGGCGTTGGTGACGAAGTAGGGCGAGAGATAGCCGCGGTCGAACTGCATGCCTTCGACGACTTCGAGCTCGGTTTCGGCGGTCTTTGCTTCCTCGACCGTGATGACGCCCTCATTGCCGACCTTCTGCATCGCTTCCGCGATCATCGAGCCGACCGAAGCATCGCCATTGCCGGCGATGGTGCCGACCTGGGCAACCTCTTCCGAGGTCTTGATCTTCTTGGCGTTCTTGATCAGCGTCGCGACGACGTCGCTCACCGCGAGATCGATGCCGCGCTTCAGGTCCATCGGGTTCATGCCGGCGGCAACCGACTTGTGGCCTTCCTGGACGATCGACTGCGCCAGAACGGTCGCGGTCGTGGTGCCGTCGCCGGCGATGTCGTTGGTCTTCGAAGCAACTTCGCGGACCATCTGCGCGCCCATGTTCTCGAACTTGTCCTCAAGCTCGATTTCCTTGGCGACGGTGACGCCGTCCTTGGTGATGCGCGGTGCGCCGAACGACTTGTCGATGACGACGTTGCGGCCCTTGGGGCCGAGCGTGACCTTCACGGCGTCGGCGAGGATGTTGACGCCGCGCAGCATGCGCTCACGGGCATCGCGAGAAAATTTTACGTCTTTGGCAGCCATTTTTTACTCCTGGGCATTTCGCCCGAAATTCAGATTGGATGGTGCGGATGAAGGCGGCGGCGTGTCAGCCGATGACGCCCATGATATCGGCTTCCTTCATGATCAGAAGGTCTTCGCCATTGAGCTTGACTTCGGTGCCCGACCACTTGCCGAACAGGATGCGGTCGCCGGCCTTGACGTCCAGCGGGACGAGCTTGCCGGCTTCGTCACGGGCGCCGGAACCGACGGCGATGATCTCGCCTTCCTGCGGCTTTTCCTTCGCCGTATCGGGGATGATGATCCCGCCGGCGGTCTTCGCTTCGGACTCGACGCGGCGAACGACCACGCGGTCATGCAGCGGCCGGAAATTCGACTTTGCCATTTTTGGATTTCCCTGGTGCGGATGTTGAACGGTTCTCCGTTGCCGGAGCGTGGTTAGCACTCACCAGAAGCGAGTGCTAACGCGGCAGTGAGATAGGCCGTAGGCTCCTGCTAGTCAAGACGGAAGAGGGACGGGCGAAGAGCAAGATTTTAGAACGGCGCGGAAGCACCGGGCTCCTTCACGTGAGGAGTAAGCTCTTTCTGCATCTTTGCTGCCACTCGCTCGTCCCCTCCGGCTCAAGACCATCTCCGGCAGCGGCGCCTGCCTGGTGTGGCCGGAGGAGAAGGGCCTGAATGGCAGTTCGCCCAGTGACTTTTCGGCGAAGAGCGCCGCGCGGATATCCTCCGGGTCGGCGCGCATCAGGAAGCAGATCATGCTGCTCTGACCCCTGAAAACTGGACTGTTCGAAAGTGGAGCTTTCCGCGGTAGCGTCCCTTGGCGGGGAGGAGCGGAGAAGGCATCGAAGTTTTCGGACGCGCAGAAGGCGTTTATTTTGAAGTAGGGAGCGGACGGGATTCCTGTCGCGGAGATCTGTCGGCGGGCGGGAATCAGCCAGACGACCTACTTCAACTGGCGAGGTTGGCCGGACACGCCGCAGCCGGGGCGCGCGGCCGCAAAGGAGGCAGGAAATTCGCGCTCACCAAGACGGATATTCGCCCCGCGCAGTCTGCTATGTGGCTCAATGCGACACTTCCGACCCCGATCTCTGCTAAGAACTCGGGATTGAGCGCGTCATCTTAAACCGATATGCCGGCCCAAGGATGAACTTAGAGCATGCGGAAGCGGGTGCTGGGTCATACCCTCGAAGTACTGACCGATTACACAACATCGTAAAGACAAAACGGCAGTGGTGGCAGCCGTGTTAAACAAGCGGCTCGTCGAAGGTAAAAAAACGTGCAGCACGAAGATCCTCATCCGTCCGCTCCAACGACGCTTGCCCCGCTTCGGAACCAGGCATTTCGCTCGATCTGGACGGCCACACAAATCTCCAGCTTGGGGTGGCTCGTGCAAACGGTTGCCATCAGTTGGCTGATGGTCACCATTTCGGCTTCCGACCTGATGGTTGCACTCGTGCAGGCCGCATCCACATTGCCGGTATTCTTCCTCTCAATCCTCGCGGGAGCCATCGCCGACAACTTCAGCCGCCAACGGCTTCCTGAGGCGGATCACGTCTCAAAACAGGCTGGTGGCGTTCGCCTCTGTCGCTTGCGCAGCATGTTGCCTTTCACTGGCACTGACCTCGTCGGTTGCTGTGGCAGCAATTTTTATGGCGCTCGGGGGCGCGGGTTGGCTGATCACCTGGACGGGCATTGACGTGTCGGTGCAGTTGGCAAGCCCAAGGTGGGTAGTCGGCCGCACGCTCTCGATCTACTACGCCTTGAGCGCTGGCGGTATGGCCGCCGGCAGCTGGATCTGGGGGTCCGTCGCGCAGAACTACTCCTTGACCTGGGCTTTGGAGGGTGCCGCGGGGGCTCTGTTGCTGGTTGCAGCAGCGGGGATACTGTTGCCGATACGTCCATGGGAAGAAACGGATCAGGAAAGTTCGGATTTTCCCGCCCCGGAGCTGGCGCTCGATCTGAAGCCAAGGAGTGGCCCGATCGTTGCCAAGGTCGACTATTTCATATCCGAGAAGAATATCGACGCCTTTCTCGGCTGCATGCGCACAAAGCGGCACGCTCTTAGCCGTGCCGGCGCACGAAACTGGACGCTCCAACGAAACCTTCAAACGCCTTCGGTTTGGACAGAGACATTCCGCACGCCCACCTGGATGGACTTTCTGCGTCTGAACCATCGGCTCACGGCCGCGGATAAGGAAGCAGACGAACATCTTCTCGCGCTGCATGATGGCGAACTTCCTCCGCACACAGTGCTTTCGATCGAACGAACGACCGAGGCAGCTCGTACCCGCTCAACAGTCTTTTCTCGTCCTCCGAGGTGACGTCGTGATGAGCTGTTAGCCGATGAACAGACGCGATCACCCCTGGGCTTTGGCCTGAACGCGCGCCAGTGAGCGTGACACGCACTAACGTTTGATCTCGAGCGTTGCTGGCGGGCTCATCTCGAACCTGCCCTGTTGGGCCGACCTCGCTGAAGCGAGGCAGGGCCATAACCGCGAGCTTCCCAGTATTTGAGTTCGTGTTGAAATGGTGCGCGTTCGACGGGGCCTGCTTTGTCGGCGAAATGTCTGATTTGACTGGCTTAAGCCAATGCCGCTCGTACCACACAAAGGCTGTGGGAGAGGCCCTTGTTGCTGACCTATCAAATCGTTGATGTTTTCACGCGAACGCGGTTCGGCGGCAATCCGCTAGCAGTGGTGCTCGGTTCGGACAACTTGACAACTGATCAGATGCAGGCGGTTGCACCGGAGTTCAACTCCTCCGAGACGAGCTTTGTCTTGCAGCCGGCCGATGCGCACCACACGGCTCAGGTGCGTATCTTCACGCCGACGCTGGAGGTGCCGTTTGCGGGTCATCCGACTATCAGCGGGGCTTTCGTGCTGGCCGGTGCGGGCAACGGCGCCAAGGGGAAGAGTTTGTGTCCGAGGAGAAAGCCGGCTGGTTCATGTAGGCATCGTATGGGACGGTGTTCGCCAGCTGAAGACAGCCGAGGACCTGGTCGCCGAGAGCAGGGGTGCATCGTTGTGTCTCGACATACGCGGCCAAATGCATCGCCGCCAACGCCTCGATCCGGGTGTTGCGGCGCACGGGACGGGAAAAGCGCAGCACCCAATCGGAGTGCGTCTGCGCCATCAGATTGCAAGCTCGATGCTTCGCGCGGAGGCCGTCACCAGATGCAGCGCCAGGTTCTGGCTGACCTTCGGTTGCGGGGAGCGAAGCAGGGAAATGTCCAGCACGGCAGCCAATCCGCCATTGGTGTCGAAGATCGGCGCGGCAGTGCAGGAGAGCGGCGTATGGGTCGTATCGAAATGGCCAGTCTGATGGATGGTCATCGCCTCGCCGGTGCTGATGCAGGAGCCGACGCCGCATGTTCCGGTGCGGCTTTCCGACCACTCGGAGCCGAGATAGAGCCCCGCCGAGCGCAATTGTCCATGAAGAGCGGATCGCCGAGGAAGTCGACGGTTACGCCCTTTGCGTTTGCCAGGAGCAATACAATACATAGTTCTGGCCCGCCACCTGCTTGAAAAGCGTTTCCAGGCCGCTACGGGCGATCGCGATCAGTCTTTCGGACTGCTCGCGATGTTCGCGAAGCTGTGTTTCGGGAACGATATAGGCTTCCGCCGGCCGGGCTGGGCCAGCCACGCGTCCTCCTCCCAGACAAGGCCTACTCGGCCCGAAGCTGATGAGGTGGAACGGCCCTTCTCAAACGGCATCGAATGCCTAACGTGGTCGTGTTGAAACGCCACAAAAAGGAAGGACCGCTCCATGGAGAAGATTACCACAGTCGGGCTTGATCTGGCCAAATCCGTTTTTCAAGTTCATGGCATAGCCGAAGAAGGACCCGTGATTGTACGCCGTACACTGCGTCGGTCGCAGGTTCTGGACTTCTTTCGCAAGTTGCAGCCTTGCCTCGTGGGTATGGAAGCTTGTGGCAGCGCGCATTATTGGGCTCGGGAAATTCAGGCCCTGGGTCATACGGTTCGGATGATGCCACCCGCATACGTGAAGGCCTACCTCAAACGCAACAAAACCGATGCTGCAGACGCTGAAGCTATCTGCGAGGCAGTCACGCGGCCGACCATGCGCTATGTTCCGGTAAAAACACAGGACGAGCAGGCTGCCGGAATGGTGCTCAAAGCGCGAGATTTGCTTATCCGCCAGCGCACTCAAACAATCAATGCCCTGAGAGCTCATCTTGCCGAACTGGGCATTGTCAGGGCGACCGGTCTGGTCGGAATCGTCCGCCTTGCCGCCATAGTACGCGACGACAGTGACCTGAGATTGCCGGGTGCAGCGCGAATGGCTTTGGAAGAGCTCGTTGAGCAAATCGAGACCGTGACGGCACGCATTGAAAGGCTCGATCGAAAAATCCTTGAGGCTATAAGAAAAGATGACAACGCCCGACGCTTGACGGCGATTCCCGGCGTGGGTCCGATCATTGCGGCGACCGTCCGGGCAGTAGTCCCTGATCCTGCCGGCTTTAAAACCGGTCGGGACTTTGCTGCCTGGATTGGGTTGACACCACGCGCACATTCCAGCGGAGGAAAAGAACGGATCGGTTCGATCTCAAAGCGCGGAAACCAGCAATTGCGCACGCTGCTTGTCGCTGGAGCAACGTCGGTCCTCAAGCTCGCCCGTCGTGGCCTCCAGGCATCACCATGGATAGCGGCGATGATATTGCGCCGCCCGTTCAAGGTTGTCGCGGTCGCTCTCGCAAACAAGATCGCGCGCATCATCTGGGCTCTTCTCGTTCACGGCGATAACTATAGAGGAGCGAAGATGATCGCCCAAGCTTAGGTTTTAGAGCTTTCTGGCCAGTCGGTCGGAGAGGCAGGCAAGGTGCCAATTGTGATGACCCAACGGGACGACATCCCGAAGCAAATCAGACCGCAAAATCGCAGGCGCGTTACAGCGCGAGAAGCTGATTAGGCGATTTGCTCCGCGGATCTCATCGTGACCGTGGCTGCCAGAAAACAGGCCGGACATATGACTGCACCGTCCATATTTGGGAAATACATGAGGAAATATCTTGCCAAGCGGGCCGTTCCACATATGCGATTTTGGCCAACTTGCGGAACAATCGGAGAACTTCACGGCTTGCTCTCCTCGGGTTGGAGGAGCATGGCGACATTTTCGGGGGCAAATTTGAATCCTCTGCGGTCGGGAATTCGCTCAGCGGAGATCGAGTAGCGTGGCCGCTTTGGATCGATGCCGTGATCCGGAACCGTTCGCTTCCGGTGCGGAACTCGCGTCCGAAGTCCGAAGGGGCCAATCCGAATTGCTCTGCGAGAAGGGATGGTTCCGCAGCCACCTGGCTGCATTATCGACGCTGGGGTCGTCCAGAATGTCGACAACCGAGCGACGCTCGAGATCGACCATGATGGTCCCGTATCGTGTCGCGCGTCGCCAGCTCCAGTCATCGATGCCAACCACCCGGATCTCGGAGGCGCAGTGAGCAACCGCGGCATCACGCTTCAGTTGCCGCAGGATGGTGTCGTCGCTGACCGGCATGCCGAGCCGTTGCATGAGGCGCTCGCCAGGACGGCCGCCCGTGCTATGGCCGAGCAGGCCGACAATCTCCACGACCCTTGTCGTCCGGCGCGCATAAGGGGAAGCAACCGTCGGCAGTCGGTCGGTGAACGTTTGTCATTCACATTTCTCATGTGCGCATCGCCAGCGGCTCAGCAGGAGCCTCACCGTCACAGCCTTACCCTGGACCGGAAGGTCCTGAAGGCTGCGGCTGGACCACCCATGCCGATTTCGGCTTCGCCGTCCGCAATCGGGGCAAATGCCGATCGCTGGTCCGGCAGCGGAAACAACCCAACTGTCATCATCAGTGAGCTCGACGCCCAGAACTTTGACCCATGGGCCGGGCGACCATTTTGATTTCGTTCGCATGCCCGCCCATTAGCGATCTTGCCGCTAACAGCCGATGAACCACACAAAGTGAGAGCCAACTCGCAAGGGCGCTGCGGGAACTGTGCAGGATCGAGCGATCCATATTCATGATTGAATGGTACTCAAGCCCGGCACGCTGCCAAGCCGGCCTCAACAAGGGCGAAGCAGCACACAAGCTCAAGCGCGCCGTGTTCTTCCATGCGTAAGCGGTCAGCCGATAACGTCAGGCCTAAAGTTCCAAGGCATGAGCATTTCGATCTCGGATGCCGCCCATCCTTGAGCGATGCGGGTCAAGGTCTGCGAGAGCCAGTCGAGCGGATCGACGCTGTTCATCTTGCAGGTTTGCAGCAAGGTGGCTACCGTCGCCCAGGTTCGTCCACCGCCTTGGCTGCCGGCGAATAGACTATTCTTTCGCGTGATCGTCTGGGGCCTGATTGCACGCTCGACGATATTGGAGTCGATTTCGATGCGACCGTCCATCAGAAAGCGTTCCAGCGCCTCCCGCCGGGTGAGCGCGTAGCGGATCGCCTCGGCGGTTTTGGATTTTCCGGAGACCTTCCCCAGTTCCGCTTCCCATAGATCGAAGAGGCTCGCGACAATGGCCACGGACTTTTCCTGACGGAGCGCGGCGCGGCTTCCGGCATCCTTGCCGCGAACCTCGTCCTCGACCTTCCACAATTCGGTCATGGCGATGATCGAATCCGTCGCGGCCTGCGAGATCCCGCTGATGTGCAGGTCGTAGAATTTGCGCCGCAGGTGAGCCCAGCACCCGGCGAGCCGGATTGTTTCATTGCTGCCGGCTTTGGCCCGTGCCTTGACCAGGTTGGTATAGGCCGAGTAGCCATCCACTTGCAGGATACCGCTGAACCCGGCGAGGTGGCGCGCCACGCAATCTGCGCCTCTGCTGTCCTCAAAACGATAGGCAACCATTGGCGGACTGGTTCCGCCATAGGGTCGATCATCCCGTGCGTAGGCCCATAGCCAGGCTTTCGTGGTTTTCCCGGAACCGGGGGCAAGGGTGGGCAAGGTCGTCTCGTCGGCGAAGACCCTTTCGCCCTCCTTCACACGCTCGAGGATGTAATCGGCGAGCATCTGCAACTCAAAGCCCAGATGCCCCATCCACTGCGCCATCAGCGACCGGCTGATCTCGACACCGTCGCGCAGATAGATCGTCTCCTGCCGGTAAAGCGGAAGGCCGTCGGCGTATTTCGACACGGCGATGTAGGCGAGCAGCCGCTCCGTCGGCAGGCCGCTTTCAACGATGTGCGCCGACGCCAGAGCCTGGACCACGCCGTCACGGCCCCGGAAAGCGTATTTGGGACGGCGCGTGACGATGACCCGGAACTTCGGCGGCACGACGTCCAGCCGCTCGGATCGGTCCTCGCCGATCAGAACCTTTTCCAGCCCCTCGCAGTCGCCAGGGATTTCCGGCTCGATAACTTCCTCGATGCGTTCGAGGTGGGCAGCAAAACCCTTGCGCGGACGCGGCGCGCGCTTCGGCTTATTCCCGACCGCGCGGTCGAGTTCGCTCCGGATTTCCGAAAGGCCGGTCTCGACCTCTTCGAAGGCAAAGGAGGCCTGCTCGTCGTCGATGGCCAGGCGTAGCCGCTCGGAACGCGTGCCATGTTGCGTGCGCTGTAAAACTTTCAGGATCGACGTGAGATTGGCGATCCGCTCGTTGGCGCTCCTCTCGACGGCCTTCAGCCGGGCGACCTCCGCCTCGGATGCTGCGATCCGAGCTTCGGCGACTGCGATCCGGGCCTGGCTCGCAGCCTGCTCGCGAGCCATGGAAAGGATCATAGCCTTCAGCGCATCAACGTCGTCGGGAAGGGCAAGATCCGGTAGAACCATGGCAAGCAACAGAGCACAAAAACAGCCGCTTTCCCAACCGTTCCAGCCGCATGATTCATCTTGCCGCAGGCCGGTTTCAGCCCGTCGATAACGGCCGCCTGATCCTGGCCGGACGGATCTTTTTCCAGTCTAACCCGGCCAGAAGCGCCATCAGCTGGGCGTGGTCGAGACGCATGCGCGCGGCCGATATCGCAGACCAGCAGAAGCTGTGATCTTCCAGAGTCTTCGAATAAAGACAAACCCCGCTGCCGTCCCACCACACGATGCGAACCCGGTCCGCACGCTTCGAGCGGAACACGTGAAGCGCCCCCGAGAACGGGTCCAGGCCGCCATCCCTGACCAGCGCCATCAAAGATGCCGCGCCCTTGCGGAAGTCGACAGGCTGGCACGACACGTAAACCACCACACCGGAAGCGATCATGCCTTGCGAACCGCGCGGATGATCCTCGCCAGGCGATCGGGATCAACATCGCCGCCGGCGCGCACCACGGCATCGCCAATGACGATTTCCACCATGTCGCTGCCCATCGCTTCAAAGCGCGTGAACTTCGCCGGCTTGCTCGCTCCCTCCGTCAGTGGCGCAACCATGCCCGACGAAAGCGCCTTGCGGCGCCATGCATAGAGCTGCGAGGGGTCCAGCCCCTCGGAACGCGCAACTGCCGACACATTACCCCCTGGCGAGAAGGCTTCGGCGACAAGCCGTGCCTTCTCTTCGTCCGACCGATGGCGCGGCTTGCGTCGGGACGGCACAGGCTCCGCCGTCAAAATCTCGAATGTTCGATGATGGCTCATACTGTCGCTCACGGGATTCTCCGCATGATTCATGCTGAAAATGAGCGATCAACCGCCTGCACGCTACGTGGGGATGCCTACGCGCTTACCCATGAGCGAGGCGAAATTCGCGATCGTTCGTTCGAGAGCCAGGCGTTCCGCGCATCCGGACTCAACCTCGTCGTCAGCGCGATCGTACACTGGAACACGGTCTATCTCGACCGCGCGGGCCACACAGTTGAAACGAGGGGGGCGAAACATTCCAGATAGCTGTTGATGCATATCTCGCGCTGAGTTGGGAACATATCAACCTGACAGGCATCTACACCTGGGACACCGAGCATCAGATGCCCGAAGGCTTTCGAACCCTTAGGCTACCGACCCCAACCCGGCGAGCCATGAGTCCACAGGGATCGTATGCGCCGGTTTCCGCACTATGGCATAGTTCACGCTCTGTTCCCCGTTAGCGTACGAGATTTCGCACTGCTCTTGTTCTGCCCCCATTCTGTTGCTCCGAAATGATTTTTCCGCTTGGCATGTTAAATGCAAGTCATCGACAAACGCGCTCACACTGAGCAGAAATTGTCCATGACCACACAAAAACGGACCATTCCGGTCTGCGAGGCTACTCATGTGTAATCAGGCTGTTAACAGCTTATGGCTCGATCGTTAAATTGGCTGCGTCCACCTAAACAGAAGGACTCAAAAAATGACTTATCCCGTGGGTTCGCCGTCGGATGGCTCTCTGAAAGAATCTATCGAAGCAAATGGCCATCATAATCCTCGATTTCATGGCATTGATCACATAGCTTTGGCGGTTCATAAACTAGACGACGCTATCGACCTGTTTCAAGATGTCCTTGGTTTTAAGCTTAGGCGGCGATTGCATATAAAAGGTAAGAAGACTGGGATGGTGTGTGCGGACATGGTTCGGAACGACATGTGCTTTGTGCTTTGCCAAGGCACAGAGCCAGAGTCGCAGGTGTCTCAACTTGTCCAAAACTACGGGGTTGGTCTAGCTCATGTTGCATTATCTGTCGACGATGTGTCGGCGGCGGTCAATACGCTTAGAGCGCGGGGATTGTCGTTCGACACGACTATTATTGAAGGACCTGGCCTAACACAAGCATTCTCTTCTCGATGCGCTAATACGGGGATAAGTTTTGAACTCATCCATCGGAACGGAGAGGAAGCATTTCTTGAAGACAACGTACAAGAGCTTTTCGAGCAGCTTGAGCAGTCGGGAAAATACTGATCAAAGAGGTGTGGCCCCCCGGGTTTCGCGATCCGACTTCAGGCGCGCCCGCCGGCCTACCAGGGTCCCGCAAGACTGATCGAAGGTGGCATTCCAACTGGACGAAAGGAAAGCGTCACCTGATCTGCGCCGGGCACGGTGAGCTGCCACTGAACTTTCATTCAGCGGCGATCCCCGACCTGTTACGCCGTGGGCGCGGGTTGAGCAATCGGCGAGGACTTCGATCAGCGTACCTCCACCGCCCGGATCGCCACGGTATCACCTTTAGAGCTTTCTGGCCTGATCCTGGCATCGTCCTGTCCGACAACCCGCCCGCGCGCGACAAACTCGAACCTTCCTCAGATGCTTACGTCCAATGTCCGACAATGTCGGACACTAGTCATCTTAGTAGCGCCACGTAATTGTTTCGGCACGATTTTTCCTTTGGCACGGCACTTGCGTGGACATGTGTATCTGGGTCGCGGTTGAGGAGAAAAATCCAGTCAGCTCTAGGTGTGCGTGGACGCAGGTTGCCAGCTTCATAGGGTGCGAGTCCTCTCGCTTTGAGAGGCGGCTCAGCTTCGAAGACATGCACTCAGGCGCGCAGCATGGATTCATCAATCAAACGATGGGTGCTTTTTGATCAGCTTGATCATTCTGGCGAATAAACCGTGAAAATGCGTGAGCCTTTGGGCCTCAATGATGTCGTCGCTCTGAGACTGGTGTGGTCCTCAGCTCGCCGATAGTCCTACGCAGGGTTCGATGTTGGATC
>NZ_JAMYOX010000052.1:0-31552 GCF_040320025.1 Mesorhizobium sp. M0808
GGATGATGATCCCGCCGGCGGTCTTCGCTTCGGACTCGACGCGGCGAACGACCACGCGGTCATGCAGCGGCCGGAAATTCGACTTTGCCATTTTTGGATTTCCTTGGTGCGAATGTTGAACGGTTCTCCGTTGCCGGAGCGTGCTTAGCACTCAGCCGAAGCGAGTGCTAACGCGGCAATGAGATAAGCCGCATGCTCCTGCTAGTCAAGACGGAAGAGCAAAGAGCAAAGAGAAAAGAGCAGACAGCAAAGAGAAGAGAGTAAAGAGCGTGTAAGCATCGAGCCTTTTATGTGAACAATGTCGGGTATCAGACATATATGGGGCGGCTCACCCTTTGTATTTGAGCTTTATTCAGATGGCACGAATGATGCAACGGGTGATGCATTTGATCTCATCCAGAGGCTCGCACGGGGTCGTGCTGCGTCAGCTCGGTCATGTCGAGCTTCAGAAGGCCATTTTGGCATTGGTTCTGTTGCCCTATCGCCATTCATGACCAGTCCTGCGCGCGTGAGCCGGCCGGCTAGATTCCAACCACGAGAGCGCCGCCGCTGAGACCCGCACCCGCCGCCGACAGAAGGATTTTCTCTCCAGGCTGGAATGGCTTCATCTGGTTGGCGAGCGAGAGCGACAGCGGGATCGTCGCGGCCGAAGAGTTGCCGTATTCGGCAATCGTCTTGACAATTGCTTGGTCCGCGATGCCGAGGTTCCTCCCGACCGCGTCGAAAATCCGAGTATTGGCCTGATGCGGCACGAACCGGCCGAGATCGTGTGGCCGCACTCCGGCAGCGGCTAGAGCGCTTGTCGAGCAATCGGTCATCATCTCCACGGCCATTGCGAACACTTCGCGGCCGTCCGTCATCCTCATTCGGGTTTGCGCGAGATCGAGGTCACCGTGGAACGGCTTGTTGCTTCCTCCTGCGGGAATCTGGATCAGCCCGTATCGCGAGCCGTCCGAATCCACCGAGGCACCGAGAATGCCCCGATCAGCATCATCGCACTGACCGATCACCAGGGCGCCGGCGGCATCGGCAAACAGGACCGAGCTTGCGCGCTCGGCTGGATTGATGCGGCGGCTGAGGATGTTGGCGGCGATAACAAGGCTCGCTTTGCCGTGCAGGCGGGTAAATCCGTCCGCGAACATCAGCGCATAGATGAAGCCGGCGCAGGCGCCGGTCAGATCGACAGCGCCGGCGCGGCCCAGCCCCAACCGATGTGCGACCAGGGGCGCGCTGGGCGGCAGGAGGTGATCGGGCGTCGAGGTGGCAAGTAACAGCAGACCGATGTCGTGGCGCGCAATGCCGGCGTTCGCCAAAGCCATGTCGCCGGCTTGCGTGGCCAAGCCAGACAGCGTGTCTTCGTCCGTTGCCCAGAAGCGCGAACGAATTCCGGTGCGCCGCTCGATCCAGCCCGGTTCGAGGCCGAGATTGTTCTCGATTTCGGCATTGGCCACCTTTCGCCCAGGCGCATGATGGCCAAACCCGAGAAGGCGCGACGACCTGCTCATGGCCTCGAACCGAAGCGTTCGCCGGCTTCCTCGATGGCGTCATAGAGCCCGTCCAGCTCCTCGCCGGTGATGCAATAAGGCGGGAGAAGATAGAGGACATTGCCGAGCGGGCGCACAAGGAGCCCGCGCTTGAGGAAAAAAGCGCGCAGTTTCGGGCCGATTTCGGCCAGATAACCGGCTGAGCCGGCGCGAAGATCGAGCGCCGCAATCGTGCCGGTCGTCCGCTTGTCGGTGAAGTAGGGATTGTCGCGAAAGCGTCTAAGCCCGGCGGCCTGCTTCGCGCTCAGGGCCGCGATCCGCTCGGCCACCGGCTCGTCCTGCCAGATCTCGACATTGGCGAGTGCTGCCGCGCAGGCAATCGGATTGGCGGTGTAGGAACTCGAGTGGAAAAAGGTCTTCTTCCTGTCCGTCGAATAGTGAGCCTGGAAGATGGCATCGGTGGCGAGTGTGGCCGCCAGCGGGATGGTGCCACCGGTCAGGCCCTTCGAGGTGCACAGGATATCCGGAGAAATCGATGCCTGCTCGCAGGCGAACATGCTCCCGGTGCGGCCCCAGCCGGTCATCACCTCGTCGGCGATCAGCAGCGTGCCGGAGGCTTCGGCGATCTTCTTCAATCCGGTCAGAACCGAGGCCGGATACATCCGCATGCCGCCGGCGCCAAGCACCAGCGGTTCGATGATCAGCGCGGCGGCGCGCCGGTCGCGGCTGACGGCCTCGAATCTATCCAGCGTTTCCTGCTCGCGGCCGGCGGCCGGGAAGGGAATGGTGTCGACCTCGAACAGCAAGGGTTCGTAGGCGGCGTTGAACACGCCACGGGCACCGACGCTCATCGTGCCGATCGTGTCGCCGTGATAGCTGTGCTCCATGACGACGATGCGCGAGCGCGGCGCGCCGATGTTGCGGAAATAGCCGAGCGCCATCTTCAGCGCGACTTCGACGCTGGTCGAGCCGCTGTCGGAATAGAACACCCAGTCGAGTCCGGCGGGAGCGAGTCCGACAAGCGCCTTGGCCAAGCATTCGGCAGGCTCGTGCGTGAAACCTGCGAAGATGATCTGGTCGAGGCTCGAGGCGGTCGTCTCGATTGCCTTTATAATGCGGGGATGGCGGTGGCCATGTGTGACGACCCACCAGGAGGAAATGGCGTCCAGAATGCGCACGCCATTGGCTTTGTGGAGATAGGCGCCTTCAGTCAGGACGATTTCAGGGATTGCCGGCTCGAGCGCGTGCTGGGTGAAGGGATGCCACACACGGGAATGCGGCATCATTCGCCTCCGGCAATCAAAGCGAGGTCGAAGCCGGCAATCATCGCTTGTCTCAGCGTTTTGTCCGTTAGCGGATCGAGGTGCGGCAGCCTGCCGAGTTGCGGCACGTCGCCGAATTCCACGATCGTCCGTTGCGTATCGGTCATCTCATCGCCGATGAAGGCGATGCCAGCCAGCGGGATAGCGCGCGCCCGCAGGGCCTCGATCGACAGCAGGGTGTGATTGATTGTTCCGAGCGCGGTGCGGGCGCACAGAATGACCGGCAACTGCCATTGCTCGAATATGTCGATGAACCTTGTCCGGCGGTTCAGCGGCACCATCAGCCCGCCGGCGCCTTCGATGACGAGCGGTGTCGGCAGGACCGGAAACGAAAGATCGGCAGCCTCGATCGAAACGTCGTCGATTTCGGCCGAACGATGCGGCGAAAGCGGGCTCTTCAAGCGGTAGGCTTCCGGCAGCACGCGCCCCGACGGCAGCCCGGCAAGTCGCGCAACCGCCTCGCTGTCGGTCTCGCCGTCGAGGCCCGATTGCACCGGCTTCCAGTAGAAGCCGTCAAGCAGGCCGGCAAGCCCGGCCGAAAACACCGTCTTGCCAATTCCGGTGTCTGTTCCGGTGATGACGATGCGCTTGGTCATGTCGCCTCCGGTCATGTCTGCGCCAACACCTCGACGAGCGCCTCGACCATGGCGGAAATGTCGGCTTCGCCGATATTGAGCGTCAGTGAGATGCGCAGCCGCGACGTGCCCTCGGGCACGGTCGGCGGACGAATGCCGCGTATGTCGAAGCCGCGGGCCTGCAGGCGCGCCGCCATTGCCATGGTGCGCCTGACATCGCCGATCACCAAGGGCTGGATCTGAGAGCCACTTGGCATCACACCGCAGCGATCGACCAATTGGCGGCCTGCGAGGGCAACGCGTTCATGCAGCTGAACACGCCGCATAGGCTCGTCGGCGAGCATTGCGAGCGCTTCGCGCGCCGCGACCGCCATCAGCGGCGATGGCGCGGTGGCGTAGATGAATGGCCGGCAACGGTTGATCAGATACTCGCACAGTGTCCTCGGCCCGGTCACGAGCCCACCAGATGCGCCGAGCGCCTTGCCGCAGGTGTGGAGCGCGACGATGTTGTCGCGGCCCTCGAAAGCGGCGGCCAGCCCCCGGCCGTCCGGTCCCCAGACGCCGGTGGCGTGCGCCTCGTCGACGACGAGGAATGCCTCGTGCCGATCGGCAAGCGCGACCAGGCTCTCCAAAGGCGCGCAGTCGCCATCCATGCTGTAAAGGCTTTCCACCGCGATCCAGACGCATCCCATGCCGCCTTCGGCGCGCCAACACGTGATCGCATCCTCGACAGCATCGACGTCGTTGTGCGCGGCCAGCTTGAACTCGGCGCGCCCGGCCTGCGCACCCTCATGCATGCTGGCATGGGCGAGCTCATCGAGGACCAAAAGGTCGCCCTTCTGCGGCAGCGCAGTCAGCAGAGCGAAGTTGGCGATGTAGCCGCTGCCGAAGAATAGCGCGCCGTCGGCTCCAAAGAATGCTGCCGCGTCTGCCTCGAGCTGCTCGTGTTCCGGTGCATTGCCGCGCAACAGCCGCGACCCGGTGGCGCCAACCGGCGTGCCCCGCGCAATCGCCGCCACAACCGCTTCGCCAAGTCTTTTGGAGGCGGCAAGCCCGAGATAGTCGTTCGACGAGAAGTCGAGCCCGGCGCGCGGCTTCAGCGTCCGCAGCCGGTCCTTGCGCGCCAGTCCCTGCAAGGTCGCCTCATAGCGGGCAAGCGGTGCCCCGTTCATTGCGCCTCGAGTTCCATCGGCTCGATGCCGAGGCGCCGGAACAGCAGGGTATCCTTGTCCTCGCCGGGATTGTCCGCCGTCAGCAGCGTGTCGCCGACGAAGATCGAGTTGGCGCCGGCAAAAAAGCACAGCGCCTGCATCTCGTCGGTCATGGCCGTGCGGCCGGCGGAGAGACGGATATGCGATTTCGGCATCATGATGCGCGCCAGCGCGATCACGCGCACGAATTCGATCGGCTCGATGGGCTTGGCGTCGGCAAGCGGGGTGCCGGGGATCGGGATCAGCATGTTGATCGGAACGCTTTGCGGATGTTCCGGCAGGTTGGCCAGCGTCACCAGCATGCCGATCCGGTCCACCGGCTCCTCGCCCATGCCGACAATGCCGCCGCAGCAGACATTGATGCCGGATTGGCGAACGTGCTCGAGCGTCTCGAGCCGCTCCGCAAAGCTCCGCGTGCTGATGATCTCGCTATAGTAGCGTTCCGACGTATCGATGTTGTGGTTGTAAAAGTCGAGACCAGCCTGCTTCAGTCGAGCGGCTTGCTCAAGATCGAGCATGCCGAGCGTCATGCAGGTCTCCATGCCCAGCGCCTTGACGCCTTCGACCATCGCCACCACCGTATCCATGTCGCGCGCCTTGGGGTTTCGCCAGGCCGCGCCCATGCAATAGCGGGTTGCGCCGGCGTCACGCGCTTTCTTCGCCTCGACGATGACGCGCCTGACCTCCATCAGCTTCGACGCCTTCAGGCCGGTCTCGTGATGCGCCGACTGGCTACAATAGCCGCAATCCTCCGGGCATCCGCCCGTCTTGATGCTGAGCAGCCGGCTGAGCTGGACCTTGTTTGGATCGAAATTCTGGCGGTGCACGGTTTGCGCGAGGAAGAGGAGATTGTTGAAGGGGGCATCGTGAAGTGCCTGAGCCTTCTCCAGGGTCCACGCTCCAGGGTCAGGGGATTGAGCCTGTGGCGATGTCTGCGTTGGACTGGCTGTTTGCATGTCCATGCTGTTCTCCGGTTCTGCCTTGCTTTGCTGTCTGATTGACGACGATCGGAAAGGACAGTTGATTCGATCCTGTTCGTTCCTCAGGCAATCATGAGTCCCAATAGTCGAGGCCGATATCCAGGATCGGCGCGCTGTGGGTCAGTCGGCCGACTGAAATCAGATCAACGCCGGTCGCGGCAATCGCTCGCGCTGTATCGGACGTGATCCCGCCAGAAGCCTCGGTGATAGTGCGGCCACCAACGATTGCGACCGCGCGGCGAAGATCGGCGAGGGACATGTTGTCGAGCAGAACCGCATCGGGAGCGAAGCCAAGTACCTCCTCCAACTGGGCCAGCGTATCGACCTCGACTTCGATCTTGACGAGATGACCGGCCCGTCTTCGTGCTCGCTCGAGCGCCGGGCGAACGCCGCCTGCGATGGCGATGTGGTTGTCCTTGATCAGAATTGCGTCGTCGAGGCCGAAACGGTGATTGGATCCGCCACCCGCGCGCACCGCATACTTTTCGACTGCCCTCAATCCGGGCGTCGTCTTGCGCGTGCAGACGATCTTCGCGCCATATCCACGAACCGCAGCGACGATCGATGCCGTTGCTGTAGCGATGCCGCTCAGATGGCACAAAAAATTGAGTGCCGTCCGTTCGGCTGTGAGAATGGCCCGGGCAGGGCCAACCACTGATGCAATGACCTCTCCATCCATGACATTGCAGCCGTCTGCCCGCTCCACCGAAATTTCGACATCAGGATCAATCAAGCGGAAAGCGAGCATCGCCAGATCGAGGCCGGCGACAACTCCGGACTGGCGCGCCGCCAACACGGTTCCCGCTTGGTGTTCCTTCGGGACGATGGCCTCCGTGGTCAAGTCGCCGGCTCTGCCAAGGTCTTCAAGAAGAGCTGCCCTTACAAGCGGCTCAAGCATGACCGTGGGAAGCGGTGAGAGCGTCATCACTTTGCCCCTTCGAGGCTTGGGGAGTTTCCGAGTTCCCGCGCAGCGGCCAAGGCGGCTTCGAGGGTGATTTCGGACCGTCGGGCGACAGTCGCATGATGAGGAAAATCTGTCCGGTAATGAGCGCCGCGGCTTTCTTGGCGCAACAAGGCGGCAACCGCGATCATTAGCCCGACAGCCGCCGCATCCGAGGCCGCGTCCTTGCTTTCGGCGAGCGGCAATAAGGCACGTGCGGCTGCTTTCAAACCTTCACCATCCCGGACGATGCCGAGTGCGCGCGACAGGAAAACACGCACGGGTGTCGGAGCGGGCGATGGGTAAACGTCCGCAAACGCAGGCTTTGTTCTGCGAGCAGGCGTTCCGGCGACACTTTCAGCGACCCAGCGGGCGCACACGACGGCCTCGGTCAAGGAATTGCTGGCGAGCCTGTTGGCGCCATGCAGTCCTGTCGAAGCGACTTCGCCGCAGGCCCACAGCCCCTTGACGGACGTCCTACCGGAGCCGTCCACGGCAACGCCACCCATGTGGTAGTGTTGGGCCGGACGAATGGGGATGAGATCGCGCGCGGGATTGATGCCGGCTCCACGACAGGCTGATGCGATTGTCGGGAAGTGTCGAGCAAATTCCGGGCCAGGCCGTTGCCGCGCGTCGAGAAAAACACGGTGGCCGTTGGCAAGATGGTTCCAGACGGCGCGCGCCAAGACATCACGAGGCGCAAGTTCCGCCCCTGGCACGCTCTGGAGAAAAGCCTGGCCGGTTTCGTCGATCAGGGCAGCACCTTCGCCGCGGACGGCCTCGCTGACCAGCACCATAGGGCGTTCCGGGCCGTCAAGCGCGGTCGGGTGGAACTGGATGAACTCGAGGTCGGCAAGAACAGCTCCAGCGCGGGCCGCAAGCGCCAGGCCCTGTCCGCAACTGCCCCAAGGATTGGTGGTGTCGAGAAACAGTCCCCCGATCCCACCGGTGGCGAGGACGACCCGCCGTGAGCCGAAGAAGACAGGTCCTATCGAACCGCTCGCCCAGACGCCTCGGATCGCGTTCTCTCGCACCGCCAGCCGGCGCGCTTCCATGCCCTCCACGACAACAATCGACGGAGTGGAACGCACAGCCGCGATCAGGGCACGCATGATTTCACGCCCGGTGCCGTCACCATGCGCATGAACGATGCGACGTCGGCTGTGTGCGGCCTCCAATCCGAGGCACAGTGATCCTTTCGACGTACGGTCGAAGGGAACCCCAAAGCCCGCAAGCCCCTCTATCGCCTTGGGCGCGGCTTGGAGGATGCGGCTCGCCACGTCTGTGTCGCAGAGACCATCCCCGGCGGCAAGCGTATCGGCCAGGTGCAGTTCCGGATCGTCGTCTTCGCCGAAACTTGCAGCCAGACCACCCTGTGCCCAGGTGCTCGAATTGTCAGCTCCCAGTAGCGTCCTGGACAGAAGAAGCACCGGCTCCGGCGCCAGTTGAAGCGCCGTCATCAGTCCGGCGATGCCGCCGCCGATGATGATGGGCCGCCCGAAGAAGCTGCGGATATCGGCGCTCAAATTGCCAGCATCCGTTCGACCGCAAGCCGCGCGCGCCCGGCGATCCCGGGTTCGATGGTTACGACATGGTGGTTCTGCTCGAGCGCCGTGCGGATGTTGGCAAGCGTGATCCGCTTCATGTGCGGGCACAAATTGCAGGGCCGGATGAACTCGACCTCTGGGTGCGCTAACGCGACGTTGTCGCTCATCGAGCATTCCGTCATCAGCACGACACGTGGCGGCCTTTGCCTTTCGACATAGTCGGACATGGCAGCGGTCGAGCCGGAAAAATCTGCTTCAGCCACGACGTCGGGCGGGCATTCGGGATGCGCGAGCACGATCACGCCGGGATGGCTTTCGCGCAACTCGCGGATGTCGGCCGGTGTAAAGCGCTCATGCACCTCGCAATGCCCTTTCCAGGCGATGATCTGCACATCGGTCTGGGCGGCGATATTCTGGGCCAGATATTCGTCCGGCAACATGATCACCTGGGGAACGCCAAGGGATTGGACGACCGCCTTGGCGTTGCCGGATGTACAGCAGATATCCGACTCGGCTTTCACTTCGGCCGACGTGTTGACATAAGTGATGATCGGCACGCCGGGATAACGCTGGCGCATCAAGCGCACGTCTTCTGCCGTGATCGATTCCGCCAACGAGCATCCGGCGCTGAGATCCGGAATGAGCACGGTCTTGTCCGGATTAAGGAGCTTGGCCGTTTCGGCCATGAAATGCACGCCGGCCAGCACGATGACTTGCGCCTCGATCGTCGCAGCCGTGCGGGCCAGTGCCAAGCTGTCGCCGACGATGTCGGCCACGCAATGGAAGATCTCGGGGGTCTGATAGTTGTGCGCCAGGATGATGGCGTTGCGCTCGCGCTTCAGTGCAAGGATCGCCTCGATATCCTCGACGAAAGCCGGCCATTCAATCGGCGGGATCACTCGTCGGACGCGCTCGTAGAGAAACGCGGCCGTAGGCAGCATGGCGCTCATCGACCCCTCCAGCTTATACTCTAGTTGAAAATAACCAGCATATACTTGCTGTGAGTATAAGGGATGTCAACCCCGCGCCAGCGGCAATTTTGTCCCGGCGATGACCCTCTCGTCGAGAGCGGCGTGGCGGAACCGGTAAAGCTTCGCTGGCCGGCCGCCGGTCTCCGTGGTGGCCTCTCCGGTCTCTTCGACCAGCTCCTGCTGCTCGATCAGGCGGCGAAAGTTCGGCTTGTGGATGAGCCTGCCGGCGAGCGCCTCCACGGTTCGCTGCAGCTGCAAAAGCGTGAAGACCGGCGGCATCAGCTCAAAGACGACCGGCCGGTATTTGATCTTGGAGCGCAGCCGCGCAATGCCGGTCGCCACGATGCGGCGATGATCGGCGACCATAGACTTGCTGGGCACCAGCGGAGGCGGCGTCGCGTCCCGTCCGCTTCCGGCCTCTTGGACCAGGCCTGCTTCGTAGACCAACTCATAGCGTTGAAGCGTGAGTTCCTCGTTCCAAAGGCGGTCGTCGAAGCCGAAGGCTATCGTCGCCCGCTGCCAGCGTTCACGTCGCGCGGCCGCGTCGCTGACGCCGTCTGCCCATTCAATCAGGCGCGGTCGCAGAACGTCCAGCACGACCGGAGGCGTGCCGGAGCGGTGGTCCTCCCATGGAAAATATTCATACCAACTCTGCCAGCCGCACTTGGGCGAGCCAGCTGCCTGTTCCTTGCGGGTCAATGCGAGATAGCTGATGGAGATGACGCGTTGCTGGCGCTCGGCGCCGATGCGATCCCGATCCGCGAAGGTGTAGAGTTGCTCAATATACCCCAGCGGATGGCCGGTCTGCTGCTCGACCCACCCCCTCAAACCGGATTGCAGCGATCGGTGCTCAAGCGCAAATGGTCCGGAGGGCAGGGTGTCCGCCTGGCCGATGGTGAGGACACAGGGTTCACTGTCGTTTACGGCGACGACAAAGGCGATCAGGTCCACTTTGACTTCGTCGGCCTTGACGGCGGCTCTGTCTTTCCTGGGTCCTATTGCCTGATCGTCCATGTTCGCGAAAGTGGTTGGCCAGCTCGGGGGCGCCTGAATCGATTTAAGTGTAAGCGCGCCTGTCCGCACGTCAACACCGCACAGCTGCACGGCCATTTTTTAGCTCTTCGCACTTGCACAAAAATGTGGCAAACGCGACACCCGCGGTTGGTAACGTTGGGGAAGGAGGGTCCATTGAGTGCGTTTGGTGACACCAAGGCGATTACACCGCCGGATATTCGTTCGCGTAAAGGTGGGACGCCGCTCGTCTGCCTCACCGCCTACACGACCCCAGTCGCCCGGCTTGTCGATCCCCATTGCGATGTGGTGCTGGTCGGCGACAGCGTCGGCATGGTTCTGCACGGCCTGCCCTCGACGCTCGGTGTGACGCTGGAGATGATGATCACGCACGGCCAGGCCGTGCGCCGTGGCCTCGAGCAGGCGCTGATGGTGGTCGACCTGCCGTTCGGTTCCTTCGAGGAAAGCCCCGAGCAGGCTTTCCGCAATGCCGCGCGCGTCATGGCCGAGACCGGCTGCGCGGCCGTCAAGCTCGAAGGCGGCGAAACGATGGCAGAGACGATCGGCTTCCTCGCCGCGCGCGGCGTGCCGGTCATGGCCCATGTCGGCTTGACGCCGCAGGCGATCAACACCATCGGTGGCTACCGCGTGCAGGGCAGAGGCGGGGATGCCGAGCGCATCAGGCGCGACGCGCTTGCGGTGAGCGAAGCGGGCGCCTTTGCGGTCGTGCTGGAGAAGGTTCCCGAGGCGCTCGCCCGCCGGATCACCGGGGAGGTGGCGACCCCGACCATTGGCATCGGTGCCTCGGCAGCCTGTGACGGCCAGATTCTCGTCGTCGACGACATGCTGGGCCTCTTCGGCGACTTCCGGCCCAAATTCGTCAAGCGCTATGCTGAACTGGGGGAGGCCGCTGCGGCTGCGATCGCGGCCTATGCGCGGGAAGTGAAGGAGCGCCAGTTTCCGGCCGCCGAGCACGTGTTTGCCGATGCGCCCAAGCCCACCGACGCGGACGGCACCAAGAGCGGAGAAGCAGCGTGAGCGTGCCGATTGTCAGGAGCGTTGCCCAGCTTCGCGAAATTGTCGCCGCATGGCGCCGCGAGGGCGTGAGGATTGCCGTCGTGCCAACGATGGGTGTCCTGCATGAGGGCCATCTCAGCCTGGTGCGCGCGGCACTCGTGAAGGCCGACCGGGTGATCGTGACGCTCTTCGTCAACCCGAAGCAATTCAACAGCCAGGCCGATCTCGCCGCGTATCCGAGCACCGAGGACGAGGATGCCGCCAAACTGGCACCGCTTGGCGCGCACCTGCTTTATGCGCCGGATGCAGAGGAGATGTATCCGGCGGCCTTCGCCACGACCGTTTCGGTGTCCGGTGTCAGCGAGGGCCTGTGCGGTGCCTTCCGGCCGGGACATTTCGATGGCGTGGCGACCGTCGTCGCCAAGCTCTTCCTGCAGACCAGCGCTGACTTCGGCTTCTTTGGCGAAAAGGACTTTCAGCAGCTTCAGCTAGTCAGGCGTATGGCCCGGGACCTGGATATTCCAATCACCATTGTTCCTTGTCCGACAGTCCGCGAAGCCGACGGTCTTGCACTATCATCGCGCAATGTCCGGCTCTCGCCAGCAGAGCGTGCTGTTGCCCCCAAGCTCCCATCGGTATTGCTCCAGACGGCTGAGCGGCTTGCCCGCGGCTCGCCCGTCCTGCCAACGCTTGCCGATGCGCGCGCAGCAATTCTGGCTGCGGGCTATCGCGAGGTCGAATACCTGGAACTTCGCGACGAGGCAGATCTGCGACCGATGACAAGCCTTGACCGACCGGCACGCTTGCTTGTCGCGGCCTGGCTCGGCGGCACACGGCTCATAGACAACGTCAGAATATCACGGGTTTCAACAGATTAACGGGGTTCTCGGCACGCGCTGTATCCGTCCGGGGATCGTTTAAAACAAGGTCTCTGCCTGGCATCGAGCGATCACGGAGGTTACGCAAAGCGCAAATGCATCGCGTGTTTGAGAACTTCGTCGAGCAACTGTCTGCGAGTGTTGATGCTGCCGATCTCCGTGAGGCAATGGCATCCGCTGCAGCCGGCTTCGATTTTCCGCTATTCGCCTACTTCACTTACCCGTCGGCCCCCGGCGACGCCCCGCAATTGATCTCAAACTATCCTTCATCCTGGACATCACGTTATCTGCAACAGCGGTACCACAGTCTTGATCCGGTCATCCTGCGCGGGCTGCAAGGCTGGGATACCTTCGATTGGGGTGTGGATCGCGCTCGGCACTGTCTGCCGAATTCGCAGCAACAAATTCTGGAGAGTGCGGCTGAGTTTGGCATCCGCGGCGGCCTGACGATATCCATGCATGATCATCGCGGCCGGTTTGCTGCCCTGACCTTTGCTTCCGACGAGTCCCGCCCGCCTCTGTTGCGGTCACTGACACGTTACGAAAAAGCATTGCAGCTGGTGGCCATCAACTTTCATAGCCATGTCCGGCGCAGGCTCGCCGACGATCGCGTGGTGGACGGTGTAACGCTCACCCCGCGGGAGTTCGAGTGCCTGAAATGGGCGGCGCGCGGCAAGTCGGCTTGGGTTATCAGCCAGCTTCTCGGCGTCTCAAAGCGCACCGTGACCTTTCATCTGGAAAACGCCAAGGCAAAGCTTGGCGTTCGAACGATCAACCAGGCCGTTGCACGACTGGCTGCCTCCGGCCAGGCGAGATCCTGATTCGTCGGCCACGATAGCTGTAAACCTCTACAGGCTGCATCGCTGCCGGCTTTGCCCTTCGATGGCGGGAAAACATCCCGCACGGAGGCGACCATGATGCAGCTGATAACACCAGACCTTTACGACGAGTTCGCAAGCGAGCTCAAAGAGATGCACGGGCTCAGGTTTCGGGTGTTCAAGGAAAGGCTCGATTGGGAAGTTGATACCGAAGACCAGATGGAAACAGACCCGTTTGATGGTCTGAAGCCTGTCTATCTGCTCCTCAAGGGATCCGACTGGCGAATTCGCGGTTGCGTGCGTCTTTTGCCCAGCACCGGACCCACAATGTTGCGCGACACGTTCCCGGTGCTGCTGGGTGCTGACGTCGTGCCCTCGACTGCCGACATATGGGAGAGCAGTCGTTTCGCGCTCGATCTCCCTCCGTCGGCGCCCAAGGCAGCGGGCGGGCTGGCCCAGGCAACCTACGAGCTCTTCGCGGGCATGATCGAGTTCGGCTTGGCCAAGGATCTGACCCGGATAGTAACGGTGACGGACACGCGCATGGAACGGATCCTTCGCCTCGCGACGTGGCCATTGTCGCGCATCGGACAACCCAAGTCCGTCGGCAAAACGGAGGGGGTGGCCGGGTTTCTCGAGATTTCCCACGCGAGCCTTTTGCGCATCCGCAGCAGGGGACGTCTGAGCGGACCGGTGCTGTGGCAACCGGTTCTAGGCCCGTCGGCATTGTGGACACCTGAGCCGTGAAGCGTGCTGGTCTGCCCAAGGAAGCGACGGTCGGTCTTGAATGCTGGCCGGACTGGCGTCGTCACGAAGCTTACCATTACGCCAGACGATTGCCACGCACTGCCTGGGCCTGGGAGTTTCTTCGGCGCAATCCACAATTCCAGCGCGACCACGCCAAAATGGCACCGTCCGCCTGCATTGTCGGAGCCCAGGCCGACATGAAGATAATCGAGTTGACGACAGGATCATCTTTCCTAAGACAATGGAGCCTCCTTTTTCGCGGACGCGCCACAGTCGGACGCTACGTCGGCAAGGGTCTTTTGGGATCCGCGCGACTGCGCCCGTATTCTACGGGCGGCCGCGGAGCCGGTTGGGCTCGACCACGGTTTTGAACCGCTTGACCTTTTTTCGCTCTCATGCTGCAAGGACATCCTGCTGACGCCTGCCGGCGTGCAGCACGTGCTGCTGAGGGAGGACTGCCGGAGTCTGCAGATCGCCCTTTCCGGTGCATCCGTTCTCCGCCCGTTGCGGCTATATGTCGACGCGATCGTGCAGCCGCAGCACCTGAAGTTCCATGTCGCTGCCCTTCAGTTCCTGAGCGACATCAATGGTTGCGGCCGCCTGGCAGCTGCTTGCTTTCCGCCGGAACCCCGCGGAGCGCGTCTGCGGATCGTGCTCCAGGCTTTGGATGGCTCGCTTGCGGGAGCATCTCATCAGGAGATCGCCATTGCCCTGTTCGGGAGACGCCGTGTCGAAGAAGATTGGTCTCATCCAGGTAGCCATCTTCGCGATCAGGTGCGTCGCGCCATCCAACGTGGCCGCTACCTGATGAGCGGCGGCTATAGACAGTTCCTGATGTAATTCGGGTGCCAGCTTGGTGATTGTCTTGTTAGAAAACGCGCAGGCATCATCTCCATTTCTCACTGCTATTGTGCCTTGTACAAAACGTAACACGCGCCTAGTTCTTCCGCTGCGGGAATCGGGTTTGAGTAATACGGACGAAGCACTGAGAACCAAGGCTTTTGTGATAGTGCATTCATGCCCCGAGAATCCTGATGACCGTTACGAACCCCCAGAAAGCCGGCGCTGACTGAAACGGTCGCTGAACGTGCTCTGTGGCGTGCGCCGCCTGACTCTCGGTTTCGGCCATGCCGACTAACAGCGTATTGATAGGCCATCGCGGGCTAAGCTCTACCGGCGAAAGCCGCGTCAAACTGGCAGGCAATCAGAAACTTGATCGGCGGCGACGATGATTATGATCAACGTGACGAACACGTGAATCATGCCGACGGCGCCGACGTTGCCGATGATGATGATGCCGATCATGCGTCGCTGACGCTGCCTAACTACAGTGCTTGTGATCATGCCGATCACCGCGTGATCATGAGCGGCGGCGGTCCGTGGTCAGGTGCGTAGCCGGGATGGTTCGCGCATGGCCGATTGTTCCTTCGTGCCGCGGGGTGTGGGCTTGCGTTCGGGCATGAGGGCGTCAGGCGCAACGAGAAGTCAGATCAGGGCCCACAAACGCGACTCATCCATGGGGTGGATGATAGTTATCCCTACAATCAATTGTACCAATATTACCGAATACTACTACAAGGTTCCCAATGAACGCGGCCGGATGGGTATCCGTCTCGCGTGGGCTGAAGCTGCCGGCAAGAATGGGGAGACGAACATGTGCGGGATTGTTGGCATCGTTGGGCAACAGCCGGTGTCGGATCGGTTAGTCGACGCATTGAAGCGTTTGGAATATCGCGGCTATGATTCCGCCGGCGTTGCGACGATCACCGAAGGTGCCTTGCACCGCCGGCGCGCCGAGGGCAAGCTCGTCAATCTCGAGAGGAGACTGAAGGAAGAGCCACTGAGCGGCAACATCGGCATCGGCCACACGCGTTGGGCAACCCATGGGGCCTCGACGGAACGCAATGCGCACCCGCACTTTACCGACGGTGTCGCCGTCGTCCATAACGGGATCATCGAGAATTTCACCGAGCTGAAGGACGAATTGGCGGCGGCTGGCGCCGAGTTCCAGACCGACACCGACACCGAGGTCGTCGCGCATCTCTTGGCAAGACACCGCCGGGAGGGCATGAGGCGGCAAGAGGCGATGCGTGCCATGCTGAAACGCGTCAGGGGCGCCTATGCGCTTGCCGTCCTCTTCGAAGATGATCCGTCGACCATCATGGCGGCGCGCAACGGACCACCGCTGGCGATCGGTCACGGCGACGGCGAGATGTTCCTGGGCTCCGACGCGATCGCGCTCGCTCCCTTCACCAATGAAATTACCTATCTCATCGAGGGCGACTGGGCCGTTGTCGGCAATTCGGGCGCCCATATCTTCGATTTCGACGGCCACCCCGTCGAGCGTCCGCGCCATACCTCCACGGCCGCGGCCGATCTGGCCAGCAAGGGCAATCATCGCCACTTCATGGAGAAGGAAATCTGCGAGCAGCCCGAAGTCATCGCCCATGCTCTCCGTCACTATAGCAACATCATAGAGAATCGCGCCGACATGGTTTCTGGCATCGATTTCGCCAGGATCCCGAGCTTGGCGATCTCGGCCTGCGGGACCGCCTATCTCGCCGGACTGATCGGAAAATACTGGTTCGAGCGCTACGCGCGCCTGACGGTTGAAATCGACGTTGCGTCCGAATTCCGTTACCGCGAGATCCCGTTGTCGCCGCAGTCGGCGGCTCTTTTCATTTCGCAGTCCGGCGAAACCGCCGATACGCTCGCATCGTTGAGGTACTGCAAGGAGCGTGGGCTGAAAATTGGCGCTATCGTCAATGCCTGCGAATCGACCATCGCTCGGGAGGCCGATGCGGTCTTCCCGATCCTTGCCGGACCGGAGATCGGCGTCGCCTCCACCAAGGCGTTTACCTGCCAGCTTGCCGTTCTAGCCGCACTCGCCATCGGCGCCGCCAGAGCCCGCGGGACCGTAACCGAAGACGAGCTGCAGGCGCTCGTCAGGAGCCTCGCCGAAGTGCCGCGCGTCATGGGCCAGGTACTCAACAGCATCCAGCCGGAGATCGAGTTCCTGTCGCGCGAACTGTCAAAGTGTCGTGACGTCCTGTATCTCGGCCGTGGCACCAGTTTCCCGCTAGCGATGGAAGGTGCGCTGAAGCTCAAGGAGATTTCCTACATCCATGCCGAGGGCTATGCGGCGGGTGAATTGAAGCACGGTCCGATCGCATTGATAGACGACAACATGCCAGTGATCGTCATCGCGCCCCATGATCGCTTTTTCGACAAGACCGTCTCCAACATGCAGGAAGTGGCTGCCCGTGGAGGGCGGATTATCCTCATCACCGATGAAAAAGGGGCCGCCGCATCGAAACTCGACACTATGCACACGCTCGTGCTGCCGGCTGTCGACGAGATTATCGCGCCGATGATCTTCTCGCTGCCGATACAGCTTCTTGCCTACCACACGGCGCTCTTCATGGGCACAGATGTAGACCAGCCGCGCAATCTCGCAAAATCGGTCACGGTCGAATGATTGCGAACCTTTATAGGTGGCGATGCTCGTCCATCGAAAGCGCTACCCCCTGTCTGGATCCGAAGCCCGGATGAACCAGATGACCATTGCTTGCTGCAATTTCGGGAAACTCGCCGTCGCCGCATCATGACAATCGCCATCCTTTTTTCGGCCGGTCGGGCGATTGCACAGGGCAGCCGGATCGAGCTTGCTCAAGCCGACGTCAGCACAAAAGCGCGCGGCCCTTTCGGCTGTTTCCTCGGGCGCCCCATCCTTTCGGTCTCCGAACAAGCATCGGCGGCTTAAAAAATTTCGTTAACAGCGTTGATCGATGTGTGATTCAAGCACAAGCGCGTCTTTCGCTGCATCGGCGGTGGAAATTGGTCGAAGGTATCAGCGTCCGCGAGGCTGGGTGGACGGTGCCGCGAATAGCCACTGGAGGCGTCAGGGGGAGTTCGAGTTGCTGTTCAAGAAAGCCATCGGCGAGAGTGAGTCGTGTAGGATCGCAGGTCGAATGCGCTACAGCCGATCAGGCCATCTCAGGGTGGGCAGGTTCTTAGAACTTGATCAGAAGCAGGTGAGCCGCCATATTCCGACCCGGCTGCCAATTTCAAGTGGCCCATTCCATGGATGAGGCCGGTCCGGCCGAATGGACGTCCATTTTTTTGATTTGCTGGGTGTGCGCCAGGGTCGGGGAGGAAATCTCCCGATTTGTCAGGCGCTCCCATCTTCTTGGAGATGTTTATGAAGGATTCGCGCATTCCCGAGCCAGTCTTGACGGCTATGTCGCAGGGGACCCACATCATCCGCGCTTATCGTGAGCACCTTGGGTATTCAATCGAGGACCTCGCGGTGGCGTGCGGGCTTGCCGCTGAGGAAATCCAAAACATCGAGCGGGGTGTGAGGTACAACAAGGGCTATCGGGATCGGATAGCAAGATCGCTGTCCATACCTGTGGGAATTCTTGAGGCAGAGGCGGACATATCGGACGCCGCCTGATCAGTCGGATAATCTGCAATGGGTGGAAGACCGCTCTTGTGATGTGAAGTTTGCGGCTGATAGTCGTCGCTTGATTCCGTTGGACGCGAATGCCTTCTGGCGCAGTACCGCCAAGAGAATTCTCGTCCACTGTCCGATGGAACTGCACACGGGCTCGCCGAACAGGAAGTTGGAACGCTTCGTCATGCTGTCTTAGGCGATATAGCCGCCCGGAGTGCTGCGACACGTGCACGATAGCATCGGCTCGCGACGATGGATTGCTAACAGCGAACTCATGCTGGTCGGCAAGGCGATACTGGCTGGAGCATCAACTCGGCCGACGAGAGTGGCCCCCCATCCTGGACTAGGCAGGATCGGCCGACATGGCCGGCATCGCGCGCCGCTCTGAAAAGAGCACAGCGGGCATCCAGACGCTGCCGGGTTGACTATGGGTGTCGGAACAGCAAAAAGGGGCCGCTCTTCATGAGTGGCGTGCGCCGGCAGTCTAACCCCAAGCCCCCCCGCCAGGCTGCCGGCGCGCTTCTAGGAACATCGAGGTAGGGCACTACGCTTCCTTGTCCGACTACGCCTCGATCAGATCCCGAGCAGCCAGCCAGTGTCCGACCGTCGCTTGCGCCTCTGCCCGCTGAGCCTTGTGCTTCCTCCAGCGAGTCAAGCCGATCACCATGGGTGTCGCCAGTTCTGGTGCTCACCCATGTGCCATTTGCGATCTCGTGTCGGTGAGAGCACCGCAAGCACCTCCCCTGCTACGGCAAGGCGGCTTGCGTCGCCCGTGTTGTTACTATTCTTCGCTGTGATCGGAGTTTTTTCGTGGCTTCGGAATCGGGACATTCGGCTTTGCAAAAAAATAGGCCGTCGTGGTCGATCGTCACGCCCCCGAGTTCGGCGGCACGATGGAATGACAACGGCAGCGCAAGCTCCATTTGCGCGAGGGGCTCGTCCCTTCAAATACTTGATGCATTTGCGCTTTGCGTCCTCCGTGCATGTTGCTCGATGCCAGGCGGAGACCTCTGTCTAAACGATCGCGCATCGATGCAACGCCCGCGCGTTGATCGCCATCATCGCGGCGATCGCTTTGCCGCGACCGCCGCGGCAGCGATGCGCATGCAAAAATTCACAGATGCATTCTAGCCAAATGCTAGCTGCCCAGCAAATGTCCGGCATTTCGCAAGGCCCCTAGGAAGAGACTGGCATGGCCGTTGGCATCGATCTTGGCCTGCATCGACAGGGGCATGCTGTGCCAGTTCTCCAAGGGCGTAGTGAAATGTGAGAACGTACCGTTGACGATGCACTGGTGGGTAACAAGACCCTGTCTGTCCAACGCCAGCACGCCGATCTGGTCGCCCTGATATCGGATGGCTGCGACCCGCTGGACCTCCGCGTCACCGTCGACCCGCACGTCGAAAAGCAGGATGCCGCGGCTCCTGGTGGCTACCTCGGCGGCCTTTTCAGCGAAGCTTAAGGAGAGCGAGCGGACGCTTTCGACCGCCAGCCGTAAAACCATCAAATCCAGTTCATCCACTGCCATAAGGTACCTGCGCGCAACACATGGGTGATAGCAATCGACCACACCGCTTGTTCACAGATGTCGGCTCACGACCGATCATTCAGGGTTTGCCGGTCAGTCCATTGACCGAGGGCGTGCTCCGGTTCGAACCGATCCTGAAGCGGAATGCGCTGGATCTACGGAACCCGAGGAGCAGGCCAGCCAAAGTTGCCGCGACAATTGATGTCGTGATCATTCCAGACATCTGCATCGGCGTCGCTGAACATCCCACTGGTAAGTCCGTTCTCTTGCGGCAAGCCCATCCTCGGGCCGTCTTGTACCTGAAACCCTCGCGGTCGCGTCCCTCGAAGCTCGGGACCGCCGGGCGCTTGATCGTCGAGAACTTTGTTTACGAAGGTCCGGACCTCCTGCAGAGCATATTCCGGTGCGCTCGCCTTTGAGCATTCCGCTGAAGCGTGACGTTTCGCTAGTCCGTGTTCCTTGCAGGCTCACCGCGAGGGCGCCTTGCACACAGCGGCACGTCAGCGCATGAAACTCGTCCCCCGTTCACTTCACAAAATGGATTTCCTGAAGTACTGGGAGCGCAGAGAAATCTCCGGTCGCAGCCTACCCGGTTAAAACAAGGACCCAACAATGAAGACTCTCGTCGTCTGCTCCGGCGGATTGGACTCCGTCACCCTTGCTCACAAGGTGGCAGCGGAGCACGAACTCGCCGGCCTCTTATCTTTCGATTACGGCCAACGGCATAGGAAGGAATTGGGCTTCGCCGCCCTTTGTGCGGAGCGACTGAGCGTCCCGCACCGCATCATCGACATCCACGAGATCGGCGGCGGCCTTTCCGGCTCCGCGCTGACCGATAATGTGGACGTGCCCGACGGGCACTACGCCGAAGACACGATGAAGGTCACGGTGGTGCCGAACCGGAACGCCATCATGTTGGCCATTGCCTTCGGCTTCGCCGCAGCGCACGACGCTGACGCGGTGGCGACGGCCGTGCATGGTGGGGATCATTTCATTTATCCCGACTGCCGTCCGGCCTTCATCGACGCTTTCCAGATGATGCAGGACCACGCGCTCGACGGCTACGCGAAGATTCGCATTTATGCACCCTATGTGAATCTCACGAAGGCGGACATTGTTAGGAATGGAGCAGCATACGGCACGCCATTTGCGCAGACCTGGTCCTGCTACAAGGGCGCCGAGCGTCACTGCGGGAGGTGCGGGACCTGTGTCGAGCGGCGCGAGGCGTTTCATCTCTCTGGGCAGCCGGACCCCACCGACTACGAGGACTCCGACTTCTGGCTCGATGCGCTGCGAAGGAGGACCGCGTAATGTTCCGCATCACCAAGGAATTCCACTTCTCAGCCTCGCATCAGCTCACCTCGTTGCCACCCGATCACCAATGCGCGCGCCTGCACGGGCATAACTACATCGTTGAAGTGGAGCTTTCAGCGAATGGACTGAACGAGAACGGCTTCGTGCGCGACTATCACGATTTGGCGCCATTCAAACGCTACATCGACGAGAGCTTCGACCACCGACATCTCAACGACGTGCTGGGACATGAGCAAGTCACGGCGGAATATCTGGCCAGACATTTTTATGAATGGTGCAAGGCACGCCTGCCCGAAACCTCGGCCGTGCGGGTGAGCGAAACGCCGAAAACCTGGGCGGAATACCGGCCATGACCGATACGCATCCCGCAATCCGCGTGAGTGAGATTTTCGGGCCGACGATCCAGGGCGAGGGCGTGCTCATCGGTTTGCCGACCGTCTTCGTCAGAACCGGCGGGTGTGACTATCGCTGTTCCTGGTGCGACAGCCTGCATGCGGTGGACAATCAATTCCGCCATGAATGGGAGATGATGTCCATTGGCGCGGTGTGGCAAAACGTGCTTGCGCTTTCCGGTGGCCGCCCGCTGATGGTGTCGCTGTCAGGCGGCAATCCGGCCATCCAGCCGCTCGCCGCGCTCATCGAGCGAGGCCATGGTGAAGGTTACCGTTTTGCGCTGGAAACCCAAGGTTCGGTGGCCAGGGACTGGTTTGCCGACCTTGACGTGCTAGTCCTCAGCCCAAAGCCGCCGTCAAGCCAAATGACGACCGATTGGGCCGCTTTCGAGGCGTGCCTCCAGGCGGCACAAGGCAGGCCGCAAGTCGTGCTCAAGCTCATTGTTTTCGACGAAAGGGACTACGCCTACGCGAAAGACGCCGCTGCGAGATTTCCGCGACTTCCGATCTATCTGCAACCCGGCAATCACACGCCGCCACGCCCCGCAAATGAAGACGCGCCTGTCGACCTTGACGGAATATTGAAGCGCATGGAGTGGCTGGTTGATAGCGTGACCCGCGACAGGTGGTTCGAAGCCCGTGTGCTGCCGCAGCTGCACGTTATGCTCTGGGGTAACAAGAGAGCCGTCTAGCCTAGGCCCGCTTTTCACTGAAACTGCGCCGGCAGATATTCGGGTGGACGGGTTGTCCCACGCTTGACGGCGCTGCCGGGGTGCTTGCGGACTTCTGCCACCGGCACCAAGAGCGTGGCCAGCCGCTTACGATTCGGATTGTTGCCGAGGCTCGGTTTCGACGGGCGTCCCTGGCGCGAACCAATCAAAGGGTTAGCGCGAGCCACGGGTGGATAGTATGGTGGTGCGATGCGGCGGCGCCTGCTGCAGCTGGCACGGTCCTTGCGGATTCTTGTTGCAAGGCCGAAGGGAGCTGTCGGCCGACAACCATGATCTGGCCAGGACGATTGTCGACTGCTTCCGATACAGAAAAGAGGCCGGACTCGACGTGGCGCTTCAGGGACTGCGAAATGGAATACGGCGCCGGAAGGCACGACCGGACGATATCGTCACTATGCCAAGACGCGTCTGGTCCTCGAATCCTGTTTCGACACGACGGTCGCCGATCAACAGTGAAAAACATAGCGCAATCGGTTCACGATCGACTGAGAACCATGACCGTTCCTCTGCGGTGCTCAGACTGCCGCTGAGTGCCTGGCCGTTCCACTTTCGAAATATTTGTCGAACTTTGCCGCGATGCTCCTGACAAAGGGCCGGCTTTCCGCAGGCACGACGAAGCGGTCACCATCAAGTTCAAGCAACCGCGCAGGATCTTGGAGGGCCGTGGAACTCGCTCGGACGAGAAGTCTTTGGCCGGCTTTGCCAAAGCGCTCCACCAGTACGATCGCCGAGAAGCCGAAGTCACACATCAATCGCTCGATGATCCAGCCGCGAACACGGTCGTCGTCAGAAAGCGCGATACCCCGAACAGCGGCCAGCCCGCCATCAGCAACCATGCGTCCATACTCGGCGGTCGAAGGCATATTCTGTGCATAGCCCTGGCGAAACTGGCTGATGGACGATGGGCCGAGGCCGATCAATGTCTCGTAGGAGTCCTCGGTGTAGCCTTGGAAGTTCCGGTGCAAAGTCCCGGCGCGTGCCGCAAGCGCCAGCGCATCGCCCGGCTTGGCGAAATGATCGAGCCCGATTGCTTCGTATCCCTGGTCCATGATCGCCCGCGCTGCCAATTGCGATTGGGCAAACCGCTCCGCCGGACCCGGCAACCAGGCCTCGTCGATCATCGTCTGATGTTTCTTGAACCACGGCACATGGGCGTAGCCAAAAAGCGCGATCCGATCCGGTTCCAGGGTCAGTGCCTGTGCAACCGTGGAGGCGACGCTCTCCCTGGTCTGATGCGGCAGCCCGTAGAGCAGATCGAGATTGACGGATTCGACGCCGCGCGAACGAACGCCATCAACAACCGTCTTGGTCTGCAGAAAGCTCTGCTCGCGGTTGATCGCTTTCTGCACCTTCGGGTCGAAATCCTGGACGCCGAGGCTCGCCCTTGTCATGCCGATTTCGGCAAGTGCATCGAGGCGGGCATCGTCCATATCGTTGGGTTCGATCTCAACGCTGATCTTTGCACCGGGGAGAAACGTGAAGCTGTTGCGCAGGACGGTTCCCAGCGCCACGATATCTTCCGGTTTGAGCATCGTCGGCGAACCGCCGCCGAAATGGACGGCACGCACGCGGCCCTTGCCTGCGACAAGACTGGAGACGGTGGCGATCTCGGCATCCAGTGAGCGCATATATGTGGTCACTGGTTCGTAGTGGCGTGTCTGCTTGGTGTGGCACGCGCAGAACCAGCAGAGCCTGTCGCAATAGGGAATATGCAGGTAAAGCGATATCTCGTCACCACCTTCGAGCGCCTCCAACCAGCCTCGGTAAACGACGGCATCGACCCCCGCATGGAAATGCGGCGCGGTGGGATAACTGGTGTAGCGCGGGACGTTCTCGCCAAGTCTGGCAGCTAGCTCCGGTCGCATGTTCTGGTCCACCGTGTTTGCGTCGCCGGAACTCTGGACGCCTTGATGAGGCAAAGCCCTGATTTCGGTCAACCTTCAGCACGGACAAACTGCCGCAAGGATTTTTCTACCGTAGATTGATATCCTGCCGGCACTTGGGACCGGTAGAGCAATCGAATGACATTACGGCAGGACATTCATAGTTCCGGCATTCCCGTTCTTTGCCTGTCTTGCGAGGCACGGCACCACGGTGTCTGTGGTGCGCTCGAACCAGACCATTTGGCTCAGCTCGCCAAGACGTCGTCGCGGCACAATATCGAGCCGGGGGTCGAACTGATCGGCGACGCCGAGGCGGTCGACTGTTATTCAAACGTGCTTTCAGGCGTGGTGAAGCTCACGAAGAGCCTTTCGGACGGCCGCCAGCAGATCGTCGGTCTCCAGTTCGCGCCGGACTTTCTGGGACGGCCCTTCAAGATGAAAAGCGCGATCAATGCGGAAGCGGCAACAGCTGTCTCGCTATGCTCGTTTCCGAGAGCGGCCATCGAACGGATGATGAAGGAATCACCGGAATTTGTGCATCGCCTCCTCAAGCAGGCGCTGAACGAACTCGACGAGGCACGCGAATGGATGGTGACTCTGGGGCGCAAGACCGCACCGGAGAAGGTGGCGAGCTTTCTCCTCATGATCGCCCGGAACATCGGTTCCAGTGTTGACCCGGCGGCTAGGTCGGCGTGCTTCGAGTTGCCGATGACGCGTGCCGACATCTCTGATTTCCTTGGAATTACAAACGAGACCGTGAGCCGTCAGCTGACCAGCCTGAGAATGGACGGCGTGATTCGGATCGAGAACAACCGCCGTGTCACCGTGGACAGCATGAGCCGGCTGGAACGGCGCTGCGGCGGCCGAGGCGCAACCGCCGTTTGAATGACACCGAAGCTGCATGGCCTCCGTCACTTACTTCGTTCGGGGCTGGGCATGCTCGCGTTGGGCTTAGAAGAAAATCGCATAGCGACAGCCCGCTCTCCATCCGATCGCATGAGCCAGGTGCGTTTCGGCCAACTCGTCGGCGAAGCATCCATTCCTCGAGGTGCTTGACGTGCAACCGGCTGTTCCAGGCAGGATCGCACTCGGCCGAAGTCAATACGCCTCATACGCAAGGGAAAATCGCCGTCTCCCCGAACGATGAATGTCACGAAGGCAGCGCAACGCTGGCGCTGGCTCCCAAGGCATTGAAACGATCGACGTTCGGCAAGGCATCGGCCTACTTTCCAGCGTCACAGAAGGCGCGCTTTCCCACACGCCCGCGATCGCCTCCATACCCGGCCCGACCGGGGACGCCGGGCCTGTCGATTAGGGGTGGCGGCCGGTGGTGCGCTTCAAAATTCGATCGCCACAGTCTGATCGCACCGAACTCGATGCTGCTCGAAGCAAAATCGTGCGGCTCTGACATGGATCAGGGCGAGCAGGCCACGGCTGCGCAATAAGGCACTGCGGTTTGGCGCCCGCCGGAATTGGAAATCGGGGCTTACGATGAAATTCGGCACAGAGATCGTCCTTCTAAGCCTGTTTGCGTTTGCGGCCCTGGTGGCTGCCGGCTTCGGCGTAGATGAACCTTTTCGCCGGCATATGTGGGTTTTGTTCTTCGCGGTGGCTGGCTTCACTGCGATTCTGTTGCGCAACACGGAGTTCAAGCCGACAGTTCCGATCGACCCCGCCGCTTACATGGATGGGCCGATCCGCTACGGTGCCATCGCCACCGTATTCTGGGGCGTCGTCGGCATGCTGGTCGGCGTGGTCATCGCCCTGCAGCTCGCCTACCCGGATCTCAACATCCAGCCCTGGTTCAATTTCGGCCGACTGCGGCCGCTGCACACATCCGGTGTTGTGTTCGCTTTCGGCGGCAACGCGCTGATTTGCACGTCTCTCTATGTGGTGCAGCGCACCTGCCGCGCCCGTCTGTTCGGCGGCGATCTCGGCTGGTTCGTGTTCTGGGGCTATCAGCTGTTCATCGTCATGGCGGCAACCGGCTACCTGCTCGGCATCACCGAGAGCCGCGAATACGCCGAGCCCGAATGGTATGTGGACCTGTGGCTGACCATTGTCTGGGTCGCCTATCTCATCCTGTTCCTCGGCACGATCCTGAAGCGCAAGGAACCGCACATCTATGTCGCCAACTGGTTCTACCTTGCCTTCATCGTGACCATCGCAATGCTGCATGTGATCAACAACCTGTCGATGCCGGTCTCCTTCCTGGGCTCCAAGAGCTATTCAGCCTTCTCCGGCGTACAGGACGCCCTGACGCAATGGTGGTACGGCCACAATGCCGTCGGCTTCTTCCTCACCGCCGGCTTCCTCGGCATGATGTATTATTTCGTGCCCAAGCAAGCCAACCGGCCTGTCTATTCCTACCGGCTGTCGATCATCCACTTCTGGGCTTTGATCTTTCTCTACATCTGGGCCGGTCCGCACCACCTCCACTACACCGCCCTGCCGGACTGGGCCCAGACGCTCGGCATGGTGTTCTCGATCATGCTCTGGATGCCCTCGTGGGGCGGCATGATAAACGGCCTGATGACGCTCTCGGGCGCCTGGGACAAGCTGCGCACCGACCCGATCATCCGTATGATGGTGATGGCCATCGCCTTCTACGGGATGTCCACCTTCGAAGGCCCGATGATGTCAATCAAGGCCGTCAACTCGCTCTCGCACTACACCGACTGGACCATCGGTCACGTCCATTCGGGCGCGCTCGGATGGGTTGGCATGATCTCGTTCGGCGCGATTTATTTCATGGTCCCGAAGTTATGGAACCGCGACCGGCTTTATTCGCTGCGGCTCGTCAACTGGCACTTCTGGCTGGCGACGCTTGGGATCGTCGTTTACGCCGCGGTGATGTGGGTCTCCGGCGTCATGCAGGGCCTGATGTGGCGCGAATACGACGAGCAGGGCTTCCTGGTCTACTCCTTCGCCGAAACCGTCGCGGCCATGCATCCCTACTACATCATGCGTGCCATCGGCGGCGCGATGTATCTGTCGGGCGCCCTCATCATGGCTTGGAACATCGCCATGACCATCCTCGGCTACCGGCGCGAGGAGGGTCCGATGCCGCGCTCCATCCCCGCCCTCCAGCCTGTGCGATCAGGAGCCAGAAAATGGGCTTGATGGACAGACACGCGGTCATCGAGAAGAACGCCACACTGCTTCTCCTCGGGTCCCTGCTGGTCGTAACAATCGGCGGTATCGTCGAGATCGCGCCGCTCTTCTATCTCGACAACACCATCGAGAAGGTCGAAGGCATGCGGCCCTATTCGCCGCTCGAGCTCGCCGGGCGCAACATCTATGCGCGCGAGGGCTGTTACCTCTGCCACAGCCAGATGATAAGGCCGTTCCGCGACGAGGTCGAGCGCTACGGCCACTATAGCCTGGCGGCCGAGTCGATGTACGACCACCCGTTCCAGTGGGGCTCGAAGCGCACCGGGCCGGATCTCGCCCGGGTCGGCGACCGCTACTCCAACGCATGGCATGTCCAGCATCTCACCGAACCACGCTCCGTGGTGCCGGAATCGATCATGCCGGGCTATGCCTTCCTGAAGGACACACGGATCGAAGTGAAGGATTTCTCGACGCATCTGATCGCCAACAGCCGTGTCGGTGTGCCCTATTCAGACGACATGATCGCTCATGCCAATGCCGATCTCATGGCGCAGGCCGATGCGAATGCCGACACATCGGGCCTGGAGAGACGCTATCCAAAGGCCAAGCTTGGGGACTTCGACGGCGATCCGCAGCAGGTCACCGAAATGGATGCGCTGGTCGCCTATCTCCAGATGCTCGGCACGCTGGTCGATTTCAAGACCTATGACGAAGCCGCCGGTTACCGCTGAGGAGAATGGCGATGACCTACAATTTCATGCGGGAGTTTGCCGACAGCTGGGGCCTGCTTGCCATGGCGCTTTTCTTCCTCGGATGCGTTGCCTTTGCACTTCGTCCCGGCAGCCGAAGGCAAGCCGAGAGAGCCGCTCACATTCCTCTCAAGGACGACTGATCATGGGCAGCGAGCATATCGACGAGGTTTCGGGCATCTCGACGACCGGCCATGAGTGGGACGGCATCAAGGAACTCAACAACCCGCTTCCGCGCTGGTGGGTCATCACCTTCTACATCACCATTGCCTGGGCGATCGGCTACACCGTCGTCTATCCGGCATGGCCGATGCTGACTTCCGCGACCAGGGGTGTGCTGGGGTATTCGAGCCGCAAAGACGTCAAGAATGAACTGGCGGCGGCCGAAGTGGCCAAAGGCAAATATGTCGCTGCCATTCAGGCGAAGACCGTCTCCGAGATTACTGCCGACGATACGCTACGCGACTTCGCCGTCGCCGCAGGTGGCGCCGCGTTCAAGGTCAATTGCGTGCAGTGCCATGGCTCGGGCGCTCAAGGGTCCAAGGGTTTTCCCAACCTAAACGATGACGATTGGCTGTGGGGTGGCAACGCCGAACAGATCCAGCAGACGATTGCGCACGGCATCCGCTTCGCATCAGACCCGGATACGCGCCTGTCGGAAATGCCTGCTTTTGGCGACATCATCACGACGGATCAGATCAAGCAGGTCGGCGCCTATGTCGCAAGCCTCTCCGATCCTGTTCAGGACACAAGCCTGATCGAACTCGGCGCCAATGTTTTCGCCGAGAATTGTGCGGCCTGTCATGGTGAGAATGCAAAGGGCAACAGGGAGCTCGGCGCACCCGACCTGACCGACGCGATCTGGCTATACGGGTCTGGCGAAACAGCCATCGCCGCGCAGGTCCGCGCCCCGAAGCTTGGCGTCATGCCGGCCTGGATCGGGCGTCTCGGCGAGATCAAGGTCAAGGAACTCGCGGTCTATGTCCATTCGCTTGGCGGCGGAGAATAGGAACGCAAGCCTATTCTCGTCCTCCCCCCAACCGCCAAGCGACGAGGCCCGGCGCGAGCCGGGCCTCGGCATCATCCAGAAACCGATGGGTCGGGCTTCCGGCGAAATCGTCGCTGGTGACTGGAGCTTCTCGTGCTCGATAACACGCAAATAGAACGGCTCGAAGCCGATGCGGTCAACTCCGCCAGGACCCGTCAGCCGCTCTATGCCGCACGCAACAAGATCTTCCCGAAGCGGGCCTCTGGCAGTTTCCGCCGCTTCAAGTGGTCGGTGATGGCAATCACGCTGGGGATCTACTACCTGACGCCCTGGCTGCGGTGGGATCGCGGGCCATTTGCCGCGGACCAGGCCGTGCTGGTCGATCTTGCCAACCGGCGTTTCTACTTCTTCTTCATCGAGATCTGGCCGCAGGAATTCTATTATGTGGCCGGCCTGCTGGTCATGGCCGGTATCGGCCTTTTCCTGATCACATCCACCGTCGGCCGGGCCTGGTGCGGCTATACGTGCCCGCAGACCGTGTGGGTCGATCTGTTTCTGGTCGTCGAGCGAGCCATCGAGGGCGACCGCAACGCGCGCATCAAGCTCGATGCCGGTCCCTGGACTGCGCGCAAACTCGTGGTGCGAACATCGAAACACGCCATTTGGCTGGTCATAGGCGCGGCGAGCGGCGGCGCCTGGATTTTCTATTTCGCCGATGCGCCGACGCTGGTTGGGGAACTCTTCACGGGCACCGCAGCCCCGGTCGCCTACATCACCGTCGCCGTGCTGACGGCGACGACCTATACGTTCGGCGGGCTGATGCGCGAGCAGGTCTGCACCTATATGTGCCCATGGCCGCGCATCCAGGCGGCCATGCTCGACGAAAGTTCGCTCACCGTCACGTACAATGACTGGCGCGGCGAACCGCGCACGCGTCACGCCAAGAGGGTCCTTGCCGCCGGACAGCCAGTCGGCGATTGCGTCGACTGTAACGCCTGCGTGGCTGTCTGCCCGATGGGGATCGACATTCGCGATGGCCAGCAGCTCGAATGCATCACCTGCGCGCTCTGCATCGATGCCTGCGACGGCGTCATGGACAAGCTCGGCAGGGAGCGCGGCTTGATCTCCTATGCGACGCTGGCCGACTACAACGCCAACATGATGCTGGCGACCCCGGGCGGCTCCGGTTCAGTCAACCCGTCACTGGTCAGGAGCGCTGACGGCCTGTTCTCCGACAAGGTGGCCCGTTTCCATATCCGCAAGATCTTTCGCCCGCGCACCTTCATCTACATGGCCGCCTGGTCGGCGGTCGGTCTCGCGCTGCTTTATTCGCTGCTGACCCGCGAACGGCTGGAATTGAATGTCTTGCACGATCGCAACCCGCAGTTCGTGACGCTGTCCGACGGTTCGATCCGCAACGGCTACACCGTCAAGCTGCTCAACATGATCCCCGAACCAAGAACGATCATTCTCACGATGCAGGGCCTGCATGGAGCCGAAATGAGCGTTGTCGGCATCCACCTGCCGGCGGATCGCTCCTTCGCCATCCCGGTCGAACCCGACCGGCTGAAGATGCTCAAGGTTTTCGTGCGTCAGCCGGCAGATCAGGTTCGGGGTGCAGCGCAAAGCTTCAAGTTCCGGGTCGAAAACAAGGCGACGTTCGAGTCGGACGAATACACGGCCACCTTCAACGCGCCGGAGAGCGCCAGATGAGCGACACCTCGCGACAATCCCGCGAATTCACCGGCAGGCATATGCTGTTCACCATCCTTGGCTTCTTCGGCGTGGTCATAGCGGTCAATCTGACGATGGCGACGCTTGCCAACACAAGCTGGACCGGCCTTGTCGTCGAAAACACCTATGTGGCGAGCCACCAATTCAACAAAAAGGCCGAGCAAGGGCGAGCTCTGGCAGCCCTCGGCTGGACTGGCAAACTGACCATCGCAGGCGGTGAGGTCCGCTACAGCCTCACCGATGCTGTCGGCAAGCCGGTTGCCTTGCATGGCGTCAAGGTGCTGTTTCGTCATCCCGCCTACGAGGCCGAGGACAAATCCGTCACTCTTGCCGCTGCCTCCGGTCAGATATTCGCCGGGCACCACATGCCCAAGGATGGCGTCTGGATCGTCGAAATCGACGCCGATGCGAGCCTTGCGGAACCCTATCGCGACGTTCGCCGGATCATGATTTCCCACGGGGCGCTGCAATGAGCTGCTGCGCGCCAGGCGCCGAAGTGGCTTTGGACCTGGAAAAGGTCACACTGGTCCTGCCTTCTGGCCAGGAAATCAGACTGGCGAGCCGCTCGATTGGCGAAAATCTTCGCCAGACCGACCTCTCGGTGCCGGCTGTGCATTGTGCCGCCTGCATCCAGACGATCGAGACGGCGATCGGCAAGCTGGATCGCGTCGAAGGCGCTCGTGTCAATCTTTCGACGAAACGTGTTTCGGTCCGGTGGCGCGGCGAGGAGGTTCCGCCATTCGTCGCCACACTTGGACGGCTGGGCTATGGCGCGCACCTGTTCGATCCCGAGGCTGACGGGAAGGACAAGATGCTCTCGGAACTGATCCGCGCCGTCGCGGTCGCCGGCTTTGCGGCGGGCAACATCATGCTGCTATCAGTCTCCGTCTGGTCCGGCGCGCAAGGCGCGACCCGCGACCTGTTCCATTGGGTCTCGGCCTTGATTGCCATTCCTGCGCTCGCTTTCGCCGGCGGCATCTATTTTCGCTCGGCCTGGAATGCGCTGCGCCACAGCCGCATGAACATGGACGTGCCGATCGCGGTCGGGGTATCGCTGGGCTATGCGATGAGCCTCCATGAGACGATCACCCATGGCGACCACGCCTATTTCGACGCGTCGGTGTCTCTGCTGTTCTTCCTGTTGATCGGCCGCACGCTGGAT
>NZ_JAMYOX010000053.1:0-29669 GCF_040320025.1 Mesorhizobium sp. M0808
ACCCAGACCCTCGAGCGCATCGCCAATGGCTGGCGAAACAGCGATATCGAGGCGCTCATGCCTTGGAACTACCAGCGCTAAACGGCATCAGCTACGCGCTTACGTTTCATCGGAATGGCCAGCACCTGTTCTATGACGGGGAGCGCGGTCAGATCGTAGTGGGCGGCATACTTAAGGAAAGAGCGAAGTGCCGCCAGGCGGGCGTTGCGAGTACGGGCGCCGTTGCTCCGCTCCTTCTCCAAGTGGTCGAGGAAGCTCAGGATCAACTGCGCATCGAGGTCGGCCAGGGTCAGCCGGGTGGGCGCCTTTCCAATCGTCGCCTCGGCGAAGTCAAGCAACAATCGGAAGGTATCGCGGTAGGCGGCGATGGTGCGCGAACTGACGGCTCGCTGATTGCCCAGATGTTCGACGAAAAAGCGCTGCAGCAGGATGGGGAAGGACGATGCCAGCTTGGGGTCAGTCATGATGACCCTCTCCAACGGTAGAGGCGAACAGCTCGAATCGTTTGCCAGCGACCGCCATGAGTTCCGGGACGCCGGTCAAATACCAATAAGTATCGGAGATCTTGGCGTGGCCGACGTAGGTCGAGAGCGCCGCCATGGCGTTGTCGATATCGGCGCCATGCTCGTGCCAGAGCTGGATACGGCGGCAAATGAAGGTGTGGCGCAGGTCGTGAATACGCACCTTGCCATGGCCGCCCCGCGCGGTCCAACCAAGGTTGGTGCGAAGCTTCTGGAAAACCTTATTGATCCTCCGCTCCGCGAGGAATCCACCCGCCGGAGACAGGAACAGCGGTGAGTCCTCGGTGAGTGCACCAGGACGCGCCCGAACCTCCAGATAGCGCCGTAGCTTGGCTACGACGGTGGCGTGTATGGGCGCATGCCTGGATTTGCGGAACTTCGTGTTCCGAACCGTAAGGAACGCTCCATCGAGATTGACATCGCTGCAGCGCAGGTGAAGTGCTTCTGAGCGGCGCAGACCCGTAGCGGCGATCAGCCCAAAGATCTTCGCGTAGGTTGCCGGCCGCAACCCGCCCTCAGGGGCGAGGCGCGAAGCGGCGGTCACAAGGTCGCAGATCTCCTGCTCCGAATAGACGTGCGGTGCGAGGCGGCGATGTGAACGACCAAAGGTCGCGGTTTGTGGGAAATCGGTGCCGGGATCGAGCCGGGCAAGATACCTCGCGAACGGGCGAAGGGCCTCGAGGCGCCGGGCCCATGAGAAAGGACTGGCCCGTTTGGCCTGGCCTTGCACCCAGTTCAGGACGATATCGTTGGTGAGCGGGCCACTGTGACCGCGCTCGTCGGCAAACAAGGCGAAGGCGGTGATTTGATGGCCCTGCATCCTGAGGGCGAAACCAAGGGCGCGGCGTTCGGACAAATAGTCCTTTGCCAGCGAGAGCATGGTGCGCGCGCCGGTCATTGCGCGCTCCCCGGCCAGGGTAGGGCCACAGCTGCAAGATTGGTCAGATCGACCTTTGCGTAAATGGCGGACGTGTCGAGGCTTCGATGCCGCAGGATGTCTGCAATCTCCTTCATCGGCGCGCCGGCGCGCAGAAGTCGGCTCGCCATGCTGTGGCGGAGAATGTGGACACCGGTCCGCGTCCATCCACATCGTCGGTAGCCGGCCAGCACTGCGCGTTTGACGCTCTTCGTCGTGATCGGCTCGTTGTAGGGGGCAACATGGCGAACAAATATGGCCCGGTTCGACGTCGCGGGCCGCTCCTCGTGCAGATAGGCTGCGATCGCCGCTCCCGTCTGGGACGGTAGCGGCAGAGCATCCGCGCGTCGGCTCTTGGTGCCGACAAGCTTGATCGTGCCATCGGCCCAGTTGATGTCGTCAAGCTGCAGCTTGACGACTTCGCTGGATCGCAGACCGAGATCGATCAGACACCGCACCATCGCATAAGCCCGCAGGCGCGACGGGAACGCCTGATCAAAGGAACTCAGCAGTTCGTCGATCTCGGCGCCGGTCAGCACCTCGGGCAATGATGCCAACCGCCAGTGGGCGACCCGGGGAATCGCGGCCTTCAGTTCGCTCACCCGGTCGCCGGACATGCTGCGGAAGCGGAGATAGCAGCCAATGATGACGCCGATCGCGGCGACGGTGGTGGGTCTTCGCCCCTGATTGCCAAGGACGAAGCGGCGGATGGATGCGGCGTTGACTGTCGCCAGGGAGATCGGCTGCTCGCCGAAATGCTCGACGAGAAATCCTCCAACCACTCGGCAACGCTTCCGACGGGTGTTGTCCGCCAATCCCCAGACATCGCGCATGTGGGTATCGAAGCGCGTCAGCTCCTGTTCGATGGCGGAATTGCGGGCAGGATACTGCAGCACCACGCCGCCGGCTTCGAGTACCTCCAAAAGATGGCCCAGTGCCGCCTGCAACTCATGGCGCAAACGACGGACCGGGTCGGAGCAGGCGCACGCCGGCAGGTGCTCCGAGAGAAAGCGCATAACGGCGCCCTGGCCGATCGCTTCCAGGTCATACCCCTCCTGAGTCAGCCAATAGGCGAAATGCGCGATGCAGCACAAATAGGCGCGCTGCGTGTTCGGCGCATATCGCCTTCGCTGCAAGTGCTCACCGTACTGCGAAACGTAGGGCCGAAGAATACTGCCCTCCAGCCAAGCGCGGGGCTGTGGCTGAAGGATGATCGCTTTTTGCATGTTGATCTCCGAGTTGATGGGACTCGGAAGGATTATGCGCAGCGCCTAGTTTGAATGCCGGCCACCATCTCACTGATCTGCCGAAGAAAACTGGATAAATGTCCCGATGAGCTGCGCATAATCATCGGGTGCGCATAATCCCTGACATAGGTCCAAGATGCGGCCCGTATCGGTCTTGCCCTTCGCCAAAATCGGCACTGTGGTGTCGTCTTGCGCATGCACCGGCTTCAGCGCCGCGGCACAGGCTCCGACCTGGTCGGCCAGTGTGGAGAGGCTGAGGTCGATGCCTTCGCGGGCATAGCGCTCGCTTTGCCGGTTCAGCGGCTGGTGCTGGGCGAACTTCTCGAACAGGATCATCGCCAAAAGGTTTGGTCCGGCAAAGCCGCGCGGGGTCACATGGAAGGGCCGGCGGCTGCGAGATCTTCTCGCATTCGCGGCAAGAGAACTTCTCGCGCACGGTCTGGATCACCTTCCACTGGCGCGGGATCACCTCCAGCGTCTCGGTAACGTCCTCGCCAAGCTTGGCCAGCTTGCCCGAACCGCAACGCGGAGCTGCAACTCCATCTGGTCAAGAAGCCTGGCTTTGCGTTCCGAGCGACTGCCATGGATGTCGCGCTTCAGCTTCTCGATCTAGTCGCAGTCGCGCGATCAGCGCATCCGAGTGCGAGTTCACGGCTTGCGCGCGGGCAGCGAGAGCTTGCGCCTCGCGGCGGGCCGCACGCTCCGCGAGGATCATCGTGCGCACTGGCAAGATCATCAGGAAGCTGATCGGGCCGCATCGGTTACGGCGCGATGGAATCATATTCGCTCCTCCATGCCAACGATTTTGCTCATCCCGCCGAGCTCGGACGCCAGGTCTTTTGCGGCATCCACCAGTCGATGCCTTCGAGCAGATAGCCGAGCTGAGCGGGCGTGATCACCACCGTGCCGTCAGCCGCAGAGGGCCAAATAAAACGCCCGCCCTCCAGCTTCTTCGTAAACAGGCAGGCACCCTGGCCGTCATGCCAGATCACCTTGATCAGCCCTCCTCGACGCCCGCGGAAGCAGAACAAGTGGCCGCTGTGCGGATCGCGCTTCAAGGTCTCCTGCACCATCAATGCGAGGCCGGGGAAGCCCTTGCGCATGTCCGTATATAGCCAGTGGGGAGCCACACCTTCACGCCGCTCGGGACCGGGATCATCGCCGCTCCAGCACATCCAGGATCCGGCCGAGCGCTTCGGTATCGATATACTCTCAATCCGCAGCCGACGGGCGCCGCCAAGCTCGATCGTCACCGTGCTGCTCTTCTTGCGCGGTCGGGAGATTGGCGGTGGCTGCGCCTCGACGACCTCCACGGGAACAAGCTGCGGCACGGACGGCGCGGAGATCTGGCAGAGCTCGTTGCGCCACCGGAAAAGCTGACTCACATGAAGGCTCGCCGATCGCGCGATCTCCGAAACACTGGCCCAGGCTCGAACGTCGCCGCGACCAGCCGCTCCTTCTCCTCCCGAGGCCAGCGCCGGCGCCGCTCGACCGACGTGATCACTCCAATCTGATGCTTCGTCACAGGGCTACTCCTAGTGCTTGCACTAGGACTTGCAGCCTTCAGCCTACCTCAGCAAGGCGGCCGTCACCGTGCGTCACCGTGGGGATACGTGATTGGCGATGAGCGAGGCGATGCTCTTGCAGTTCAGCCCACCGATCTCGACAGCGCGGGCCGACACGCTTCGGCCCGATCGCATGTGACATCGCGAAACAGGCGCAGGACACCCGGGCATGTTCGAAAGCCTTGTTCAGGATGTGGGCGGCTGGCCAGGATTGCGACAACCAAGCCTTCCGTCTCGGGGCCGACGGATGCGGCCCAGCGACGGAAACGATCCGGCGTCCACTCGGCATATCGCCGGTGGGAGCTGGGCATATGATCCGGATCCGTCCCATGACGAGGGCCGCCATAGCGGCGCTGATGGACGGCAATGCGCTTGCCGCGGTGGAAGATCTCGTGGTGCGTGCCGTTGCTCTCAGATCGACTTGCTGGCGAATGAGGTTGTGCGGTACCGAATAAAGAAGATCTTGAACTCGACGTGGTAATCCGTCGAGACGCGGGCCAAACGCCACTCGGCGAATTCGTAGTCTTTGCTCGGAAGGCTTGCCAGTGCAGCACGCTCGACGCTCTCGAACAGTTGCCGGCGACTGACGTCCAGCCGACGCATGACGTGATCATTTGATGCGATCGAGTGCCTGGCGAATGGCGGCATTGGCCTCGGCCAGCGAGAAGAAGGTCTGGTTGCGCAGCCGCCCCAGAATGCATGACTGGGCGAAACGCACGCCGTTCTCGACTTTCGATTTGTCCTTCGGCCGTCGCGGCCGTGCCGGAAGAACGCCGACGCCATAATGGGATGCCATCATGCCGTAGCTGCGATTGATCTCGGGATCGTAGAAGCTGGCGCGGCTGACGCCCGACTTCAGATTGTCGGGGACGATCAGTCGGGGAACGCCATCAAAGAAACGAAACATCCTGACGTGTGAACCAATCCAATCAGGCAGTGTCTGGGTCCAGGTTGCTTCGGCATAGGTCAAGCTGGAACTTCAGTGCCGAAAACCGGCCGGTCTTTGGTTGGAATGGTGGCCGGCTTCATACCGGAATGGTGGCCGGTGTTTGATCGGAATGGCGGCCGGCTTCACGTCGGAATCCGCAACCTGTCGCTGGATTGCTCATGGCGACACGGTCCTGTTCCTTGGACCTCCGGGTACGGCAAGACACATCTGGCGGTGGCTCTCGGCAGAACCATAGCGTCCAGTTCGTCACGGCGGCCACGCTCGTGGCGATGCTGGCCAAGGCCCATGACGACGGTTCACCCGAAAGCAGCTGACGACCCTGTCGCGGCCGAAACTGTTGATCATCGACGAGCTCGGCTATCTCCCGTTCGAAGCCAATGCCGCGCATCTGCTCTTCCAACTGGTGTCGCGGCGTTATGAGCGGGGATCGATCCTGATCACCTCCAATCGCTCGGTGGGCGAAATGGGGCAGCGTGTTTGGCCATCCCTGTGGTGGCAACCGCATCCTGAGGATAGCCTGGCAGGCTGGGGAGACACGCCTTCACGTATCGAAGGCCGTATCGCCGGATCAAACCCTACCCGAAGAGGCCGAGCATGCTGGAGCCTTACGAGGCCCGGATACGGACATGGCTTGAGGCCGAGCCGACACTCTCGGCAGTCACGGTGCTCCAGCGCCTCATGAGTGCCGATCCGTCGCGCTTCACGAAGAAGATTCTGAGGACAGTGCAACTGGCTGTGAGGCATGGCGCGCGGAAACGGCGGAGCGGATCATCCTCGACGGCGACTGGATGAACCGCGCGGGTCATGTCGGCACCACCACTCTCGGTAACATTCTCCGGTGAGGCAATAGGAGGGGTCAAATCCTCACTTCGCTTGACACCTGCGTTGCGGCCAAATCGGCATCCCTGTATCGGTGACTCAGCTCGAGACCGGAGCGCTCAACGCCCGCACGGTGGCTCCGGCGAAGGGCGGGGGTAGCTGGGACCTGGTCGTAGCCTCTCACTGGGGGTCTCTCAGACCAATGGCCGGTGGAGGTATGTCCGCAGATTGTTTCTATTCGCCAAGGATCGGAAGTGGTGTAATCGACCAACCGATTAAATCGACGGCCCGCTGAAGTATCACCTTGGTCCGAGCAGGGCTGGATGAAGCGACGATGACATGTCCAATCCAGTCTCCCGAATCGCCTTTTCTGATGATCGCCGTCTTGGGTTCAACATAGAATTTGACCTCGGCGACACCTGACACAGCGGCCGCCCGACTCTCGCCAGCGATCGAATTAATGGTGCCATCGCGATCAGAAACAAGGATTCGGGCGGCCGCAGTCTGCGAATGCGTTTTGCGCAAGTCCCATTCGTCGCCGATTGCAAGTTTGATATGCCCGGTGATTAGATCGACACCATAAGCCAACTGAATTATTTGAGGGGTGGGAGTGCCAGGCAGACGCGGATTGACTTCAATGACGACTGGGCCGCGATTCGTCCACCGGAGTTCAACGTTCGTTGGCCCCCAGCCAAGGCCGAGAGCTTGCAAACAGCTCAGCGAAACATCGACAATACGCTCATGCTCGTCATCTTTCAGCGGGGCCGGATGGGTCATTTCACGAATGACGAAATGCGGCGGGGGGCCGAACTCACCGGCGTAAATCCCAATGACCTCGTCTCCCATTATGTCGGCGCCATAGTAAGGGCCTTGTGCGAATTCTTCGACCAGTATCCTCGGCGAAGATCGCCATATGTGCTTCCCGTCCAGCAGGTAGGCAGCATGTTCGGCTAACTCACCGGCGTTGCGGCACAATCGGACACCTCTGCTACCGGCCCCTACGGCTGGCTTAAGAATTACCGGCAGTCCGATCTCCGCGGCAGCGCTTTCTACGTCCGTCACATTGGTTGCCAAGCGGTAAGCAGGTATTGGTACGCCGGCCGCCGCGAGGAGCTGACGTTGAGTGAATTTGTTGCAACATCGTTCAATAGATGCTGCGTTCGGTCCCGGTAGATCGAAATACCGGCAGAGCTTACCAACGGTCGCATAGACCGACTCTATGTCGGACGTAATGCCAGCAATGTCATAGGTCGCACGAAGCTGGGAGCATTCGCGGATCAGGGCATCGAGATTGCCTGTATCGACGCGAATTGACTCAATGTCCTCCGCAGCAATGTAGTCGTACCGAGCCGGATTCGCCGACAGGACAATTGGATGAACACCAAGACGCTGGGCTGCTTGGACGTATAGCATACCAGTGCACCTAGGATGGCCTTCAACCAGGATGAGCGCTTTTCTTCTTGCCATTGGCCGTTAACTCCGACGTTGCGTGCTGTACGGCGGTCCGAGGGTAAATCGGCATCAGCTTTTTTGGCGGTGCGTGACCTCGGACTTTGTACTGAATGTATCGATGTCAGCGATTTCCGGTTGCAAAGATTCTGTAAAGTTATTTGAAGGACCTGTTGTAACCCATCGGGTCGTCCTGCCACGATAGGTCTTTAACCACACAACGCGAAAAACTCGGGAGTCAAGACTTGCCTTGACAGGTTCGTCGCCGGGAGTACGCCAGAAAAATGCCTGATTTTGTTTCAACTGCTTCCCCCGTCCCGCGCTGCACCTGCGTGGGGAAGCAGAATCGGCTCGCGCGCGGTCTCCACCTCCTCGCGGGCATCCTAAATGACGAAACGACGAAGGAATCGTTCAAGCACTGTCGGTTCTCGGCTGCGCCGTTCTGGCAGTCTGGTCACGATGACGTTGAGAGGGACCATGCCAAACCGAATGACAGTGAAGGACATCCTAGCGATGTTGCGACTGACCCATGAGCAGGTCGTTCTGTACGCGAAGGCGGAACGGCCGGAGAACTTTTCGCCGGTGGCACTGTGCGACGTGAGACGCTGCGTGAGGACACGACATAGAAAGCAATGGTTTAGACAGGAAAAGCTTGACCTCACCGACCCCAATCAGAGAAGCCTGCTGGTGGTCAATCTTGGCGGGACGGCAATTGGGAGAGGTATCGCAGCAACACCGTCTATCGAGTGTGTTTGCTCGCTCGTTTGTCGCGCAACGCCGAACTCCCACTTGTGAACGCGAAGGACCTGGGCGCGTCGGCAACTTGCGTCGAAGGTGAGCGAGCCGATGCCGCAAAATGCGACGCCAAAACCACTACACCCTTCGCGACCGAGATGGTGGCGACCATAGGATGACCAGCCTGCTTCAATCATAAAGGAGACGCTCTTCCAGACCGCCGCGTGAGGCTGAGCTGCTCATGCGAGGTTAATCTCCAGAGACCCGCTATAAGCTATATTGCCCTCCCAAGGCGCACCGGCCCGGCAGCGAGCTTAGTCTCCTGCCGGGCCTTCTTCTCTGAATGGCTGCGCTTTGAATGACCCGTCTGCGCTCCGGTATGTGCGGCCAAAAGCCTTGGGCGAGTTCACTGTGGTTTAGCTTTGCAAGACGTTTTTCATAGATTTGTCGAGCAACTCGCAGACAGCGCTGACACGACCGACCTGCGCAACGCTTTGGCGGAGGCTGCCTCCTCGCTCGATCTGCCGTGTTTCGCCTACCTTTTCCCTTCACTTAGGCCGGGCCGCAAGACAGACCTGTTTTCCAACTATCCTCAGCTCTGGACATCTCACTACCTTCACAGGCGTTATGAAGAGGTTGACCCGGTGATCCATCAGGCGCGTCGTCGTCAGGAAACATTCAGCTGGGATGCGCACGGCGGCGGTCTCGGATTGTCCACGCTACAGCGACAATTGCTGGATGAGGCAACGCAATTCGGCATTCGCTGCGGCTTCACCATCTCGATCCATGACCGCCGCGGTCTTTTTGCTGCGCTGACCTTCGCCTCCGATGAAAGGCAACCACTGTTCTTCCGCATGATCGACCGATACGAACGCGCGCTGCAGCTCATCGCGATCTTCTTCCATATTCATGCCCGTCGTAAGCTAAGTGACGGCCGCGTCGTGGATGGCATTGCGTTGTCCCGAAGGGAGATCGAGTGTCTGAAATGGGCGGCTCGCGGCAAGTCGGCATGGGACATCGGTCACATCCTGGGATCACTCAGCGCACCGTCATCTCGACAACGCCAAGAAGAAGCTTGGCGTGCGGACGATCACTCAAGCAGCCGGGCACGAGTCTAAGTCTCGCGGCTGTGCGAAGAGATCGACGCGAGGTGAAGGCCTTCTCCGAGCGGCCGATCGATGGTGATTGACTCTACCTATGGATCGACGCTACTTACCTGAAGGTCCGCCGCGGTGCCGGCTCGGGCCGGAGAGCATGGCGACCAATGCGCAAGCACACCACGCCGGACAAGATTATCTCGGCGGGCATTTGATTCTCCTCAATTCGCGTGCCGGCACATCGTCCGCCATCCACAGATCGGCCCGAAAACGATTGTCGCTCGCAGATGAGTGGCCTTAATGTCTTCAACAGCGTGGAAGTTCCCAGAATGCATCCTCGTCGGCCTCGTGCTTGATCTACGCTGGCGCGGTGAGGGCGATGAGTTGCAGCTCGTTCCTATTCGCGAAGCGTCGAAAATGGTGTGATCGACCAATCGATCGAATCGACGGCACGCTGAAGGATGGCTTCGGTGCGAGCAAGGCTGGGTGAAGCGGCAACGACATGTCCGATCCAGTCCCGGTAATCGCCTTTCCTGATGATCGGCGTCTTGGGTTTAACATACAATTTGACCTCGGCGACACCTGGTACAGCCGCCGCCCGACTGTCGCCGCCGATCCAATCGAGGGTGCCATCGCGATCAGGAACCAGGTACCGCGCGGCCGCAGTCTGCGAATGGCATCTGCGTAAATCGCATTCTTCGCCAATGGCAAGCTTGACGTGCTCGGTGATGAGATCAACACCATAAGCTAACTGAATCAGTTGAGGATCGGGCGCGCCACCAAGACGCGGATTGACTTCAATGACGACTGGACCGCGCTTCGTCCACCGGAATTCAATGTTCGTTGGCCCCCAGCCGAGGTCGAGAGCTCGCAAGCAGCTCAGCGAAACATCGACGATACGCTCATGCTCATCATTGGTCAGCAGGGCCGGAAAGGTGAATTGACGAAAGACGAAATGCGGTGGGCGGCCGAGGTCCGCCGTGGAAATCCCAATAACTTCATTTCCCATGATTTCGGCGCAATAATAGGGGCCTTGGGCGAATTCTTCGACCAGTATCTTCGGTGAAGACCGCCATACATGTTTGCCGCCCAACAGATAGATCGTATGTTCGGCCAACTCGTCGGCGTTGCGGCACAATCGGACACCCATGCTGCCACTGCCTACGGCTGGCTTGACAATCACCGGCAGCCCGATCTCCGCGGCAGAGCTTTCTACGTCCGTCGCATTCGCGGCTAAGCGATAAGCAGGGATTGGAACGCCGCCCTCCTCGAGGAGCTGACGTTGAGCGAATTTGTCGCAGCATCGTTCAATCGATGCGGGATTTGGTCCCGGTAGATCGAAGTGCCGGCAAAGCTTGCCAATTGTCGCATAGGTTGTTTCGTCAACGTCCGTAAAGCCAGTAATGCCAGCAATGTCATAGGTCGCACGTAGCTGGCAACATTCGCGGATCAGCGCATCGAGATTCTCTGTATCAACATGGATTGCCTCACTTCTTTCCTCCCCAAGATAGTCGTACTGAGTTGGATCAGCCGACAGGGTAATTGGATGAAGACCAAGACGCTTGGCCCCTTGGACGTAGCGCAGACCATTACCCCTTGGATGGCCTTCAACCAGGATAAATGCTCTTCTTGTCATTGGCTGGTAACTCCGGGGTTGCGTGCTGTGCGGCGGTCCAAGCCCAATCGGCATCAGCTTTTAGCTTTGCCTGACCTCAGACTTTGCGATTAGGTACTATTATTAGCGGTGTGCGGTCGCAAAGTTTCTGTGAAGTTGTTTGAAGGACCTGTTGCAACTTTTTATTACCGGCGGCGCGGCACGAAGCGTCTCGAGGAATTCCGGAGGATTGCGATGCAGGCCGCGCCTGACGGCTGCGCCCCTCCTACAGACCAGGCCGTCCTCCATCACACCCCCACTGAGGAATGCTCGGATGAGTTCGCGCACACGTTACCGGACACCTTCGGGCGACGCGCGCCAACAGGCTGTCGTGATTGACCCGATCGAAAAGCCCTCGACTCATTGTCAAGCTATAGCTGTAACCCTCGTAACTGAAGCGTTGCGCTCGGGCCACTGCCTGATGCGCGCGCGCCCGGGCGCAAGCCATGGCTGTGCTCGCAAAAACGCCGGTGTCCTACTGCTCCCGGAGAACCCTGCAGCAAAGATTGCTGGATCAGTCTGTCGACCACGCAAGGTACGCCAGTTGCTGACCCCGCCCTTTTTGGGCATTTCGACCGGCTTGACCGGCGGCTGGTCGATTCCCTTGAGTAATCGAGAGCCAATGCGCCAGTGCATCTATTTACTGCCGGTCATTGCGGAACGGCCATCCATCGTTGATGGCATCGGCGTTCGAGCTGGGGCGATTGGGTTTATGTCGCTTTTCCCTTGGTTGCTTTCGCCCTCACGCGAGCTTGTTCAAGGCGACATCATTGGATCGTCGCCAGTTCCGCGCCGAGTCCGACCGCCTTGCGAGCTTCAACCCTGATGTGATGCGGCCGGCCTTTGGGGCATGGATGAGCGTTTCCATTTTCATCGCTCAATGAGCGCGACTGCTTGCCGCTCGGCAACCTCCGCCCCCTGCTTGACCAGCCATGGTCACCCGACAAGGGAATGGAAAGCGTCGCCTGGTGCCAAACAGCTTTTTCGGATTCGCACGGCCGGATCTTGTTCTCTGGTGGACTGACGTTGGATGTTGCAGCGACCGACCGGCTTCCGCGGGCAGTCAAAGAGTCAGCAACCTTCGTAACGGGTGGCATGCCACGAGCGCGCGTCCGAGCGACCAGATGGGTGTGGGCGATGCCTGCGGAAAGTGTGGCGAGCCAGTATTTGCTCGACGCTGTTGCGTCCTTGAGTCTCCTCGGTGAGGAGCCACTTCCGCGGCGCGGTTAGATCGCGGTCACGATGGGCGGCTCGCACGCGCACACGACAAAGAGGGAAACCAGCCATTCCGCGGCCACTGATCGTGCGCTATGCCCCCGTGGGCAGGCTCATAAGCCATTCCGCCGCCTCGTCGCCGGAGAATGATCCAAGATCCCGGATCGCGGAATGCTCCGATGAGTTGGAGTACCCGTTGTCGAATATCCTCGCTGCGCCGCGTCATCAGGCTGTCGTGATTGATCGAACGGTCACTCGACAGACTACCCACCATCACCCCTTCTGGAGAAAGTAATCGTCGTTCGGCCGTGCCACGCGCTTGAAGGAAGCTCGTCACGGTACTTCGCAAGCGAGACGGGCGACTGCATTTTTTCCTCTCACCGGCGAACGCCGATCCCATCCTCGTTCCTGTCGATTGGACGGATTTCGGCGATAACCAACAGCGGCATCCGGCGCCATCCTCCAGCTTGGGTGTAATAGCGGACGATGCAAATTGCGCCGTCGTGGACGGGGGCCATGCCGGGCTTTTGCAAAATGCCGGCACCACGCTTTTCACGCCTCGCCCCATTCGGCATAGCCGCGTCAGGTGAGAATCATTGCGCCCTTCTCATAGTGGTGTTGACGAAGCTGGAAGGAAAGGTTGATGCCGCGCCGTGGACGACAGGCAGGGAGCCGATCTCGTCGACGACGAGCAGAGCAGGCCTGCAGAAGAAGCGCATGCGCTCCTGGAGGCGGCCCTCGCGTTCGGCCCTTGCCAGCACGGCGATGAGTTCGCGGGCCGAAGCCCTGAGTGGCGCTGTCAACCTCGGCCAGGGTGGGCCAGCCTCGGGATGAAATACCGGCACGAATATCCGGCAGCCGGGACGGAACCTTTGGCCGCCAAGTTGGAGCACGGGACCAATCTCCGAAGCGTCTGCACGCATGGGCTATGATTGCTGTCTTGTGGACGGTCGCGAGCTTGCTTTTCCATCCAGTCCAACTCGTATTGACTGACGCCTCAGGCTAGCAATTTGTCGACGGGCAGGCCAACCCTTTGGTTTCAGGACCGCGCAATGGCGATGCCGTTTATGAACACAGTGATCTTCCGCCTCCATTTTCTGCTTACTAGAATGGGAAGATCGTCCGCTCACCGGCAAGAGGCGCCGCCGTCCTCCTCGACGCAGCATTCGACGGTTCGATTCCACTCGTTCGGACGGAAGATGGCGAAAGCTATCGCAAGGCGGCCGGTTGCGGGATTCCGACCAGAGAACGGTCTGTGGAAGTCGTCTACCGTGACCGTTTAGCCCGCTCCCCCATCGTGCTGCGCCTCCTGCTGGATGTGCCCACCCCTGCAGATGGCGAGGTGGTCCCGGTCTCGTCGAAACCGCTCCGGACAAGGGCAATGGCTTCTCATGGCATCACGTAGCTCGAATATAGCCGATGACGATCTGCCAGACGCTTTTGCTGGAGCATACGGCGACCATCGCAATCTCGATGTGTCGCTCACGATCGGACAGCCGCCGCACAAGCGAAGCTTGACGCTCGCTTATGAATCGGGGAAGCGGCTGGTTGTTGATTGGATCAAGGCTTTGGCTGGCAACTCTATCAGGGTCACGATCGGTACTTTGAATGCTCCGCTCGGCACGCAGCTGGTGGCATGTAACCAAGACGCGGGAGAGGAGATGCTGCAGCCTGAAGAGGTAATTGTGATCGCCACCAACTGCAGTGCTGTCGTCCCCGTCGACACGACTTCACCAGCCCCGCCTTCCGCCGCCAGACCGAGGAGACCGCGATTGACGTTCCAATCCCGTGCGACGGATAGGCTGCTCGTCGCGCTCACGGTCGGACCCATGCTCTTTGTCGTAGGGCTACACTTGCTCGGCGCGAGCCTGTATTCCACACCAAGCCGCCGCAAACAGAGCGATAGCTTTTGTAACCCGCAACAGCGACGGCAGGCTCACTCGCTCATCGATAGCGTGAATGTTTTCGGCAACCGGTCCGTAGACAAGGCTGGTCATGTCGCCGTGTAGGGCAAAGACAGCGGCGTCGAGGTAGCAGGGCATTACGAAGCGCTGAAGTTCCCTTTCGGAACTGGCGGCGAGTGAGTGCGCTTTTGCCAGAAGTGCTTCTGCTTCGTTTCCTGCCGCGAGAACATATCCCCCCTGCTTGACACCGACCCACTCGATCTCCGGCTCAGGGCATCCTTTGAGTTGCGGGTCATTCAGAAAGGCCTCTCTGAGAAAGCTCTCAAACCTTACCGCGCGGGCCTCTGCCATCTCGCCGGGGTAGAAGCCAATGCGGCCCTCAAAACGGCACTCGCTTGGCACCGAGGCGAGCCACTCGCCTCCCGATATCGTGCCGATCGTCAAAGCTATTGGGTTGTCGACGCCGGCGAAATCAGGCTGAGCTATGGGTTGCTCTGCAATCCACTCTTGTTCGAGCTGGCGCAAATGCTCGATAGTCCGAATTGCAATGTCGATTGCGCTCCTACCGGCGGCGACCTCGAATGGGTGAGCGGGAACCCCTTGGACCGTGATAGCGAATTTCATGACGCCGGTATTGGCGCTGACAACCTTCTCATCGGTAGGCTCAGGTATAAGAACTGCATCGGCGCGGAAGCCCTCCGCGAGAACCATTGCCGCTCCATTGCCCGTGGTCTCTTCTTCAATGACTGACTGAAACTGGACCGCCCCCTTCAGCTCGAAACCCGCGGTCGACAGCGCGTCGAGGGCAAACAGGTTTGCAGTCAGGCCAGCTTTCATGTCACCCGCGCCACGGCCATAGAGCCATTCCCCGTCACGAGTGGCCGAAAACGGCTCATATCTCCATCGGGCGCTTGTGCCGACTGGCACCACATCGACATGTGCGTTGAGTGCCAGAGACCGACCGCCTTCTCGCGTTGACTGCTTCGAGCCAACAACAATGGTAGAATTTTTGAGGTCAAATCTGGTCGGTGAGAAAGCCGGATCCTTTCCGATGCGAGCTGGATCGATCGCGAAGCTGCGAACGTCATAGCCTCGATTTTCGAGAGCATTGGAGACAATTTTCTGAACACCAGCTTCATTGCCTCGAACAGAGGCAGCACGCACCAGCTGCTGCAAAAACTCGACCTGCTCATCGAAGCGGTCCTCAATGGCCTTGATGATGCGCTCAATATCCGCGGGCACCAATGGACGTCTGTCGAGTGCAACCTCAACAGCGGGATGCCGTAAAGCTGGGGGTTCGTTCACGTTTGCTCTCCTGAATTGCTCTCCTGAATTCTTCAATAGGATGTATCGCTGCTCCGTGCGCAGCGTAAAGCTCACGTTTGCTACCCAAATGCTAGTTTTGTTATGCAAAGTGCTATGGAGAAATGGCCATTAGGTTCGAACGGGGGTTAAGCGACGATCTTCATCCCGGCCGCTGATCACGCTTCCTCGAACGGGCGAACGCATGCCAGCCGCAGTCCCGCCCTAAAAAAATCTAGCACATCACCAAAGCATTCAGACCACCTGATCTCGGCGGAAACGGAATGCGAAATTATGAGCCGGGCGTGTTACGGAGTCGACGAGAGCGTAACTCGTGCAATGATGAAATCGAAAACGTCAAACGAAATGGGCCGCCTCCTGAACGGTGATGGCGGTCTCAGCTAAAAGAAGGATGCGGACAAACTTTCATACGGCGCCAAGCAAAATACTGGTTTCTGTCGACGCAACACCGTCAATGCTCCGTATTTCTCGTAGCGCACGGTCTAAATCCGCGAGGCTTGCAGCGCGAAGTTCGGCGATATAATCCCATACTCCGTTCGTTGTATTAAGTGAGACAACTTCAGGAACCCCGTTGAGCGCCTTAATGAGCGCGGCGGGCTTCTTACTTGAGGTTTTCACACTCATCATTGCGCGCAAGACCGTCTCGTCCAACTCTTGCCGAGTGCGCACGGTGAACCCGCGCACCGCACCGGACGATATCAAGCGATCGAGGCGTTTCTGTATCGTCCCTCTTGAGACCTGCAGCTTCTGTGCAAGTACCGCGATTGGCATTCGCCCATCCAACCTGAGGAGTGCAACTAGCTGCCTGTCGAAATCGTCCATCGCATAGCCCCGCGCAATCTGTCGATTTTTATATAGCAATTTGCTGAACATTACTAGCATTCGGTGAGCGGAATTGAGCTTTACGCTACGCATGACGCCACCTTATGATCTTGACATAAACGCTTTGGGAGGAGCTTCCGAACTTTGAAATTCCGGTCCAACTCATTGGAGAACTGTTAGTATGCTCGCGGCGCAGACCAGCGCTACTTCGAGATGCTGACAACGTGGGTGGGGCAGGAGCTCCGTTCACTCAGACCGTCGTGACAACGTCGGCTCTGTCGAACGATGACCCCGGTCGTCTCTATCGTAGCGCGTCCTTGAAACATTGTATGGCGAGCCAACGGAATCACAGGTTGTCGGCTGCGCCCTTACGATCGCTAAGTTCTTTCGCAGGTATCCACTCGGAACAACTGTAAATCGCGGCCCGAAGCTAAGCCTAATTCTCTGGAGCCGGCAAGAGTTCCGATTTTCGCGAGGAGTTTGCATGAGCCACTATACCGCCTTTTCGATTCTGCGAAATGGACTGTCGGGGAACAAACACTGGTCGCGCGCGTGGCGCGACCCCGCGCCGAAGCCAAGTTACGACGTAGTGATCGTAGGTGGTGGTGGTCATGGCCTTGCCACCGCATACTACCTCGCCAAGGAGCATGGGGTACGAAACGTCGCGGTCCTCGAGAGGGGTTGGCTTGGCGGCGGCAATACGGGCCGTAACACGACTATTGTCCGCTCGAACTACATGATGCCTGGCAACACGATGTTCTATGAGCGCTCTATGCAACTGTGGGAAAACCTAAGCCAGGAACTGAACTATAACGTAATGATGTCCCAGCGTGGTTACTACTATTTGTTCCATTCACCCGCGCAGGGGGATACGGCGCGTCGCCGTACCAACATCATGCGTGCCAACGGCATCGATGCCGAACTGTTCGATCGTGCTGAGATCAAGAAGCGGCTCCCCTACCTGGATTATTCAGACAATGCGCGCTTTCCAATATACGGCGCAGCACACCAGGCGCGCGCGGGCACGGCGCGCCACGACGCTGTTGCGTGGGGCTATGCGCGCGGCGCAGACAAAGAAGGTGTCGATCTTATCCAGCAGTGTGAAGTAACTGGCTATCTATGGGACGAGGGAAAGATAGTCGGGGTTGAGACAACTCGCGGCTCGATCCGGGCAAACAAGGTGGTGCTCGCGGTTGCCGGCCACACTAGCCACCTTGCAGCCAAAGCAGGGCTCCGTTTGCCGATTGAAACCCACGTCCTTCAGGCGTTTGTCACCGAACCGCTGAAGCCTCTTGTTGATCACGTGATCATTTTCGGAGCGGAGCACTTCTACATCAGTCAGTCAGATAAGGGAGGGCTCGTGCTAGGGGGCGACCTTGACGGGTTCAATTCATATGCGCAGCGCGGTGGGCTCCCGATCATTGAGCACACGCTGCAAAGCGCAAAAGCACTGATGCCGTCGTTGTCGCGACTAAGGCTTCTGCGCCATTGGGCGGGCGCCATGGATATGACAATGGATGGCTCTCCCATCATCGGCAAGATGCCCATTGAGGGACTCTGGCTGAACGGCGGCTGGTGCTACGGCGGCTTCAAGGCGATACCCGCCTCCGGATATTGCTTCGCCTGGACTATCGCCAGGGGAGAACCCCACCCAGACATTGCTGAGTTCACGCTGCAACGCTTCGAGCGCGGGTACCAGATCGACGAGACGGGCGCCGGCCCGTATCCAAAGGCGCATTGAGGTTCAAACATGCTGAGAATTCATTGCCCGGCTTGCGGGCTGCGGGACCAAACCGAGTTCACTTACGGCGAAGACGCAACCGTTCGCCGCCCCGATATGAACGAAACGGATTTCAAAATTTGGCACGACTACATTTTCATCCGCGATAACCCTCGCGGTCTGCATAAGGAATACTGGCATCACGTCGCGGGGTGTAGGCAGTGGATCGTAGTTGAACGCGATACACTGACCCACGAAATGTTCGGTTCTTTCCTCGCCCGTGAGGTCGCAGTATGACCGCGCGGCGGCTCCCAACCGGTGGACGGATTGATCGCTCTCGTAGGGTCGGCGTTCAATTCGACGGTCGATCTTTCCCGGCACATCCCGGCGACACTTTAGCATCGGCCTTGCTTGCTGGCGGCCAGCAGATTTTAGGGCGCAGTTTCAAATATCACCGGCCCCGCGGTCTGGTTGCAGCGGGTGTCGAAGAGACAAACGCTCTCGTCCACCTACGAGATGGTGATCGCCATGAACCCAATGCACAGGCGACGATGGTGGAAGTCTTCGATGGTCTGACGTCGATGCCGCAAAACGCCTGGCCCAGTCTCCAATTCGATATTGGAGCGGTCACTGGGCTCATGTCCCGCTTCTTCGGCGCGGGGTTTTATTACAAGACGTTTATCGGCCCCTTCAGCGGGACGAAGTTCTGGATGTTCTGCGAGGGTTTCATCCGCAAGGCGGCCGGGATGGGTCGGGCGACGACGCTCCCTGATCCCGACCACTATGAAAAAATCAATGCTTTCTGCGACGTCTTGATCGTCGGTGCAGGTCCGGCGGGAATTGCCGCTGCCCTCGCGGCTGGCCGGAAGGGCGACAATGTCATACTGGTCGAGCAGGACCGCGCCATTGGCGGATCCCTTCTCAGCGAGCCGGCTGGCGCGCCCTCCGATGCCTGGCTTGCTCAGGCTCATGTCGAACTTAGCGATCTTCCCAACGTTCGTGTGCTGACGCGTACGACGGCGTTTGGTGCGTATGACTGTGAGGTGTTCGGCCTCGCGGAGCGGGTGCAGGACCACGTGCTCGCGCCTGCAGAGGGACGGCCGCGGCAGCGCTATTGGGTTGTGCGAACCAAACGGGCCGTCCTGGCGACCGGAGCGATTGAACGACCCATGGTTTTCGCCGGCAATGACGTGCCCGGGGTTATGCTGACCTCCGCTGTGCGTAGTTACCTGAACCGATATGGGGTCCTAGCCGGCGAGCGGATCGTCGTGGCAACAAACAATGACAGCGCCTACACCGCTGCCTTCGAAGTCGCAAATTCCGGTGCGAAGGTAACAATTTGCGACATGCGCCGCGAAATCCCGGCACAACTGAGTGAGAGCGTGAAGAATGCGGGAATCGAGTTGCGACTCGGACACGCAGTCCTGAAAGCGGTGGGTCGAAAATGCGTAAAATCTGCACATGTTGTACCCGTTACTCCGGAAGGGAAGGTAACGGGCAATGGCGTACGGATCGCTTGCGATCTCGTCGCCGTATCCGGTGGCTGGGCACCAACGCTGCATCTGTGGAGCCAGCGCTTCGGAAAGCCACAATATGACAAGGAACTGGACGCGTTTCTGCCGCCGACAGAGAAAGGAGCCTTCACATGCGCCGGCTCGCTCGTCGGTTCGCCATCGCTGAGGGATTCTCTCTCGCAGGGCCACAAAGCTGGTGGAAGCACTGGGAAGGAACCCGCGCTATTCGGCCAGACCGATTTCTGGGGTCGCAATCTTATGCCGGTGGCCGTCATCACCAGGGCGGATGGCAGTACTCCCGGCAAGGCGTTTGTGGACTTTCAGCACGACGTGAAGCTGGCCGATATTGATCAGGCCCATCTTGAGGGTTATGTCTCCGTCGAACATCTCAAGCGCTATACCACCTCCGGCATGGCAGCCGACCAGGGAAAAACGTCGAACCTCAACGCCCTTGCCCGTATGGCCGAATTGCGCGGCCTTACCATCCCCTCCGTCGGCACCACCACCTTCCGCCCGCCCTATACCGCGGTCACGATTGGCGCCATCGTTGGTCATGACCACGGTCTTAATTTCCGCCCGACCCGGCTTTCAACCATCCATGGCTGGCATGAGGAAAATGGGGCCGAGATGATCGATGCCGGTGCGTGGCTGCGGCCATGGTACTATCCGGCCATGGGCGAAGACATTAACGACGCCTATGTTCGCGAAGCCGCGCACGTGCGCGAACATGTCGGCATCGTCGATGTCTCCACGCTCGGCAAGATAGCTGTGCAGGGACCTGATGCCGCGGAATTCCTCAACCGCGTTTATGTGAATGGCTTCAAGACACTTCCGATTGGCAGGCTGCGCTATGGCATAATGCTGCGCGAGGATGGCTTCGTGTTCGACGATGGCGCAACGGCGCGTCTCGGCGATAACGACTACTTCATGACGACCACGACGGCGAACGCCGCGAAGGTGCTGGCCAGGGCGGAGTATCTCCTTCAGACTGCGTGGCACGATCTCAAGGTGCATGTCACGTCGGTCACTGACCAGTGGGCTGCAATCGCGATTGCCGGCCCGAAATCCCGCGGTGTTCTGAGCACCCTGACAGGTGCGGAGCTGGGCAACGAGACACTGCCCAACAATCACTTCACCCATGTCACGATCGCAGAAGTAGCCTGCCGCCTGCACCGCATGAGCTTCTCAGGTGAACTGGCGTATGAGCTCTACGTGCCGGCCAAGCGTGGCTGCGCGATTTGGGAGGCTCTTATCGCAACCGGCGCTCCATATCCTCTCAAGCCGTACGGTCTCGAGGCGATGGGCGCCCTGCGCATTGAGAAAGGCCACATCGCCGGTTCGGAAATCGAAGGGCGCACTACCCTGAAGGACTTAGGCCTAGAGGGGTTTGCTTCGAGCAAGAAGCCATTTGTCGGCTCCGTCCTGCGCAAGCGTCCCGTTCTTGAAGACCCGATGCGCCCTTCGCTGGTGGGGCTGGAAATCGTTGGCGATTCTGGTGCTAGGGCAGGCTCCCTTCTTTTCGCGCTGAATGCTCCCACCAAGGGCCACGGTGAGGGATGGGTGTCGGCCGTGACTTACTCTCCGGCGCTCAAAAGGAATATCGCCTTAGCACTTCTGTCGCGTGGCCCTGAGCGATTTGGTGAAACAATCCAGGTGGTAGACTTTGTCGGCAATCAAACATTGAAGGCAAAAGTCGTCTCGCATCATTTCTTCGATCCGGAAGGACACCGTCAGAATGGCTAAAAAGCATCCTTTGCCGGTACGCGGCACAACCAGTGACGGCCTGGCTGTCGCCATCGATCAAGTAGACTCTGGCTATCTGACGCAGCTTGCCGGCTGGGGAGATTTCAACAGGAAGGCAGACGATGCGCTCCAGGCAGAGGGGCTGGCGCTGCCAGGTGACTTCTGTTCATCGGTCCGCCGCGGGCCGACGACAGTCTGGCGCATTGCGCCTGACCGGGCGCTGGTTCGGTCGGACACCGCTCTTGGCTTTGAAAGCGCAATCGATCTGTCCGTCCTTGATCTCTCGGACGCGCGCGTGTGCCTCACGCTCGAAGGACCGGGCGCCAGCGGGCTTTTCAGTCGTGTAACTGCTCTCGACTTTGCCGACGCAGCCTTCCCGGTTGGACATTTCGCGCAGACGGCCATTCACCATGTCAGTGTCCTTATCGACCGCCATGGCCGCGACCAGTTTACAGTCTTCATCCCAACGACGTTTGCAATGTCGCTTACCAGCTTCTTGGCTGATCATCTCACGGCTGAGGTGGCAACCAAGCCAGCAAACGGGTAAGATCGCGAAATCTGTCATTCATGAAACTGGCTTCTCGCTGCCTCGTGGCAACACCTCCGCGCGAGGAACATTCTATGGAACGCAATCAACAGAACCAGGCGCCAATTGGCGGCCCAAATACGCTCGAAACTCAAGCCACATGGGATATCCGCGTTCCCAGGCCTAGACTGAGTCGAGCTAGAATCGAACCCGAATTATTCTGTCCGCCTTCGAAGTCGCCAAGCCAATCGCATTTTGGCAGCATTATTTGCTCCCACTCCTCCGGCGTTTCTCTATCCGGCTAGTCGGTCGTTAATGACCCAAGAGGCCTCCGAATACTCGATTCTGGTGGTTGGTCCGGCCCTGCGAGGCAAGCTAGTTACTAAATTCACGCTGCTCTGCGTTTCGCAGGGCCTCGCAATCACCTTGTGCACAAGATTGCGCCCGCGCTCAACTTCTTGCTGGCGACATGCGACGCCGTCTGTGAACCCGTCTTAGATCCAAAGTTTTTTGGTCGGAGGGACTTGATGGCAGAGCCCCCGCAAATCCCCGACATTCGCGGGATTCCGGGACGCGTCTACGTCAAACAGGCGATTCAGGATAGCGCCATCTCTCACAGTTGCGAGCCGGCATAGGAGACTACGAAAAGTCTGACCCGACACGTGATTCCATCTTGTACACAAGCTATTCCTGTGTTAGCCTTTTAAATATGGCGAGCTGGCTTGAGGAGGGCTCGCACGCTGCTGCACTGGGAGGTCAGAAGTTTGAGCAAAGGTCTCGATCGAGATCCGCTAATCAGGTTCGACATGGTTAGCAAGACGTACGATGGAAAGAACTTCGCCGTTCGCGATTTGTATCTTGACATCTACGAGGGCGAGTTTCTGGCTTTGCTCGGACCCTCAGGGTCGGGAAAAAGTACAACTCTCGGGATGCTCGCGGGTTTCGAGCATCCATCCAGCGGCAGCATCACTTTGGCCGGGAGATCGCTTCAGGACATCCCAACTCATAAGCGAAAGTTTGGCATGGTGTTCCAAAACTATTCGCTCTTCCCACACATGACAGTGATGGAGAACATTATTTTCCCGCTTCGAATGCAGGGAATGTCGCGGAAGGATGCCTACAAGCTCGGGCAATCGGCGCTTGAGATGGTCGATCTGCGCGACCCGCAGATGGGCAAGAGACGACCTGATCAGCTCTCAGGTGGTCAACAACAGCGCATCGCGCTTGCGCGCGCGCTTGTTTTCAAACCAGTTGTAATTCTCTTCGATGAACCGCTCGGCGCGCTGGACAAGAGGCTGCGCGAACAAATGCAGCTCGAGCTGCGTCAGATACATAAGCGCCTCGGCGTCACGATGATCTTTGTCACGCACGATCAGAGTGAAGCACTCACAATGGCGGACCGGATCGCAGTATTCAACGAGGGCCGGATCCAGCAAATTGCCTCACCCATGCAGCTTTATGACGAGCCAGCGACCCTCTTTGTCGCTTCATTCGTTGGCGATAATAATAAAATAAATGCCAAGGCTATCCGATCGCAAGGCGAAATCTGCCAGGTAGAGCTTAAGGATGGTTCCCGAGGCGAGGGAATTAGTCCGAGCCTCATTCAGCCGGATGCGAATGTGGTTGTGGTGGTCCGTCCAGAGTGCATCGTAGTCTCTCCAACCGACGATCTCACCAACAAATATCCTGCCCGCGTTAACGAGGTCATCGCGCTGGGTGACCAGACCAGACTTAGGCTGGATGTGGCAGGAAATGAAGAGATTCTTGTCAAAATTCCAAGAACGGGCGGTGCTCTAGAGTACAAAGTCGGGCAGAACCTGGTCGTTGGATGGAAGTCGCAGGACTGCAGGGTCCTTCGAACTTAACAACGGGATCACACCGCAATTGTTGGCGAGCGTTCACAAGATTCGACGGACGACGCATGCCTAACATGCATCGGAAATGTCAATATTCACAAAGGAAGAAAAGGGGAAGTGCATGCGCAATATCTCAAAGAACCTATACTCGGCTCTCACTATGGTGGGATTGCTCGTGGGAACTGCGGTGGCCGCAAAAGCCGATGATCTTACCATCGCAACGTACGGCGGCTCATTCGAAGGCGCTTTGCGGGCAGAGGTATACGAGCCTTTCACCAAGGACACAGGGATCAATATCCTCGCGGATGCCTTCTCGGGCGACGTCGGAAAAATCCGAGCCATGGCCAGTACCGGGACATACAATTGGCAACTTGCCGAGAGTGAATCTGTGATCGCAGCCATTGGCTGCCAGCAGGACTTCTTGGAACGGATTGATCTCGGCCGGCTCAAGCTGACAGAGAATGATTTTGTTCCTGGAAGTCTGATTGAGTGCGGTATCCCCGACGTCATCTATTCCGTCAATTTCGCCTATGACACAAATCAGGTAGCGGAACCTAGTCCAAAGTCATGGACCGACTTCTGGAATGTAGAGAAATGGCCGGGTAAACGAGCAATGCGCAAGTCTCCCAACGGGACGTTGGAATTCGCCTTGCTGGCCGACGGCGTGCCGATGGACAAGGTCTACGAAGTGCTGGGTACCCCGGAAGGAGTTGATCGGGCGTTCGCTAGCCTATCAAAGCTCAAGCCAAACATCGTTTGGTGGGAGACCGGTGCGCAGTCAGTACAGCTTCTCGCTGATAAAGAAGTGGCAATGACAGTGGGCTGGAACGGTCGACTGTACAGTGCCGCGCACAGTGAAGGGCAAAAACAGATCAAGACCGTGTGGAATCAATTCCGCTGGGAAACGTCAATGTGGATCATGCCGAAGGGGGCTCCGAACGTTGATAGTGCCTACAAGTTTCTCCAGTACGCCACTAAGCCGGAGCTGATCGCTGATATCACGAAACACGTCGCCTACAGCCCGGCTGTAGTAGCTGCGGAAAAGCATATCAAGCCGGAACTCAATGCCGAACTCCCGACAAGCGCCGAAAACGTGAAAAACGGGTTTCCGATGGACGTCCAGTTCTGGGTAGATCACCAGGAAGATCTGACACAGCGCTTTAACAACTGGGTTGCTCAGCAATAATTCCGGTAAATTCAGGCGGCCTACCCGCTCTAGACAGGATCGGCTTTGGACATTGCCGGAGTATTTGATAACCATGACTGCTAAAGCCATATCCAACGATCTAAATGGATCGGCCGCCCTTAGCTATCGCCGCGAGATGAGAAAGAGAGAGGTGCGCCAGAGCGTACTCGTCGCGCCTCTCTTCTCGTATCTCGCGCTGATATTCGTCATCCCAATTGTCGTAATGCTGACCAGGAGTATTGAAGACCCTGAGGTCTCTGTTGTGCTGCCAATGACCGCTGATCTAATCCAACGCTGGGATGGCACAGATCTGCCAAGCGAGGAGGTATTCGCCGCCCTTGCTACCGACATCAAACAAGCCGTTAGCAACAGGAGTCTGGGCCAGGCGGGTAGTCGCTTGAACTATGCGATACCCGGGTTTCAATCTCTTCTGACGAAAACCGGACCGAAGATATCTAATCTCCCAACGGTCGATGCCGCAGAAGCGCTGGGCCAGATCGATCAACGCTGGACAGATAACCGCTATTGGCTCGCGCTCCGCAACGCATCGAGCACCTATTCGCTGTTCTACTTTAGAACTGCGCTTGGATTATCCAACACAGAATCTGCTTCGGAGGGCAGTGGTTTTTATCTCGACGTGCTCGTCCGCACGTTATGGATGACGGTGGTGGTTACATCAGCTTGTGTAGCCCTTGGATACCCACTGGCTTACTTTCTTGCACATGCATCGGAGGCGTTGCGAAATAAACTAATTCTCTTTGTGCTTCTTCCATTCTGGACGTCTTTGCTAGTGCGCACAACTGCGTGGTTTGTGCTTTTACAAAAGCACGGGTTGGTGAACGACACAGGGATATTTCTGGGGCTGTGGTCCCAGCCTTTGGACCTGATCTACAATCGCTTCGCGGTGTATGTTGCTATGACTCATGTGATGCTGCCTTTTATGGTGCTTCCGCTTTACAGCGTAATGTTGAAAATTCCGAGCACATATATGAACGCGGCGGCTACGCTAGGAGCTCATCCGTTTCGAGCTTTCTGGGAAGTCTACCTTCCGCTTAGCGTTCCGGGCCTGGGAGCCGGCATATTGTTGGTGTTTATTGTTACACTGGGATTTTATATCACACCTGCTCTTCTTGGTGGCTCGGCCGATCAAATGTTGAGCTACTATATAGCTCAGAACGCTAGCAACTTCGGGAATTGGGGTCTTGCGGCCGCCCTTAGCGTGCTCCTACTTGCCGTCGTTGGAGCCGTCATTTTCTTGCTCGGCAGGCTTAGAGCCGCCAGCATCATGCAGGAGGCATAGGAATGACCTCGGTAATAGCTAAGCGGCTCCCTGGCTTTTCGACGATGACACTCTGGATTGTCAGTTCGCTGATAATGGGCTTCCTCATTATGCCGATCATTGTAATCATACCCTTATCATTCAATTCGGCACCCTATTTTACGTATCCAATGCCGGGGCTTTCATTGCGTTGGTATGCTGAGATTTTCGGGGATTCCTCAGCATCGCTTATGTGGCAAAGGGGCATCCAGAATAGCTTCATTGTCGGCATTTCATCGACTGTCGTAGCGACCGTTCTGGGGACTTTGGCTGCATTGGGGCTGAGCCAAAGCAACTGGCGATTTAAAAACATGGTGTTCGCTGTCCTTGTATCGCCGTTGGTAGTGCCGGCAATTGTGTCCGGACTCGGGTTCTTCTATGTCTTCGCGAAGTTGAAGCTGGTTGGTACATTCTGGGGCTTAATATTGGCTCACGCGGCGCTTGGCGCTCCGTTTGTTGTGATAACCGTTTCCGCCACCCTAAAAGGATTCAATCAAACACTCTTGCGGGCAGCGGAGGTACACGGGGCGTCGCCTGCGCGTGCCTTCTGGGAGGTGACTTTGCCATTGATTTCACCAGGGGTGATCTCTGGTGCGATCTTTGCCTTCGTTTGGTCGTGGGACGAAATCGTTGTGACACTATTTCTTGCTACGCCTCCGCAGCATACGGTGCCGATACGGATGTGGAGCGGCGTGAGGGAAAGCTTCAACCCCACGATAACTGCAGTGGCCACTCTATTGATCGGCATGGCGATTATATTGATGCTTCTGGTCGATCAGTTGAACCGACGCAGTCTCCGCTTCAAGAACGCTTCGCTGTAAGTCCTACGGCAAGCTCCGTCGGCCTCATCAGTCACCCATTGCTCCCACTTCTACCACCGGTAGAAATCAGAGTAGCAATCTCCCTCGAAACTAGAAAGGAAACGGAAATGGATCAGACAGTGGACCAAGTTAGCGTTGAGCGCGGATCCCGCGTTAACAAAGTACAGGAGAAGTGCCGGGAACGTGGTGTTGACGTGGCGATTTTTACGAGCCCTGAGAACATTTATTATCTGGCCGGCCTCGACTATGAGGGCTACTTCTGCTTGCACGCGCTCCTGGTTCCAGCCAATGGTACGCCTTTGCTCTTTGCGAGAAGCATTGAGACGCCCACCATCCTGCGGCAAGCTAAAGATGTTCAATTTATCGGTTATGCCGACAACGACGACGTTGCAGCGGCAATCGCGTCGCAACTGGTCGCGATTGCTGGCAAGAGCCCGCGTGTAGCGTTGCAAAGGAACAGTGCCTTTAACGTCGTGATCGACGCTCCTCTTCGGGTGACCCTCCCGAGCGCTGAGTTTGTCGACTCATCAGGCATTGTCGAAGAGATGCGTGTGGTCAAATCCCCCTTTGAAATCGAACAGGTTAAGCGCGCGGCACAAATCTCCGACATCATGATTGCTGCAGGACTTCGGACAGCCGGCAATGGCGTGACCGAAAACACTGTCGCGGCCGAGGTCTATAGGGCCATGATTTCCGCCGGCGGACGGTCCCCCGGGTTCCCCCCATTTATTAGGTCCGTGGACAGGATTTGCGAACCGCACACCACCTGGACTTCCCGGGAGCTCAACACGGGCGACGCGTTTCTTTTGGAGCTTTCTGGCTGCGTCGCTCGATATCACGCTCCGATGGCCCGATCCGGCTATGTCGGTCCAGCTCCTGCGTCGGCAAGGAAGCTATCCGAAATTAGCAATCAGGCACACATCAAGGCCTTGAATGCGCTCAAGCCAGGCATACTCGCGTCGGATGTACATGCTGCATGGCGGGCTCATCTTGATGCATCCAAGGCGTTCCCGAGGCTCGAGCATTGCGGTTACACAGTCGGGATCTCATTTCCTCCGACCTGGACCGGCGGCCCCGGTATAAACAGTCTGCATGGGGCGAGCACTGTCCAGATCAGAGAGGGGATGGTATTTCACCTTCTCACATGGATCACGGATGATGCTGGCAACGACAATTTCTTGTCGGATTGTGTTTTGGTTGAGAAGTCCGGCGGTGTCTTCTTGACGAATTCGTCAAGAAATCTCGCTGAAATTTAGCAGCACCAACGGTGCTAGCTGGGATCTCTGGCAGGTACATAGGATTGTGAAGGCAATGAACATTATAGAAGCTGGTCGCTCCTTCAATTCAGCATCAGAAATCTATGAGATTCTGCGGGATCGTATAGCTCTATTAGAGTATTTGCCGGGAACAAAGTTGTCGGAGAACACACTCGCCGCTGAGTTCGCGATCAGTCGAACACCCCTCCGGAAGGTGCTTCAGCGCCTCGAATTTGAACACCTTTTGGTGAGATCTCAAGGCTCCTATACCACCGTAACGGAAGTCGATGCAAAAACGCTCAGCCAGATATATGAAGTGAGAATGGTTCTGGCTGAGAACCTCTACAGATTTATTGACCTGCCAATTCCTGTTATGACGATTCAATCTCTCCAGAGCTTAGCTGAGGAAGCAGAACAACTATTGTCAAATCGTGATGTACATTTGTTGGGCAAGATACATCGCGAGATAGAAGAAGCGCTCGCAGGTGCGATTTCAAATGTCAGAGCGAGAGAAATTACGGAGCAACTTTATTTCGAAATTGGCAGAATTTGGTTGAGTTGCGTGCCGAAGTTGAACTGGCAAGAAGAGGTTGAAACTCTTTCATCGGAACTTCGCGAGCTGATTTCTGTACTACAGCGTGGCGACTTACGCGGCTTCGGCTTTCTCAGACGAAACCAAGCGGCAATGGCGTTTGACCGAATTTCCAAAGTCATTTCGCGCGATGAAGCGCCGGGGGGCTAAAGTCAAAATCCACCCTGGGCGATCAACTCAGTGTCGTCACCTGTCTGCACGCTTTTCCCTCTTGGGGTCAAACACTGCCCCGCTGGACCATTAGCAGCGCCATGGATGATTCCTGCCTTTAGCTTTCTGGTTGCGGTTCGAGCTTTGCGACCCGGCCTGGCGAGCGTCGATCGGCGGAGCGCCGCCATCTGCCGGCTGCGGTCACTCTCCTGAACATGGAATTCGACCCCATCCGCAGTGTCGGGTCCGCTTTGCGGGTCGTGGTCGAGTAGCTCAGCCATTCGGCTTTCGCCCTCACAGATCCGGGCGGGCGGATTTCCCGCACCCGGCTCTTCCCGAGGGTAACCCGCGTCATATCCGTGCTTGCGCCCAAGTTCGAGTGATGCGCGGAGTTGGCAGGGGGAAAGCGCGCCGTCAGGGTCTCGAACTCCGACCAGCCCATGCGCCGGCTTTTCTGGCTGCGCCGTCTCAGACACCGTAGCCATATCCGGCGCATTTGCCGATGGAATGTAAGCGCCAAGCTGACCCCATCTGGCGCGGCTTGAGGTGATGAGCGAGACATACTGACACTGAAGCAAGGAGCCGAGGAGCTTGCAGTGTCAATTTCTATGTCTGCGCCTATGCCTGATGATAGAAGTTTCCATGTTCTTGAAGCGGTTGCCAACCGACTGGAGGCAAGCCCGCAGCGTCCGCGGCGGCGCTGGTCGGCGGAAGCGAAGTCGCGGCTGATCGAGGCGACACTGAAGCCGGGCGCGAATGTATCGGCCATTG
>NZ_JAMYOX010000054.1:0-28891 GCF_040320025.1 Mesorhizobium sp. M0808
CGCTGATCTAATCCGGTTGACGTTCGTTCTGGCCCATCGAGAGGACCAGGACATGAAACGTAGCCGCTTTTCTGAAGAGCAGATCATCGGAATTTTTGAAGGAGCCGCAAGCACGGGGTCAGCGACGCCTCGATTACAACTGGAACGGCCGCTTCGGCGGGATGGATGTCTCCGAGGCTCGGCGACTGAAGGCTCTGGAGGGAGCATGAGGAACTGTGGGGCGGTTATGCGGCGAGAGCTGTTTCGTCGGTTTTGTTGCAACGGCTGAATAGGGGCACAGAGAGGCCCTGATGCGAGGTCAATCAGGCGGCGAGGATTTCGAACTGCTCGGCCAAGGACGGATTCGGATTGAAGGCGTACCTCGCCTGTCGCTTGCGCATCATGTGAATCATTTCGATGCCGGTCAGGATGGTGGCTGCGGTGGCCGTCGATTTGAAGCCGAGCATCGGCCGGATACGGCGCTTGATGCGCCGATGGTCCTGTTCGATCCGGTTATTCAGGTATCTACTCTTGCGGATCCGGATCGGCTTCAGCCGGCGCCGGGAGCGGTCCTGCAAGCGATTTGTGGTGTCGCAGGAAACGATCGCCTCCCGATTGGTCTGGCTATCGTCGATGACGACGCGATCCGGTCGGCGATGACGCTCCAGCGCCTTTCTGGGGTCAGGACAAGAGCAGTTCAAAATCTTGCGCTAAGAGCGAACGGCTCCGACGCTGTGCTGATGGGAGGCTCCGCGCCTCCGCCGGTTGCTCAACCCGCGCCAAGAGGCGTAACAGAAACGGCCAAGGCTCTAATCGCCACTGGAGGACAGTTCAGTGGCATGTATGGACGGCCTCCGCGTGGCAAGGGCTTTCTGACATTGATGACAGGTCGGTCGGCTGCAGGCATGTATTCGGCCTTTGAGTGCGGCCTGTTGTGGCGTTGCGCCAGGATGGACATTCTGCTGAATTTTACATGCGGCGCCGTTTCATGGATGCGCGCTTGGGCTCCCCATTTTCTATTGCCCGCCCCGGCTCATGCCGGGCTGGCTTCTTGGCGTTCTGGGAGGATTTGCTCACCATGGTTCATAGTGGCAGCGCAACCGGTGAGCGCCTCACCTGAGGCTACATGGCGGCCGTGGAGATTGCCTCAGAAGCGGCGCCCAATCGGAAACCTTAGCACCTCCGCGTTTTGGCGTGGCTGCTTGAACTCTTCGACGGCAACCGCCTCAATTAGCAGGTCCAAGGCTTCGCGTCCCCTTCGACTCATCGGGTCATCGCCACAAAGGTAGTCATACGCTCGATCTAAATGCACTCGGGCGGCGGAAAAATTGCTTGTCATAGGACCCTCTCTAACCACCCGCATTGCCGTCTACGACGGTGAAGGTCGCGCAATCGCCAATATCGACAGACAAATTTGAATCAAACCGGGGATGATCGGGGGAGTAGCCAGGACGTCACCCACGCTGACTGAACCGGTCGACATCGACGCCGTGGTCTCGGCATTCCTCGCGCGCCTGGAGGCCGAAGTCCCCTGACATGATGCCGCCGTCGAGCCCGCCGACGATCACTCGCTGGCGCATGGTCGGATCATAAATGCCGAGCACCCCGTTCCGACCACCTCTGACCTCCGTCATTCGATGCAGACGCGCGGAACCGGCCCGATTTTGCGGCGTAGAGCCAGAGGCGGCCGCCAGGTCCCAGGCCGGTTGGCTCCAAATCGCGCTAGGTCGTGTGGATCAGGTTTGTCCACACCATTTAGCTATACGCGGGGGGCGATAATACCACCGAAGAAGAAATGGCGCAGGTATTGGGTATCGATCCGTCGGAGCACCCAATCCCGCCCGCAGCGCGGGTCGCAGCCATCTCGACCGATTGGTGGACTCCTGACTACGGGATGTGAGGAGCTTTTCCAACCTATAGCTAAATGGAAAGAGACCCCTCGATCGCGCCAACCTCGGCCCAACCTACTGGACTCCAGAACGAAAAGAGCGCGTGGGGCTCGAGCGACTTGCGAGGAGAAGGAAATCGCGCCTCGGCATGACTGACTCCGACTGCCTGAGCGCCGGCATCGCCTTTCAGTGCGCCCAAGGGGAGCGTTCCGGTGGCCAGTGCTGCCTTGCTGGAACGGAGCAGGTGGGCTGTTCTAGCAACACGGTTGAGTGCCCGGGGTGCCAACAATGAACAAATGCGCAGGAACGCTCGATCGGGCGCCTTCGGCAGGCCTGAGACCCTAAAACCTGTGCAAGTGCACAGGTAGCGAAGTGCGTGCAGGTTCGAGCACAATGGGCGTCGGCGCAATTTCCATGCCGACCACCAACGGAGATATCTGCGATGACCAGCAACATGCGGCTAATGAAAGCGAGCGAGATTCCCGCCTTCGTCGACAAGGTGATCGAGGCTGGCTGTGATATCTGCGCGATCGGTCACTTAGGCTACTCACTGGGCGATGTTGACGGGAAGGTACCCTGGCGCAAGGTAAAAAGAATCGTGGAAGAGTTTGGCGATCGTGATCACCTGCTACCGGAGATCGTTGCCTATCTTCGCTCGATAGGCCGGTGCATAGAACTCTCGTCGTCGACAAACGAGGGCCGGAGACCGCACAAAACAGGCACTCGAAGACGGAACGCATAAAAGGACGGGTCGGAGACGATCGTCGAATCCGGCTCCTTCACCGACAATGACGAGCTGGACTTCGGGACCGGTATCGACGCCAACGAGCTGTGGTTTGCCCAACAATAACCTCGTCTTCTCGTACCGGGCACCACGGACAAGGGTCGGTCAATGACTGTTCGCCGGGCAATGTCGTCGAAACTATCAAGTCCGGCGACGGCAAGGTGCTTAGCCATTCCGACGTGGCAACTCTGGGTCGCGGCCATGGCTGGTGTCGATCCGGCAACGTCGCACACGGAATTCGGCATCCAACCAAAGATGCGCGGTTTGGCGACGCCTAGAAGGTTGGAACCATCCCTGCCCCAATGCAGCAGTCCTGGTGGCTGATGAAAACAAGTCCACGATGCCCGGTGGTGCGCTTCCACCGCACCACCGGGGTCTTCGCCGGAGCCAAATGCAGAAAAATCCAGGCGCGTGCTGAAACGTCGCGAGGAATTCGATTTGGATTATGTCAGCTGATAAAATGACCCGTTCAATTTCGATCGATCAATCAGCGCCCTTGGGGGGCTGTCGGTCCGTATCGCGCCTGACCGCGGCGCTATGCTGGTGCTCCTACGGCCGCCCTGTTGGCGAGGTCTTTCGGGTCATCACACTGTCACGCTTCGGCTATCCGCCTTCCCCCTCATGCTCAGTCCTAATCGATGCGGTGGACGCCCCCCAACAGCATCGCGATGTGCTGTCGTTTCCGACTGTGACACCATAGTTCAAACCCGATAACCGCAGTTTACTGAAAGAATCCACAAATTCGTAAGCTGCGGCAGGAGAGAAAAAAGCAACAGCTAGAAGACCGCCGCCGAGTTCCATAATATATCTTATGCAACTTTATAAGTATTGGCACTGGTTTCAGTGAGCGAATGCAGTTGCACCGCATCGAGGTCTTATCGAAGCTCATTGCTCAGGTCAATGTTACTTTAGATCCCCCCCTGATCACTGATGAAACACCTAGAACCGGAAGTCGGTTACGCCGGAGTTTTCTGAAACGCCGGTGGCTGCTCGAGGTCAGACCATATCGGTTTTCGCTCGCGTTCCCTTCTCGGCTCACTCACCCCTTCCCTCTCGGCTCACTCACTTGTGCGGCATGCAATAGATGCCCTCGGATTCCATGAGTACCGCGCCGCCCTTTAACTCGCTCAATGCGCCGACCCAGGCTTCCGAATAAGTGCGGCTGGCATCCACGGCCGTCAGCCAAAGAACGCGATTGTCAGCCAGTTCGACTTTAACTTCCTGCTGCAAAGGGCTTGCCTGCACGGTCTGTTGATAGTGCCGTTTGATCCTGACATTGCTGGCCGGGAACTCAGCTTCGTTGCTGCCATAGTTCAGCACAAATCCAGTGTGGTCCTCGGCCACTGTGCAACTGCCGTCACGCTCACACACGATTTTTGCGGCGGTCTTGCAGTCCCATTTCAGTGAAGCGGGCCACATCGGATTGTCCGCGCTCGATCGCGGCTTGTCGCTCTGACCAGCCGCCGTCGAGACTGCCCATGTGCTCATTATCGCAGTCGACAGGAGAAGCGCCTTCAACACTTATTACCCTTCCCTGATCCAGTATTCGCATTGAGCTTTCGAAGCCATCGCTGTCGTCGGCGTGAATGAACCGGACAGAGACGTTTTGTGATCCTCACGGCGACTGGTCCTGCGTGATCACCTGGCTTATTGGCACGTTGAGATTGAACTGGCTTATGGCACGTTGAGATTGAACCAGCTTTTCTGGCGTAGGCCGTTCGCGTCGTCATACTCGATGAACCAGGGCTTTGCGCGCATCGGCCGAGAGATGGTGTAGTAGGTGGAGCCGTTACCAAGGGAATGCCCTCTATCGTTGCCCGTGATCTGGATTTTTGCCGTCACCAACTTACCGTTCATTTTGATCTGGCCTGTCGAGATCCGTTGTCATGGTCTTGGCCGAGGCGACTATTCGTGAAAGTGACGGGCAGTGTGAGCCTGTCGGAGCTGATGCGGCAGATGTTCCGTTCTTGCCTCATTCCTGGCCGATCGGAGTCGTAGCTGCCAACTGCTTGCCAGCCAGAAGGACAATCCTCATACTTCTCGTATCTCGCGGCGCTGGAGTTGGCTTGCGGACAGGTCGGCCAGTTAAAACCCGGAGCTTTCATCGCCGCAATCAACTTGTAGATTGGCGGGTGGCAAGAAGGAGTGCCCTGCCAGTCACCGGACAGACAGAGGAGGACCTGACAGCCCCATTCCGATGCCTGTGATTGGGATGGAAGAGCTGCGGCGCCCGCGACGGCGGCTGCACCCACCAAGAGATATTTCAGTACGATCATAGCCTTTTCCTCGCGGCGGATTCTGATACTTTACTATGGATCATCCGCGCGAAAAAGGACAGATCGAGAAGGTAGGTTTGTGCGACTACATCGATTTATGAAACGAGACATCGCGGGCGTGGTCGACAACCCGTTGCGTGTCAACATTGCGACAACGCTGGAGCGGGAGAGAGCCAGGCGTGGCCTATCCCATATGCACATGGCCGAGCTGTTCCGGACTGTCGAGGGCGAAAGGCTCGCCTACCGGACCTACATCCAGACCGTGCGGCAGAAAAACAATGTCACCCTGACGACGTTGCAAATCATGGCAAGCGGCTTGCATGTGTCAGTTGCAGACCTGCTCGCGGGCGGAAAAAAACTTCCCGAATGGGCGCATCAGTTGGACGAGACTGCAATCCGCAAGCGTCTGGCGCACATCATCGACATTGAGCGAAAACGACGCACTTTGCTCCGCTATGAGATGGCCGAGCTCATAGGCGTGGCGGAGGCGACATTCATGAAATTGGAACGCGCAAGCGGTAATATCAGCGTCGACACAATTGCCGCGATCGCCAAGGCGTTGAAACTTGATCCAGCGACCTTCCTCTTTTCCGATAAGGTCCCGCCATCAACTGATCTACCTGTTTCTGACGCACCCGGAGGCGTAGATTCTCATTTCAGAGAGCCGTAAACTTCCAGCGTCATCATCCGTCTAAGCTGGGCTACACCGAATGGCTGGCAGGTTTTCGCCGTGATAGCGCATACCGGTGCAATTCAGGTGAAAATGGAGCAGAGCTGAGAGCTCACAGCTAGCCGCCCCACGAGTGTTCCTTTGTTCGCCCGTACCTGCGGCACGATTGCCAAAAAGTGGCTGCGGCGGAAGCCAGGGGAATTCTGACCTGTACAGTTGTGCCGACACCATGAGCACTCTTGATGATGAGCATTCCGTTCAGCGTCGAGACCATCTGAGAACATGCGGTCAGGCCAAGGCCAGTATGATTCCCGGCTCGCGTTGAAAAGAAGGGAGTAGTTGCTTTTGCAACGATTGCAGGTGGCATGCCTGAGCCCTCGTCGGCCACTTCAAGCACGAGGTAAGTGCGCGGGAAAAAGGGGCGCCGCTTGACTGTCGCGGAGATGAGAACTCGGGCGTTTTTGGCGCTCGACGAAGCGGCCAGCGCGTTTTCTATCAGCTCATTCACCACCAACCGTAACGGCGTCGCCGGGACGGGTAGCAAGCGCGCTTTGGAATCGACCGAGACTTGCACCAAACTGCCGCGATCCTGCGTAAGATCCTCGAGCAGTCGGCCGAGCGACATAGTGCTGGAATCTTGTGGTGCATAGGCGATCTGAAGCACACTGTTGGTGATCGATTCCAGTTCGGTCGCAGCACTGCGCGCAGCCTCAAGCATTTCGCCGCTCGGCTGCTTGTCTGGTTGTGCGTGCTCAAGGAACAGCCTCAAGGCTGTAACCCGCGATCGGGTCATATGCGCAAAGAGCGAAGCGAACGAGCGCATATGCTGGTCACGGCGATTGGCTAAAGCATAACGCTGATGGATAACGAGATAGAAGGTAGCACCCAGGCCAAGTGCGATGGCGAAGATGAACCAGTTGCGCGAGGCCGCAATGTCGATACTGGCGGTCTGCTGCAAGGTGGCGCTGTGATCAACGGTAGAGCTGGAAATCTCGTAAATTGACTGTTCCAGCTTGGCCATCTCGGCAATGGCTTGGGTGTAGTTTCTACGCGCTGACACAAGAGGTGCAATTCTCTGTTCGAGGGTCAAGCGAATCCGACCCAGGAGTTCGGCGTCATGGTCGGGAAAAAACCGGTTCAGATAGGGCAGGTTTTCCAACTGCGCGACGTTGACGCTCACCAGCGCCATTTGTCGATCGATGTCCGCATCAAGCTTGCCCGTCTCGTCGGCGATGCGAAGATAACCATAGACTCGCAAAAGACGCTCGCGAATCTGTGCCGCACGCCACTGAATCTCGAAGGTCTGATTGAGGATGGCATCAGTCTCCTGACGATAGCGGTTCGATTGGATGAACGTCCACGCACTCAGGCCAAGCGCCGCAGCCATACCGAGATACGGCAGAACAGTGAACAAACGGCCGTTGAAGAACTTCATTGCGTGGCGCGCAGGATGACTGGGAAAAATACCCAGATCGAGTTTCTTGCGGGAACGTAGGAGGCGGGCAGCTGGTCGAAGGGCCAAACGATGAAGATGGGGCCTTTCTCTACCATGCTGATCGGGCGGAAATCCTGACCCGGCAGGCAATGTGAACCGGCCTTGTCGTTCTCGTTGCAACGACGCTCGATCGCCAAGATCGGATTATAGGACCGGATTTCGTCCATATGAATATCGGAAACGAAGTTGTCATAGGCGACAACTTTCACCTCCTGCGCGGCGGTGATTCCGGCCTTGGCAAGCACATTTGCAAGCAGTGGCCCGCGATATTCTATTTTCTCGTTGTTGCTCGTCCAGGGCGTACGCGTGTCATAGGTCTGTTGCGGAAACTCTGCCCGCAGCTGCTTTACCGAAAAGATGGCGACGGTCTTGCCGCTGGCGTCTTGAACCGACACTTCGTTGGGATCGAGGGGAATTTCCTCGGCGGCGCTGGCGAGCGGAAGGGACAGGGCAAACATGACGGCGAGAGCATTACGCAACATCTTCCACATCCTCGTATTCGCGGGGTCCATCGTTCTTGGCGAAGAGCACGCAAGGTCCTCGGGAGCCCCGCGGATCGTAGGCAAATCCCTTTTCTGCTAGGGCAAGCGTGATGTTGCGGACGCCGTCAAGGCCATAGAGATGATCGTGCAGCTCAAGAAAAATGCGCTCGACGCCGGGCAGCTCGGCATCCTGCAGAAGTTCTTTCTCAGCACCTTCAATGTCCATGACGAGGGCGTTTATTTGATGATCGGTGATGAAACGATCGACGTCGGCCGAGACGATCGAAAGTTCGCGCTCATATGGTCCTTGGTCTTTGTCCGTGGAAGACATCCAAAGGTCCCGGCGAACGTAGAAGGTGAAGGACCGCGGCGGGCCTGCTGTGAGGATACCCTGGGAATATGTGACATTGTCGAGATCGTTGGCCGCTATCACGCGCTTCGCTAGTTCCGCTGTTGCGGGATTTGCTTCAAAAGCCCACACCTGAACGCCGGGGATTTTCGCAATCAGTGCGGTGATGATGCCGATACCGGACCCTAGCTCCAGTACGCGATCGCGCGCCTTGACTGCCCTGAAAATCCACTTCGCTTCCTTCGCCTCATAGCTCTGGCTTTGAAGCGCTCGCCAGATGACCGGCGAGACATCCTGCGGTTCCACGGGAACCTTGATCCCATGTACGGTTAGAGAAGCCATCGCGATCACAGCCCCTGTGGTAGCGGATGACCTTGCCTCATGAGTTTGGCCCGGGCCTGCTTGTAGTACCTTTCGGCAGAGCCGGCATCGATGCCCAGCCGCTCTGACATGAGGGCGAAAATCTCTTTCCGTTTCACGCCAGGCGCGCGGCGGGCCATCATGTCGATGATTTCATGCTCGCGAGGCGTCAGAACGGAAAAGCGATAGTCGGGCCTTGTCATGGCGACTCGCGAAAGGCGCAGGGAGAAGCCCTTGGATGAAATGTCCTCGAGCACGTCGCTGAAAACGCCGGGCGCAAGGCCGGTTTTGCCGAGATAAGCTGCGGCGCCGATCTGCTGGAAGCCTTCGGCCTCGGTTCGATTGTCAGAGCCGGTGACGACGATATGGATGGCGCTCGCAGAGGCTTCCATGATTTTGTCGACGACAGAAACCCGAGCAGTTTCTGACGTGGGATCAAATCCGGGCAAGCCGGGATCAATTACGATGAGATCAAATTGGATGTTTTGAAGCTCTCTGGTCGCAATCTCCAAGGTTTCGGCACCTACAACGATGCAGTCATGGAAGCTTGCTTGCACTTCGTTCATTAATGCCAGACGCATAAGCGTCTGGTCTTCAACCACCAGGGCACGAAACATTAGAAGCCAATCCTTCTACGCAGGCACCCCCGCCCGGTCTTAGAATCGTCGCTTCAAAATAGGGATGATGCCATCCCTTTTTTTCCTTACCTCCCGAGGTATCAGTATGTGACCAATGTACGCCAGGAGGAGGACGATGGCTATTCAACTGGTCTGCAGCAACGGAGAAATGGAACCGGCTGAAGGTGTCGCGAATCTTATTGCGGCACATCGTCAGAGCCTGGCCATGCTCGAATATCTCGGCAGGCGATTGATGGAAGCTGAAGGGGCGGACGCGGCCTTGCTGGGTCAGAGGATGGACGCGGTTATGGCGCAAGAGGCCGCGGCACGAAGGAGAGCCGCCATCGCTCCAGTAGCCACTGTCGCGGATATGAAAATGAAGGCAGCTTATTTCCAACGGTTGATGGGTCATGGCTGGTGCGAAATTGACGTTGAGGATTTGCAGGCGGTGCTCGGTTCTTTCACGAAACTGCAATCCTAAGAGAAGAGTGCCGAAAGCCATGCTGTGATGGCGTGCCAGGCGGCATAAACTCCCGCGGGGACCAAGATAATAGCGATGAATGCGACGGCATCGCCAATTGAGCGGTCGGTGCGTCCTTGCACCGGATATCCATGGTAATGGTTGTGGGCGTCGTCATCGCGGCTCATCATTATCTCTCCGATATGCGTTTCAGCAGCATTTGTACTGGGTGCTGAAACGTTGTGTTCCACAATCCTCTGCGCTTCGACTTCGCATCCAATTCGGCAACTAGGTAATTGCCGTTGACTGCCTTGCCTTTTACTGTCGTCGCCGCAAAAGCATATCCCGTCGAGATGAGGGCCGTTCCGACGTCGATTGTTTCGCCGTTCAACTGCGCTCCGCATATGACAAAAGCCGCCTCGTCGAGCGCGTAGCCGATTGGCTGGCAGGTGATTGCCGTGCCGTCAAACAGCGCGGCCAAGTGCGCCAGCGATGCGTTGCCGCAATCAATTTTCCTGCCGCCGGCCTCCTCTGCGATTGTCCCTCGTAAACACGATTGGACCCCATAGAGATGGAACAGGCGGTCTCCATCGCGCCATGTGTCGCCGGTTAGCAGTTGAGCCGACTTCGATACTTGGAACGGAGTCGGTTCGGTGGAAGCATTGCTCTCCTGTGCGTGAGCCGATGCGGATAGTGCAACGGCAATGGCTGCGAGGCTGAACCTTCTCATTTTTGGAACTGCTCGCCCAGTTCGCCCGAATGTTCCAGATCGGGGCGCAGAGATTTGCCATCCTTGTTACCAATCGCCGCCATGTCGAAAAAGACCATTTCGTCATCATCATAGGCGACCGTGTACGGATCGTTTGCATCGCCTGCACCGACGAGGGAGAAGCACGACACGGCGTCGGGTTCATCCTTCTTGCTTTGCAAAACAAGCGTGTTGCAAAGAACGACAGATGCACGGTGGTTGTAGATCCGCTCTTCGTAATCTTGCGCGGCTTTCGTGCAGTCCCATTCTTCGGCTTTATATGTGATTTTTGGCTTTGGGCACGCTGTGAGGCCGCGCAGCCGATACGTCGCGCCGTTGATAACGCGCTCAGTAGCCGACTTCACCCTCACCGGCATCTTCAAGGCGGTAACGTCACGCCGATAAAGCGCGCCCTTGGCGTCGTAGCGCTCATAGACAAAGACCTTCTCGCCAGGCTTCGAGAACTGAAGCAAGTAGTCCTTCGATGGCTCATCGAAGGCATTCGGGGCGCTCGCGGCGGCTGCGAAACCCACGGTGCTTTGGAGCAGCAAGGCGACGAATATGGCTGTCTGTTTCATCGGATTTCCGTTCTCGTCACGCTTATCGATTGACACTTTACTAGGGCAGAGTGTAGCCATAGTAAAGTGTCAAATTGTGGCAAGCCAATGATTCGACCTCTCCTGACAATATCGCTTTGCGGTGCCATAGCGCCTTTCACGGCGCTGGCTCAGGACATGGCATCAGAGCGCGTTGCGGTCGCCTTTGCAACGCCGGCGAAAGCTGTGGCGGCAACCGGTATAGATCGCTCCGGAGCTTGTGAGGGTGGCAACCGTGCACAGATCGCGAGCCTTGTGCGCTCAATAGCGGCTGAACAAGGATTTGACGCCGATCTGGCCGAAGCAATTGCATGGGCCGAAAGCGATCTTGGTGCCAACCAGGGTCCGTCAAAAGCCGGGGCCTTGGGAATCATGCAGCTGATGCCAGGAACGGCCTCCGATCTCGGCGTGACAAACCCCTGCGATACACGGGCAAATGTCCGGGCTGGTATCCGGTATCTGAAGTCACTGTACGACCAGTTCAAAGATCCGCTGCTGATGCTCGCGGCCTACAACGCCGGGGCCAACAACGTCTACAAGGCGAAGGGCATTCCGGTGAATCCGGAGACGGCAGAATACATCGTGAAAATATTGAACCGCTGGAAGTTCGGCGGTGTCGTCAAAAAATCCACCCTACCCAAATTGGAAACGCTCGCGGCCGCTCCGCCAGCGAGCGAGGACACTTGGCAGGATGGTCATGTCATGGATTTCGGCAACTGAAAGGAGCCAAGGGTGGAATACAGGAAAGCGGGTAAATTCGCCCTGAAGCTGGCCTTGGCCTCGGCGGTCGGAATAGCTCTCGCGCCGGCCACTGCGTATGCCCAGTCGGCGGCGCCAGTCGAAAATGTGATGGAGTGGTTTGTCGGCGTTCTGCAAGGCAACATAGCGCGCTCATTTGCCATCATCGCGGTCTGCTTTCTTGGCTTCCTCGCCATGACGGGCCGGCTGGCTTGGATGATGGCTTTTTCCATCATCATTGGCATCGCTCTGATCTTCGGCGCTGCCCAGCTGGTGGATGCGGTCCGCGCCACCGCGGGAGGCAGCTGAGGCATGGACGACGAGGAAGTCTATGTCGAGCCGGTCAGTCTGCCACTGACACGCCCCCCGATGAAATGGGGCGTGCGCTATGAAGTTTTTGCACTGAATGGCATCCTGGCGGTGATCGGTTTTATCGCCACGAGCAGCTTCATGCTCGGCCTTGGCGTGTTCGGCGTGGTGCATCTGGTTAGCGCATATCTGTGCCAGCGCGACCCCTACATGTTTCATATTTTTGAACGGCGCGTCTCCAAACGCGGAGCGGTGGCGAACCTTACTTTTTGGGGCGCGAGGAGCTATTCGCCATGAGCCTTGATGCCGACCTGAAATTTGGCCGTGAGCGCCGCCGCGAAAAGCCCGCGGCGATGCACATCCCCTACCTTCGCCATGTCGATGACAATCTGATCGTGACGAAGAGCGGCTTTCTGGTCGGCGCCATCCAACTCAGTGGCCTGCCGTTCCAGACGATGGACCAGGCCGAGTTGAACAGCCGCATGTTCAACCGCAACACGACGTTCCGCAATCTCTCGACCTCTCGCTTTGCGGTCTACACAACGATCATCCGCCGCCACGTGACGCCGGAGATCGAAGGCGACTTTGACAATCCTTTCGTGGCCGAGCTCGACGCCCGCTACATGGATGAACTTGGGGCGAAAAACCTTTTCGTCAACGAAGCGTATCTGGCAGTCATACGCCGACCGATGGTCGGCCGCGTCGGCTGGGTGGACAAGGCGCTCAATGCGTTCCGCATCAGCACCGCAGGCGAGGAAACCCGCGAAGAGGCGATGGCCGAACTGCATGACGTTCTCGAGGGCGTCGTCAAGGATTTCACGGCTTATGGTGCGCGTCTTCTTGGCGTCGTAAAGCGCCGCGACAGCTTCTTTTCCGAGCCGGCGGAATTTTTGGCGAAGATCCTCGCCGGCGGCCTCGACGTGGAAATGCCTTTGCCGCGCATGAGCCTTGGCGATGTGCTGGCGACACGACAGCTGTTTTTCGGCAAATCCGCGCTGGAACTTCGCGGGCCGGACGAAGGCAAGCTCGGCGCCATGGTGTCGATCAAGGAATACCCACCGTTCACCGCTCCGGGCTCATTGGACGGTCTCTTGCGCCTGCCACATGAGTTTGTCCTGACGCAGAGTTTCGCGATCGAAGATCGTGTAACGGCGATGCGCAGGATCAACACGATCGCGAACCAGGTCGAGGGTTCAGACGAGGCGGGCACGACGGTCGAGGAGTCCGTCCACGACGGCGCCGACAAGCTGGCCGGCGGCGAAGTCGTCTTCGGACAACATCACATGAGCGTCATGGCGTTGGCACCGGATATGGCTGGTCTCAACCGTGCGCTATCCGACATCACGGCGGAGCTTTCGCGCATGTCGATCGTGCCGGTTCGCGAGACCCTGAACACGGAACTGGCCTTTTGGGCGCAGTTGCCGGGAAATTTCAGCTACATCGCGCGACGTGCGTTGATCTCGTCCCTCAATTTCGCCGGCCTTTTCTCCGGACACAATTTCCCGTCCGGCCAACGTGAGCGGCTGCATTGGAAACGGCCCATCGCCTTGCTCGAAACGACCAGTCAGACGGCCTACTACTTCAATTTCCACGTTCACGATGTCGGGCATTTTACGGTGTTCGGCCCGACCGGCTCGGGCAAGACCGTAGTGCTGTCGTTCCTGATGGCGCAAGCCATGCGCATCATGCCGCGGCCACGATGCGTTTATTTCGACTACATGCGCGGCGCTGAGATTTTCGTTCGGGCGCTCGGCGGCCGCTACGAGGTGATGGAGCCTTCTCAGCCGACCGGGTTCGCGCCATTGCAGCTTGATGACACGGCAGAAAACCGTTCTTTCCTGGAAGATCTGCTCATCTACATTCTGACGCCGGAAGGCGGCGCGCTTGACGTGGCAGAGATGCGCGTCATCAACGCCGCCGTCGACATGATCTACAAGATTCCGCGCGAACAGCGGATCTTCGACCTGCTGCCGGAAGTGCTGCGGGGCTCGCTGATGCCCGGCATGAACGATCTGGCCGCGCGGATACAGCCTTGGCTCGACCCGAAGGACAAGGGCTGGCTTTTCAACAATCCCGTCGATCTGGTGGATTTCTCGAAGCCCGTCGTCGGGTTCGACATGACCAAGATCCTCGGTGACAGAAAGCTGCGCTCGGCGGCCTTGCTCTACATCTTCCACCGTCTTGAGGACGTCATCGACGGCTCGCCGATCATGCTCTTCCTCGATGAAGGCTGGAAGCTATTGGACGACGAGGTTTTCGCCGCCTTCATCAACGAGACGCTGAAAACCGTTCGTCGCCGGAACGGCGTTGTCGGCTTCGGCACGCAGACGGCGGAAGATGTTGTCAATTCCTCCATCTCGTCGTCACTGATCGAGCAAACGAAGACCAACATTTTCTTCCCCAACCCGAAGGCGAGCAAGGAGTCCTACATGGAGCGCTTCTCCTTGACGGCGAAGGAATTCGAGTTCGTGCGCCGCACCGCGAAGGAAACACGCACCTTCCTCGTCAAGCACGACAGCGACTCGATCGTCGCCAAGCTCGATTTGTCGGCGATGCCCGATCTCATCAAGGTCTTGTCCTCGAACGAAGCCAACAGCAAGGAATGCGCACGGCTCCGGGAGACCTTCGGCGACGAGCCGGAGATGTGGCTGCCATACTTCTGCGGCTGGGAGAACGAGCATGACGAAGCGGCTTAGCAGCGCTTGTCTGGCCGTGGCTCTCGCGACGGCGGAAAGCATGAGCGTGGCTATCGCTCAGATCGCGGTCATCGACGGGCAGAACCTCGATAAGCGGCAAGAGGACGAGCAGCACAGCAAGACGTCGGATGAAGCGAAGAGGGACGAAACCGACAGGAAGAAAAGCGTCGTCTGCACCTATTCGAACAGATACCGCTCACAGATGTTTCGCCGGTCTCCGGCCGACGCGATGCAGCGCGACGCCGGCAACGTGAAGATGATCCGCTATTATGCGCAAAAGTACGGCGTGCCCGAAGGCCTGGCGCTGTCCGTCGCCTATCAGGAATCGCGCTTCGACACATGCGCCGGCAGCCACACCGGCGTCAAAGGCGTCATGCAGCTGACCAAGGGCACCGGCAAGTCCATGGGACTGGACCGCGACGTGAACGAGCAGAATGTCGAAGGCGGCGTCAAATATCTCGGAATGGGCGTGAAGCAATGCGGGGCGACGAATTACAGCTGTCTCGCCTCCTTCTACAACGGATCGAACGCAGGGGAGCAGAACCAATGGGCCGGCGGTGTCGGCCGCTGGAACAGCTACTTCAACGACTATGTGTCGAGCGGCAAGGCTCCGGCCGCCGCGCCGCCACCATTCTCGATCGTAACGGCCGACGGCGCAGGCGGCGCGGCCCAGGACGCGGCCATGGGCACGGTCAGCAAGGCGACCGGCAGCCTCGATGCAAGCTCATCGCAGATGGGCGCCAACACTGCAGCGATCGATGCGCTGGCGGGCAACGTTGGCCAAGTGACCGAATACAAGGACGCTTGGGAGCTGAACTCGTCCGCTCGTGGGATCAACGTCGATGTCACCAACCAGTACCTCGCCCAGGCGGGCGACTTCACGGCGTTGCTGGCCCAACTTCTGTCGTTGCAGAACGTTCAGACATCGCAGTCGGCCAAGCTGGTGCAACAGCCGAAGGGCGGTTCTCCAAATCCGTTCTCTTGTGATCCCGCCGAACTGGAACGGTTGAAGATCGATCGCGGTCGGTGGTTGCCGTGCGCGGTTGAGAACGCGGGGGCAAGCTCAGCCGACAGCCACTCGGTAATCATCACCACCGACCCTGCTGGCGCCGCCAGCGTGATCGATTCTCTACAGCAATAGGAGGCTGACATGAAGAAATTCGCGATTGCTGCCGGCATGGCGCTTTGGACGAGTGCGGGCTTTGCACAGATTGCGGTCATTGATGGCGCCAATCTCGATGTAGCCCGCAAGAATGCGGACAACACCAACTCCATCATGGACTCGAACAAGGATATTCTCAAAAAGAGCGAGGAGATCCTCCAGGCTCTCAGCGGCAGTCGTGACGGTTCGCTCGGGATCGGACAGATGGGCCTCGGCGGCAACATGTCGATCGCCCAGGCGCCGTCGTTCGGATCGATCCTGAACGGCGGGGCTCTTTCGTTTGGTGGCCTGTCGCCCGATATCCAGAAAATCGCCGGCGCGGTCATCAATGGCCTGCAACTGGTGAAGCAGCTCCAGCAGATTGCCGGCAAGGAGACGAGCGCGGTCAACACCGCCTACGGCGGCAGCGTCAACGTGGCTTCGCTGCTAAGCGCGTTGACGTCGCAGGCTTCCCAGGGCGTCACCCAGCGCCAACAGTCATTGCAGTCCGCGAGCGGACAGATCGGGCAGTCGCAGGACGTCAAGGGTTCGGTGGACCAGAACACACGAATGCAGCTGGAAAACGCGCGCGCGGTCAACGAATTGATCGGCGTCCAGAACGGTGCGGTCGCGGCATTGAATGAGAAGCTGAAGACAGACCTTCTTCGTCAGAGCCAGGTCCAGAAGATGATGACACCTCGAAACGTCAATCCGTTCGCGAATTTTGGCAAGAGCGGAGGCTAGCACTTGTCGAGGCTGGTGTTGCGCACATGCGTTGTGATCGGGCTCAGCGCAGGGCTTTTCGGATGCGCAAATCGCGAACTGAAAGCGCCGTGCGGGCGTTTGGCGTATGCGCACGCCGACGAATGCGGCGCGCTGAAGCCGGTCAATTCAACGCCGTTCGCCAGCATCATTGACGAGGATCCATGAACGGTCTCGCCGAAAGCATTCTCGGTGGCATTGACAACATCGGTGAGGACTTCGTCCGCACCGTCTATATGCAGTTGGGCAATGCGATGGGCAACGTCTTCACCCTGATGCTGACCCTCTATATCGTGTGGTGGGGCTATTCGATCCTGAGCGGGCGTGAGTCGATTTCGCCAATCGAAGCGGCCTATCGCCTCGGCCGCGCCGTCATCATCTATCTGCTGCTGACCGGATGGGGCACGTTTTCCGCGACGATCTATCAGCTCGCGCAAAGCATTCCAGACGAGGTCGGCAAGGTGATCGTCGGCGCCGTGTCGCGGGCCACCGGCAACCAGCTCAGCGACCAGGCGGCAATTCCAGCGCTTATCGACAATCTCTACCAGGGGGCGCAGGACGTCGCCAATCAGGTCTACAGCGGATCCTTCTATGACATTTTTGGTGCGCTCTTGTCGCTGCTCGTTCTGCTGTCTGCCATCATCTTCGCAGCGCTTGCCATTGCCGCGATCATCGCCGCCAAAGTGATGTTGTTCATCACGCTGGCCTTGGCGCCGATATGGATCGTTCTTTGGCTTTACCGATGGTCCTCGCGCATGAGCGAAGGCTTCCTTTCGCTCACCACCTTTCTGATGATCCAGCAAGTCCTGATTTACGGCTTTCTCGGTTTCTACTTCTCGCTGGTCAATGCGGCGCTGAACACCGCCACGTCCGGCGGAGCGACCATGGATAGCAAAATGTCGCTGGTGCTGCCGCTGGTGCTGGTGACGATCATCGGGATCTACGTTCTCATGCAGATACCGTCGATTGCTTCGATCCTGAATGGCGGCGGCTATCTCAGCACCGTGGGAGCCCGGTACTCATATGGGACGTTCGGCAGGAATGCCGTGCGCTATTCCGGCGCGCGCTGGGCCGCCGGCCGTGCCGCTCGCGGCGCCCGGCAGCTCGCGGCAAACAGTTTTCGATCTTCGCGAGCAGCCAAGGCGGATGCCGCAACCCGGACCGCTATCCAGCAAGGTGCGCGCGATAACTCCAGGCCTCTGGCCTAGACCACACAATGATCACCGATCGCGGCGTGGATCAGGATGCGTCGCGCAAACGAGGCAATAGTAACGTGGCAATGCCAGTGGAAACGGCTGCTGACCGCAGCAGCGAACTCGTCGACAAGCGCTATTACAGGCTGGGCGCGACCTGGGAAGACGACACGCACCGGTCAATGCGTCGATCGCGTACATTGGCCTGGATCGTCAGCGGCGTTTCCGGACTGGTTGCGGTGCTGTCGCTGCTGGCGCTCGTGCTGATCCTGCCGCTCCGGCAGTTCGAACCGTATGTTGTCGAGGTCGACAAATCGACGGGCTACCTCGAGATCATGCGCGCTCTCAAGCCGGGAGATTTGTCCCAGAATGAAGCCGTCACGGCGGCCAATCTGGTGCGCTACATCAGGGCCCGCGAAACCTACGATTCCCGTGAACTGAAACAGAATTACGACCTGGCACAGCTCTACTCGACCGACGCCGCGTCCAAGGATTTGACATGGCTCTATACGCCAGCAAACCCACAATCGCTGGACAAGATTTTTGGCCGCAATGTCACTGTCTCGGTCGAGATCAAGTCGGTTTCCCTGCTCAACCGCAACACCGCCTCGGTGCGCTTTGCCACGACGACGCGGCGGGACAATTCGTCCACAGCCGACAATTGGGTGGCGGTGATAAAATTCCGCTACACCTCAACGCCGCTCAAGAACGAATGGCGTTTTGACAACCCGTTGGGATTTCAGGTTACGGATTACCGCCGCGACCAGGAATCGGCGCCCGCTGCGGGAAGCCTGCAATGAGATGGTGCATGGGCCTCACTCTGTCGGCCGCCCTTTTCCTCGGCATTACTCACGACGCGACCGCACGCGACGGCCGCATCCGATATGTCACCTTCAACAATGACGACGTGACGTCGGTGCGCGCAGCTCTTGGCATTTCAACGATGGTCGAGCTTAGCCCGACCGAAGTCATCGAAACCGTGTCGGCTGGCGATACGAAAGGCTGGTCGATCATCCCCAAACGCGGATCGCGATTTCTGTTCGTCAAGCCGCTGGAGCGCGATGCGTGGACCAACGTCAACGTGGTCACCAACCGGCGCGTCTATTCCTTGCTGCTGCAGGCAACCGACAATAGCCGTGACCGGGCATCCTTCCAGGTCCGGTTCAAATACCCGGACGAGGATATCAACGCGCGCCTGCTCTCACAGGCCAAGGAGAGCGCCGCCGATCCGGATTTGAAGGACCTGAATTATGCCGATCTCAATTACGACTATGCCTACAAGGGCGACGACAGCCTGAAGCCGCGCACCGTATTCGACGACGGCACCAAGGTGTTTCTGGAGTTCAAGGGCGACATTCCGGCGATCTTCGTTGTCGACGACAAGCGTCAGGAGTCGCTGGTCAACGTTCGCACGCAGGGCAAATACACCGTCATCGACAAGGTCGCACGGCAATTCACCTTGCGGGCCGATGGCAAGACGCTCTGCCTCTACAACCGGGCGCGACCCAACGAAATCGATCCGGTCGAGCAGGTCTACGGCCCAACGAAACTGACAGGCGGTTCCACGGTGTTCGGAACCAGCGGAGGGCGGTGATGACCCAGATCGACTATAACCAGCTGGACGGCAGCCCGACGGTCGCACGCCGCGGTGCGGGCGTGGGTACCAGGATCGCCCTGGTCGCCCTCGGCGTAGTGCTGGTAGGCGCGCTGATATGGCTGAACTGGCCCCGGGAGCCGGTATCGCGCGATCTTCGCAGCGATGGCGAGGAAAACTTCAACCCGCCCGAGTTTCGCCCGCCGGTGTTGAACGAACCCCCGCAACCTGCCGACGGCACGATCGACCAGATCGTGGTGCCGCCACCGGCCGTCGACCAGAACGGCACGCAACAAGCCGATAATGTCGATCAGACCGTACAGGAGGGCGCGGACCTTGATGCGCAGCGGCGCGCGCTGGAGGCGCAAATGGCGGCCGAGGAGGCTCGCCGCAAGGCCGAGGCGGAAGAAGCCCGCCGCAAGGCCGCGGCTGAGGACGAGGCTCGCCGCAAGGCTGAGGCCGCCGAGCATGAAAAAGCGGTGTGGGAACGCCTGCGGTCGAACCAGATGGTGACGAATGATCAAACCGGCTCGACGGATGCCGGTGCCCAGGCGGCACAGGTCGAAATCGCGGCCGACGGTCAGATCATCCCGGTTCCCGGGGCCGACAGTGATCCCAACAAGGCATTCCTGGCGCAGTCTGAGGCAAGTTCTTCCGGCATCGTCAAAGCCAAGGTTTTCCGACGCACCGATGCGTTGATCCCCGAAGGAACGATCATTCGCGGCTATTTGGAAACCGCGATCAACACCGACCTTCCCGGCGCCGTGCGCGCAGTCGTGCGTGAGGATGTCTTCTCGCTCGACGGCAGGCGGATCCTCATTCCGAAGGGCTCGCGCCTGACCGGAGAATACCGCTCGGGGCTTGCGCGCGGTCAAAAGCGTGTTTTCATCGTCTGGAGCAGGGTCATCCGCTCGGACGGCATTTCCGTTGATATCAAGTCGCCTGGGGCAGACGCGCTCGGGCGTGGCGGCATGGGCGGGCGTGTCGATACGCACTGGGTTGAACGCTACGGCAACGCCATCATGCTGTCCGTCGTTGGCGGCGTCTCTGAATATCTGTCCTCGCTAGGCGATAGCGGCCAGGATGGACAACAGCGCCAGGTGTCGACGATCGATCCCGTAACCGGCGAGACCACCACCGTGACTTATGGTGGCAATGGCTCGCAGCGCGACGCCCGCAGCGTCGCCTTCGATAAGTCATCGACCGCCTTGCAGCAACTCGCGCAAGAGGCGTTTCGCGACACGCAGAACATTGGACCGACAGTCTACGTCGACCAGGGCACGTCCATTGTCGTGCTGGTGCGGCGAGATCTCGATTTCTCGGACTTATACGCCGATCCCGTCCAGGAAGAAGTGGCGCGCCTGAAGGCAGGTGGGCGGCCAACGACGGCGATCGATCCGACGCCTCTTTACGGGACGCCGAAGGATCATTTTTATCCCGGCTATGGAGCCCGGTGAAATGAATGCCGTACATCCCCTCCCCGACCCTTGGGCGAGAGCCCCGGTCCTGCGCGCTCATCTGGAACCGATATGGTCCTATTTGAACGAAGATGCGGTGTCCGAGATTGCGATCAACAGGCCGGGTGAATTGTTCATCGAACGCCTCGGTGCGAAGGAAATGGAGCACGTCGTCAAGCGCGAGGTCACGCCCGGCTGGATTCGCAACATCTCGACGGGCGTCGCCTCGGCGACCAATCAGGTCATCAACGAAGAAAAACCGGTCCTGTCGGCTGCTCTGCCTTCGGGTGAGCGCATCCAATGCATCTTGCCGCCCGCGGCTCCCGAAGGCGGGGCGATTTCGATTCGCAAGCAGGTCATCATGGATATGAGCCTTGCTGCCTACAACGATCTCGGCGCATTCGAGGACACGGCGATGGGCAGCGGACTGGCGCTGTCAACCGAAGAAAAGCGACTTGTCGAAATGCTGCACGACACGTCGCCGATGGACTTCCTGCAATATGCGGTGCGCAACCGCGTCTCGATCGTCGTTTCTGGCGGTACATCCACCGGCAAGACGACGTTTTTGAATGCGCTCTTGAAGGAGATCCCTGCCCATGAACGGATCATCACGATCGAAGATACCCGCGAATTGAGGCTGCCTGCTCCCAACAACGTCACCCTAATAGCCTCAAAGGGCGACCAGGGCCTGGCCAAGGTCTCCGCGCAACAGCTGTTAGAAGCCTCCCTTCGCATGCGGCCCGACCGTCTGCTATTGGGCGAGTTGCGCGGCGCTGAAACCTTCGCGTTCCTCCAGGCGATCAACACCGGCCATCCGGGTTCGCTCACGACCGTTCATGCGAATTCCGCCCGATCCGCCTACGAGCGGCTGGCGCTGATGGTCATGCAGGGCAGCTCGGGCCTCTCACGAGGCGAAATCCTCGACTACCTGCGCGAGGTCATTCCGGTGGTCGTCCAGATGGTCCGCACCGAAGGCGGACGGCGCGGCATCAGCGAGATCAAGTTTACCAAGGCGGAGACAATCTAGCGGGGCCATTCATGCAGAAAATCGCAACAGCAATTTTCATGGTGCTCATGGCGACGGCCCTGGGCGGCCTGGCCTTCACGGTCGCCTATGCCGCGACAGATTGGTTCAGGACTGGCTCCCACGTCCTGTTCGACCAGTTGAACGCCAATCCCTTGCCGGTCGTTCGTCTGGCCTGGGCGGATACGATGGCGAGGAACTTTAGCCGGGTACAATACGCCGTTGCCGCAGGGGCATCAGGGTTTCTTGCGCCCCTGGTCGGCCTGCTTCTCATGCGCCCGAGAAAGCGCAATGACTCTCGCTTCATGACGATGGGCGACGTATCGAAAACCGGCCTGACGAAAGTTGGCGGCGTCTTCGTCGGTCGAGCTGGCGGCAGGCTTACCGGAATTCTGTCGCCCGGCCGCGATCAGCGCTCCGGCAAGATCCGCTTGACGCAGCGCAGGCTGATCGGCGGCAAGAAATTGTGGATTGATGGCGACGATGTCGGCGGCTTCGTCATAGGGCCGCCGCGCTCCGGTAAAGGCACGTCTCTCATCATCCCGAACGCCCTGACCTGGCCGCATTCGTTCGTGGTTCTCGACCTGCGTGGCGAGACCTATGCGGCCACCGCCGGCTACCGTTCAACCATGAGCCGCGTGGTGCGTTTCGCGCCGGCTGATCCGGACGGCAATACCGCATGCTACAATCCGATGGACTTCATCTCGCTGGATTCGGCGCAGCGCGACATCGACCTTCGCAACATCGCTGCAGCGCTGTTTCCGCGCCCCCCTTCGAACGCGGATCCCTACTGGGTTAACGACGCCCGCCTCCTTTTTACCGGCATAGCGTCCTTCGTCATGGAGTCGCCCGCGATCCCGAACGAGAAGAAGACCTTCGCCTCAATCCTCGAGATCATGAACGGTGCCGAGCAGCCGCTCCTGGAGTTCATCGGCTCGCTGCGCGAGGAACGCCGCCGCGAATGCTCGCATTTTACGCTACAAACCCTGTTGCCCTATTTCGAGATGTCTGAGCGGCAGTTCTCCGGGATCTACGCCGGCGTTCGCACCGGCATGGCCCCGTTTCTCAACGAGCGCCTGATGCGAGCTACGTCGCACAGCACCTTCGACATTCGCAAGCTCAAGCGTGACCGGATGTCTCTCTATCTCGACGTGCGGCGTGAGCAGATTTCGTCGCTTGGACCGTTGTTCAACGTCCTGCTCACGCAGATGATGAACTTCATGTCGGAAACCCAGCCCCGTCCGGACGAGCATCCGGTGCTTGTGCTGCTCGACGAGTTCCAGAACCTCGGCAAGCTCGAGAACGTGACCGAAATGGCGAGCGTGCTCGGCGGCAACGGCGTTTCGATGTGGTTTTTCGTGCAGTCGCTGAAGGCTGTAGACGAGATCTATCGGCAGGAAGGGCGCAAGACGCTCATTAACGCCGCTCGGGTGCAGATCTTTTTCGGTGCGCAGGACGCTGACGATCTGCGCTACGTTTCCGAGCAGCTCGGCGAAACGTCGGACGTTCAAAAGGACGTGACGCGAACCAAGGCAACCTTGTTCGACACTTATTACACGCGCTCCGAGCACCGCAAGCAAGTGCGGCGGCCTCTTATGCGGCCGGATGAAATCCGCACGCTCGACAAGAACAAGGTCATCATATTGCCGCGCGGCGAACTGCCAATTCTCGGCACGCGCAATTTCTATTTCGCCGACGGCCGGCTCGCCAAACGCGCGTTCATGGCCCTGCCCGCCTCTACCGACGCTTCGCGCACGAAAAGCCCTGCATTGGACGCTTCTGAGGCGGTTCCATCTCATGCGCTCCCGACGATTGTGCCGACAGCACCTGCGTACCGCTCGGGCCTCCTGCAGACGCGCCTGCGGCGCGGCGCGACATTTGCAGCAAAAGCTGACCGTATGGCTCTGCCGCGGGGCCGGCGCGCAATCGTAAAAGAACGGCCGAAAGCAACCGACGCTGCGGTCGTACCAGCTTATACCGCCATAGATTTTTCCGCGTTGGCGGCTAAAGCGGTCACGACAAGGATAGCACCCGATAAAGAAGCGGCGGTGGCGGCGATCCTGAACAATGTGCGCTCTCTCCGGGCCCACGCATCTGACAAAGAAGCTTTCGACCGAAATTTGAGCGTCGTCGAAGACACCTTGCCCGATGTAGTCGACGGGTAGGAACTGCTGCGCCCTGCTCGTGTCAGATAGAAGAGCGGCAACGTCATGCCTCAGGCCTTCTGTATCAGCCGCCAGTTGCCGGGCGGTGCCGCTTGAGCACTCCAGTCAATCGCCGCGCAGAATCTTTGCTTCGCGCGCGACCGCGACGAAAGCCCTGCGGGCGGCGGGTGGATGAAGCTCACCTCGTATAACCTTCAGACAGGCGTCCATAGCTGCCCTGTGCTTCTCCGTCTGACGACCACCAAGATCCCGCAGCAGGATGGAGGCCGCATCATTAACATCGAACACGGTGCGTTCTGTATAGCGGCCAATCTGAATCACAACTGGCCTCTCAAATCTTACCAAGCCGGTCATCTACCCTCACCCTTGAAACTCTATCAACAACAGCCTGCGATCACCGGCGGAAGAAAAATCGCGTTTGATCCCGCTTGCGGGTTGCCCCGGTCGGCCGCTCAATCGAAAGTTTAGTAAGAGGTGGGTTTCCACCCATGTTCAATTCGAGCAGACGTTGGTCCAATTCCTTGTCCGCCGCTGTGAGGCGATGGTTAAGGCGCAGATAGTCCATCCAGGTCGGCGTGCGGAAGGTTTCTGTCCAAAGCGAGGAATCCTGAAGATCGCGCTGGAGGTTCCAGTGCCTGGCGCCGACGCGGCTTTGCACCCGCCGTCGTTCCTGCATCTGATCGAGGAAAGCTTCGACGTTTGCCTCCGGTATTGAGTACTCGATCTTGATGACGATCGGGCCGCTTCTCGGCTTCAGGTCGAGAGCGAGTTGCGGTGTCTCGAAGCCAAAAGGATCCTGATCAGAGTCTTGCCATTGACGGATCGGCAACAGGAACCCGGTGGCCGCGACCATCAGTAGCGCAGCAGCTGAAATCTCCAGGGCTGAGGCAAGCGAATAGTTCTCAGCCACCGTACCCCACAGCCAACTGCCGGCCGCGATGCCACCCGACGAAAGGGCATAATAGATCGAGAGCGTGCGACCAACGACCCACCTTGGGCTTGCCAATTGAACGCTTACGTCGAGCCCCGTCCAGGTGACCACCCATCCCGCGCCGCCGAGCGCCAGCGCAATAGCCGCCACTGCCACTGAAGACGTGAGAGCAAGAGATAAACAACACGCCGCGCAAGCGATGCATGCCAGTATTGTCAGTCGCTCCTGGGAGAGCGACCGTCTCAAAACATTGTTGCAGATGCCGACGCACAAGGCGCCGGTCCCGAAGCCAGCCATCAGGATGCCATAAACGATCGGTCCTCCGCCTAATTGATCGCGGGCAACGACAGGCAGGAGCGCGAGTATGGAGATGCTGGTCAGGCCAAAAAGCGCGCCACGCGCGATTGCCGCCTTGATCTCCGCCGATAGTGCGGTGAAGCGCGCTCCGTCATGGATGGCCGTGGTCAATGGCTCCCGCGGGAGGGGGGACGAGCGAACATCCCATTTGCGGCGCCCTATGGTCCACAGCAGCGCTAGATAGGTCAGCGTCGCCACAGCGAAAGCTGTCAAAGGTCCAAAGGAGGCAACGACAATGCCACCAAGCGCCGGACCGACGCTTCGAACAGCGTTATATCCAACCGAGATGAGCGTAACCGCGGCTGGAACTTCGCGTTTTCGTAAGATGTCGCCGACCGACGCGTGCCAAGCGGGATCGGTGAAAGCGGCGCCCGCTCCGGCCAAACAGCTGAATGCAAGAACCATCCATGGATTGAAAATTCCCAAGCCTGCAAGCACCGTCAGCATCGCCGAGGACAGCGCTATCACGGACCAGCCAGCGAACATCAGATTGCGGCGGCTGAAATTATCAGCCAGGGCTCCGGCGATGATCGACAGGATGAATGTAGGCAACGTCGTCGAAGCCTGCACCAAGGCGACCATCACGTCGGAAGTCGAAATGGTCGCCATCAGCCAACTGATGGCGACAGTTTGAATTAGCCAGCCAAAGCTGGACACCTGCGTAGCAAGCCAGATCGATCGGAAAGTTGCATTCTCGAGCGGCGCAAATGTCGCCGACGAAGCTGGAGTCGCATCTGCGGGCGCCACCCTGCTCATTGGGTTGAGCCCTCCCCTCGGTCTATCGGTCGCGTTTAGAGGTGCCCTCCCGGCGCAGGTGCCCGTGGAGGAATAGCAGCATGAGCGCATTTGCTAGGGATAGCGCAAGACAATTCTTCACCGCCGGCGCTCTGGCCGAAGCGATTACTTGGTCTGGAAGAAAAGGCGGATGCAGCCTGACCGCAAATCGGGCATCGCACCGAGTTAGGAATTGCCGCCTTCGGGAAGGAGACCTTCATTCCGCGCGGGAAACGATGCCCATGGAAAGCCTGGGACGACGGCGCCGATTTCTATCAGAGAGCTGGCCCGCAGCGGATTCAACGAAGCCGGGCCACACCTACCTAGCCGCCTTGATGCACGGCGATAAGCTTTTGACGGCCTGAAGCGACGCTGTGGTCGCCGTTGCGGTGCTTTTCCACGCGCCTCGTCAGGCGCCGGGATTGCTCCGTCGTGGTGGCAGGCGGGGGTTTGCAGGTTGCGGTCGACGGGTTCGTTTCGGGGCGTCTGCCCCCATCGTTATGTCGCGAGTTGGGGGATGCGATCGAGGACGATGCGCAGGATGCGCTGGTCGGGGCACGATGTCGGCAGGTGCAGGCGGATTTGCGATTTCATCTCGACCACCCGCGCAGCGATTTTGATGAGGCGCAATCGCAGCGTGTCGAATTGGGCGACGGCAAAGCTCGAGCGCCTCGGCATCGCGGCCCGCAAGCCCCACATCAACCAGTAAGCAGCGGCATGCAGGAATAGCCGGAACTGGTTGGCCGTCGCTCTGGTGCAGGATGTGCGGTCGGCGGCAAGATGCGTCTTCCACGACTTGATGTGGTTCTCGGCCGCGCCGCGCCGGCAGTAGACATCCTCGTAGAGCGCCTTGGCCTTCCCACCGGCAAGGTTGGTGACGACGAAGCGGATATCGCCACCTTGGGCGCCGACCTCGACCCGCGCGATGATGCGCTCGACGCGGCTCCAACTAGCGGCGCCGTCAACGAACTCCTTGAACCTGCGGACCTTGCCTGTCTTGGCCGACGCTTCGAAGCGCGCCGTCGTGCTGGCCTCCAGATCCGCGACATGCTTGCGCAAGGTCGTGGTGGGCGCGAGGCCGAGGATGAAGTCGATATCGTTGGCGCGGCACCAGTCGATGACCTGCGGGCTGCAATAATGGCTATCGCCGCGGAGCAGGATTCGAATGTTCGGCCAGTTGATCCGGATCGCCCGCACCAGACGGCGCAGGTGGGGGCGGATCTCAGCCCCACTCGGCCGCTTGGCCGGTCGCAGGATCGCGCTGACGAACCGTCCCGCACCATCGAACACGACGATCGGCTGGAAGCCGTACTCGTCATGGTGGGCATTGAACAGGCGAAGCTGTTGGCCTTCGTGCACAGCGTCGAAGGTGTCGTCAATGTCGAGTACCATCCGCTTCGGCACCTGCCGGAACGAGGCGCAATAGAGATCGACCATCGCCCGTCCCATCGCGACCAGCTCCCGCACGCCGGGTAGGTTCTCCAGCCGGCACAGCGTCGATTGCGACGCCAGATCCCGACCCGATGGCAGCGCATCCTGGGCCATCTTGAAGACCGGATCGCGGCGCAGCCGGTTGGCGTCGTTGCCGTCCTCGTAGCCGGCGGCGATCATCTTCATGCGAAAGCCGATCATGTCCGCCAGGCTGTGGACGACCTGGTCCGGGCAGCGCGGATCGTCGATGCAACGCGCCAGACGCTCGGCCACCCGCAACCGCTTTTCCACCTCGGCCAAGGCCAGAACGCCGCTGTTGGACGACAGCATGCCGCCGTCGAAACGGGCGACGACGGACTTGCCGCCGACTGATGACAAACCGCTCAGCGGCAGCGCAAGATCGTTCATGGTGGGTGTGGTCTCCGGGAAATGGTTCGGATCGGCTTAAGCAACCAAATCCTACGTCATTTCAACGGCTTGCGCCACATCCACCAACCCCATGAATTTTTCAGGCTAGGATCCGGACCCATAAAGGGATTCCACTGACGGTGGTTTTATGAGTCACGGTCTCCAAAGGGAGGCCACAGATGAATCGCGATTATTTCTGGCTGACGGAGGAGCAGGTTTCGCGGCCGCAGGCGCTGCTGCCAACCGACACGCGCGGCAAGCCAAGAGTCGATGACCGCCGAGCGATTGGCGGCATCGTCCATGTCCTCAAGTCCGGCGGCCGCTGGGTCGATGCCCCGCAAGTCTACGGGCCGAGAAAGACGCTCTACAATCGCTTTGTCCGATGGGCTGCCAAAGGCGTTTGGGTCGACATCTTCCACGCCCTGGCCTCGGCTGGCGGTCCTCCGGCTGAGGTCCTGATCGACTCTTCGGCCGTGAAGGCGCATCGCTGCGCTTCTGGCGGCAAAGGAGGGAGCAAAATCAGGCGATCGGCCGGTCGCGCGGTGGGCGAACCACGAAGATCCACGCCCTGACCGATGGCCTGTGCCGCCCGATCGCTTTCCTCTTGACCGGTGGCCAGGTCGCCGATTGCAGCGCCGGAGATTTGCTTCTGGAGCAGATGCCCAAGAGCCCGATCCTGCACGCCGACAAGGGCTATGATACCAATGCCATTCGCCACAGGTCTAGGCTAAAGGGGCGATGCCGAACATTCCGCCGAAGCCAACCGGCGCTGGAAGAACTGCTTCTCCCCGTTCCTCTACCGTGATCGCAACGCCATCGAGCGCCTGTTCGGACGGCTCAAGGATTTCCGCCGCATCGCCACCAGATACGATCGATCGGCCACGAACTTCCTCGCTGCCGTCTGCCTAGCCGCTACGGTCAGTTACTGGCTGTGACAGTTGTCCTCGACAAACAGAAGCGAACTTGCGCCCTGAAGCAGCGTGATCGCTTCAGAAACGGTGCGAAGGAGTATGTCACTCGCCGGCTGGATGTCGTGGATGAGGCCGGCGGCCTCACCAATCATGATCGCGGCTATTGTGGGATCGCCGCTTGCCCACGCTTCCCGGTAGGCAGCGGACTGCGCGTCAATGTCGGCGAGGAGATGGGCCTCATTGCCGTGCCAGGCTTCCGTAAAAGCATTCTTCCGAACGCGCAGTGAAAACCGCG
>NZ_JAMYOX010000055.1:0-28554 GCF_040320025.1 Mesorhizobium sp. M0808
ACCGGGACCGCGGCGGATCGAGATCGAAACGGCGCTTGAAGGCAATGACCTCCAGATCGTGATCGCCGACAATGGCCCCGGTGTGCCCGCCGAGATCCGGAATGGTCGCCATCTCCGCGCTCAGAACGCCTAGTCTCAGTCTAGCGAGGAGTTCGATCGACGTGGCCGTGACGATCGGCTGAAGCCATCGCAGGACCATTATTTTGAAGGGCCCGCTGCACCTTCCCGGGGCAGCGGGCTTGGCATTTGTGCGAATGCTAACTCCTTTGGTACGACCCCAAAATCAACCATCCAGGTTTTCATAAATGGCCCCTTCCCCGCAGCACGCTGTCTGGGATGTTTCGGCACACGATCGTGTATCGAAGCTGCATATCAGGCTGCAGCAAAAAGCTCATGCTGACCGGCCGGACGAGATCGAAAGAAGGTTCGGCTGCGTCAGGCGTCCTGGCAATCCGCCCGACTGAGCACCAGAACCGACCCTCCCGACGGATTTTCGCGAGCTGCATTCCTCCCTCCCCTCCTTACCAAAACCGCCGCTCGCGAATTCGCTGGCGAGTATATCTCGGATGTGATATACATATATCACTCGGAAGATATACAAATGCCGCTCTTCATTCGCGATCCCGACGTCGATGCCATGGCCGTCGAGCTGCAGCAGATTACCAACGCGCGCAGCAAGACCGAGGCCGTCAGAACCGCCTTGCGCCATGAGATCGAGCGCAACCGCGGCAGCGTCCCGCTGCGCGAGAGACTTGCCAAAGTCAAGGAAATGGCGCGGCGGATCGGGCCGGCCAACCCTGATTTCGATATGAAGAAATTCACCGACGAAATGTGGGGCGACGACTGATGTTCGTCGATGCCTCGGTGATCGTTGCCATCCTGAACGAGGAACCTGGCGCGGAAGAACTGGAAAAGCGGCTCGCGGCCGCGACCAAGCCGCTGTATATCTCCCCGCTCGTCCGGTTCGAGGCAGCCCAGGGTCTCGCGCGAGCATCGGCCGAAGCCATCAAAAAGAACGCCAAGCCCACGGCCGACATGCTGGCGCAAGCCCGTGATACCGTCGACGCCTTTTTGATCGAGATCGCCGGCAAAGAAATCATGATATCCGGCGACATCGGCGACCGGGCGATCGAAGCCAGCATGAAATACGGCAAAGCAGTCGGCCACAAAGCCGATCTCAATTTCGGCGATTGTTTTGCCTATGCTTGCGCGAAGGCTCACCGGCTTGCCCTGCTTTACAAGGGCAATGACTTTTCACAAACTGATCTGGCGTAAGGCTTTCCAGGCCTTGCATCGCGGCGCGAGAGCCGATGGGCCCTTTTGCATGCTTTGGGCGAATCGTCGTCTTTCATGGCTAAACGCAATATTACGAGGGACGTTCGCTGCAGCACTGGTTTTCTTCGGCCGGATCAACCCCGTCACGACGGGGCCCTCGGCGGGCTGGAGCTGCCGGGCGTGCAGGGACGCGTTCCTTGAGGGCCTTGGAGACGACCACCGCTGGCGGGCCTCGGCCGCACGGAACTCCGCGAGAAGTGCGACGGCGCGTTCGCTGTAGCCCGGCTGACGCCGGCCTCGCGCGCCAGGTTGGCGACGGTCAGCGCCCCGTCGGTGCACTCAGGCGGCTGTCGAGCAGCCGCACCATCGCCGCCCTCAGCGCCGCTTCACCGCCTTGCGGCCGGCAAGCCAAAAGCCGTGCAGGATAGAATGTTGGACGCGCTGGCGGTCGCAAGCTTCGGGCAGAAGGCCGATCTGGCAAAGCCGATGAAGCACCGGGGTCAGGCGTGATGGAAATCGCCTTGCCCTACCCCTCCGACGCCTACAGGGTCATCTATGCCGTCCAGCTCGGCGATTGATCTGGGTCGTGCGTGCATTCCAGAAGAAGTCGACCACGGGCATCGCCACGCCTAAGGAGGCGATCGACCTCATCAAGGCGCGGCTGAAGCAAATACGGAAGATCGAGTCATGACAGAGAAAAAATCGAGATCGTCAGAGGCAGCGGCAATGTCTACGCGGACATGGGGGATCCCGACGCCGATACCAAGCAGATGAAGGCCTTCCGAGATCATCGCTGCGCTGAATCGGCGGCACCTCACGGTCAGAGCTGCGGCGGAGGTGACCGGCGTTAGGCCGTCGGATATTTCGAACATCCGCAACGCCCATCTTGGCAAGTTTACCATCGATCGGCTTGTGCGGGTGCTGAACCGGCTTGACCGAAAGGTGACCGTTACGGTCGAGAAGGCGAGACATGGAACTGTCGCCGCCTAACGCCTAATATGGCCAAGTTGCTCTGCCGGCGACCGGCAATGCCCTCCCTGTTGGCTCTTGGTCAATGAAGCCGAGTAGCTGAGGGTCGTCGAGGAAGATATCGACGTCGTGGCTTTCGCGATGGTTGATCTGGATCATCATCGCCGTGCCGCCGCCAAACGACCATTCGAATTCAAAACCTCCGGCCTTCTTCCGGAGCTGGTCGATCAGATCGGCAGCAATGGCGAAAAGCCGCCGCCATTTGGACGGACGACGGCTATGGACCTCGATCATCAAGCAGCGAGTTAATAGGTCTCGCCGGACCAGGCAGAGAAATGGGCCGCGAAAGCCTTCGGATTATCGACCGCATCTGGTGCGCGGCGGCGAACTCCATCTGCTGCTCGACCGGCACTTCTGCAAGGAAGGCACTGACCTGCCCAGGATACTGCTTCGCCAGATCTAGATCCGAAAGACAATGAGCCAGCGCCACCCGTCGAGCTGTTCGCTGTAGGGCGCGTTAACTGTCGTCAGAACCAAGGCCAGATGCTCGCTCATAGTCATGCAAAATAGTCAATTCGTGGATGGGCACAAGCTGCGAGACTCGGACACTGCAAATGGCTCGCGAGGCTCACAATCGTCCTTCCGTCGACCACAGTGACGCCTGAGCGGTCATGCGCGCGTAGACGGACGAGCTACAGAAGCGCGCGGGTCGAGCAGCATTCGGCCGGCTGCGAACTGACTTCGGAGCATGACTCCGGCACGTCCCGCCCTTACGAGCTGCCGCGCGCGACGGTTCCGCGTCGACCTCACCAAAGGCTCTGACGGTCCCCTCCTCGCGCTAGCCGTAAGGTGTAAACGGCGGTTCCGCATTTCAGCTTACGACTTCAATTGAAATCGGGAAATAAAACCGACACCCGCAAATACCAACGCCGCCGCGATCGTTACCGAGTCAACCTGACCAAAGCGTCCGGGCTCTAAAAAGCACCCTCCTCTGCCGGCGCGGTTCGAGGCCTCGCCAGGCGCGCTCAGCAGGCTGGCGTGATCAACATCAGCGATGGAAAATAGGTGCGATAACGGCCGACGTCGCGGGTGAGCAGCGGCAGCTCACCGACCGCCGCGTGGGCGCCGATGAAGAAATCCGGCAGCACCCCGGTGCGCGATCCGCCCGATTTGCGATACTGGGTGAACACCTTTCCGGCCAGGAATAGCACCGGCCGCGGCATCGTCATGATCTCGAGGCCGGCCGCGTCAAGAAAGGCGTCGAGATCCTCGATCCGGCTGTAGCGGACCGAGAGCTCTGCATAGACGACGTCGTTGATCAGCAACGGTCCGCGCAGCGAGGCGGCCTCCAACTGTTCGATCGACCACTCCGCCCAGTCCTGATCGTCGGTGACGAGGTCGAGCAGAACGTTGGTGTCGACCGTCACGCTTCGTCGCGCGTCAAGGTCATGATCGCCTCGGTGCTCAGCCCCTTGCCGGCATGGCCGCGCAGCTTGGCAAAGCGGCTCGCCGGCCGTTTTTCGTCCGCACGAACCAACACCACGCTGCCGTCGGCGGCGCGGCGAAAATCCACTTGGCTGCCCGGAGCGATGCCCAAGAGATCGCGCACGGGCTTGGGAATGGTCACTTGACCTTTTGCGGTTACGGTCGTTGTCATTGCAGCCTCGGTAAGGACACCTCGAAATATGGTATTACCTCCGCGCGATGGATTCAAGTATCGGGAGTTGCCCTGAGCCGTTAGCCGCGATGTCCGCAGATCCTTTGCCGCTGACCTTCGGAACTCGGCACCGCCGCGACCCTCTTGAGTTCATCTGGACTGGGGCCAACAGCCTCGGAAAAGGCCCGTCGCTCGCCTTCGATTGAAGCGAGAAGGCAAAAACCATCGTCTGACTTTTCAGCTTAGGGCTTTAATTGAAATCGGGGAGTGAAAGCCACAGTCACCGAGGATGATGTGAGGCCAAAGAACACTATCGATAATGACCTCTTATCGGTGACTTGACCAAGCCTTGACCAACCGACGGAATCAACGCTATGGTCGCGCAAACTTCGTCGTGCAAGGCTGCGCTCAGCGCGACGAGAGTGGCCGTGGCGGAACAAGGAGGCCACAGCGTACAACGCCACACGAGGACGGAAAAATGACCATCACAGTGAAGGTCGGCGAGGCCAAGACCCATCTCTCCGAACTGCTGGCGAAAGTCGAGGCCGGCGAGGAAGTGATTATTTCGCGTGGCAACGATCCGATCGCAAAACTCTCCCGAATCCACAAGGATAACCGGCTGGACGCCTTGATCGACGAGGTTCGCGCCGCGCGCGCCAAGGCGAAGCCCGTGACCACTGAAGAGATCCTGGCCTGGCGTCACGAAGGGCATCGCTACTGATGATCTTGGTCCTCGACGCCTCCTTTGCCGCTGCCTGGCTCTTGCCGGAGCAGCACAGTGAGGCGGCCGAAACAACAATCGCGGGACTGAGAGGCCAATCTCCAGTCCCTTCCTTGTTCTGGCACGAGGCGCGCAGCATTGTCCTGACGGCCGAACGGCGCGGGCGGATCGTTCCCGGCGAATCGATCTCCGCAATGGCGCGACTTCGCCGGCTGCCGCTTGAGGATGCGGGCGCAGGGCGTGACGGCGCCATCATCGAGCTTGCCATCGCGCACGGTCTTAGCGCCTATGACGCCGCCTACCTTGCGCTGGCAATCGAAACCGCGTTGCCGCTGGCCACCCTCGATCGCAAGCTCGCAGTTGCCGCGCGCGGCCAGGGAATCCGAATTCTCGGACCGCTCGCGAATGGCAACTGACCGCGTCGGTCGGCCATCGGGCAATGGTGTTCGACGCGCCGAGGCGCTCGACTCGCATTGGATTCGGTGTTGCCCTTCGACCGCCGCGAACTTTTGACCGACGACGACGTCGCGATTGCTGCGCCATCTGGCCCAGGAAGGCATCGGCAAAAACTCCCTCCGCGCGCTCGCCCGACCTCGGCTATCTCGACGCCTAGTCGCTGGCCGCCACCGGACAGCCTCTGCCTTGGCCGGCGCCGGAATCCCTGCTCCTCAATTCGTCGCTCACTGCGTTTGGGATTTTTCGAAACGCGAGGCCGACCCGGCGCAGGGCATGCCGGCTGACGTAGCGGCGTCGGTGGGTAGCCCAGGGCCTGTTACGGATGACAAAAAACCGCACGCGTCGTCCACCGTGCGCCGGCGGCTGTCGAGCTGGTCAATCTTGACCAAATGGGGCGGAACTTGTCGGAAAATTCAATGCGCCGGGCTGCAGAGCGCGATCAAGACCGCCGATATTCTGGCCGCCCCCCTGAAAACATGCGCCGGCAACCGTCTCGTCGACGTCAGGGATCGCGCGATTCTCATCAGCGCCTTCGCCTCCGGCGGCCGGCGTCGCAGCGAAATTTCTGCTCTTCGCTTCGAACAGCTGGTCGACGAAGACCCGGTTCCGGCCGATCCCAACGCTTCCGACGGCGATAAATTGCCATGCCTGTCGATACGGCTCGGCCGCAAAGAGACGACGCAAGCCGACAGCGACGCTTTCGTGCTGCTCGTCGGCCGGCCTGTGCTGGTTTTGAAGGACTGGCTGGCGCGCGCCGGGATCAGCGACGGCGCCGTGTTTGGCGGCCTCGACCGCTGGGGCAATCTCGAAGCGCGCCCTGACGCCGCAGGCCGTCAATCTGATCCTGAAGCGGCGCACCGCCGAGGCCGGGCTCGATCCGCAAGCCTTCTCCGCCCATGGCTTGCGCTCCGGCTATCTCACCGAAACCGCACGCCGCGCCATTCCGCTGCCCGAAGCCATCCAGCAGTCGCAGCATCGCTCCATGCAGCGCCTCGAACTACTACAATGACGCGGAACGCACACTCGGGCGGGCGGGCGGATAATCGCCTGAGTCGCAATTCGATCCGACCCTTGCGGCGTTAGCTCCAGGACAATTGGTTCCGAGGCAGCCGGCCTCCCGGATCGATCACCCTGACCTGGTGCGGGAGCACCTCGCCCCAGCTCCATAGCACGAGATTCTGATCGGATGTGACGGCACCTGGCGCGAAGCTGGGCACGAGAATGCCGAACTTGCCTTCAGCAACGAAGCGGTCATGGATGCTCCATGACGGCGGCCGTTTGCCATCGGCGAGAAAATCCATCCATGCACAAGCCATATCTTCGAACCGGATCCCGGCGTCGGCCTGGCCTTGCGCCGTCCTCAGATCGACAATGTCATCGCAATCGATCTCGTATGAGCAGAGCACGCAGGGATCAATGCGATGTGCAAAACCCTGATTGGCCTCCTTCACGGCCGTCATGACGTCGAGCGCCAGATAAAGCGTACGCACACCTTTCGGGTTGAATCTGGCACCCCGAATAGCCGCTCCGTCGCCTGAGATCGGCTGGAACGACCAACGCGGATCATGGGCGCGGTAGCAAATTCCGGCAAACCTCAAGCAAAGCCACCAACGGCGACGTGATCCAGGTAGTCGCGAACCGCGCTGGCCTTGCCTTCCTTAACCAGAGCTTCCGCCGTCCGTCCGCCGAAGGCCGGTATCGGCTGCGCCCGATACCAAGCCATCGCCTGCTCCTTGCCTCCAGCCCAGTCGGTCACCCTGCTGATGATCTCAAGCATTTCACGAAGGCGACCTTGCGTCTTTGCAGCACGGCTACGCTCAACCCTATAGAGGGTTTCCCGCGCAAGACCCGCCGTTTCGGCAAGCTGACCTTTGGACATACCGAATCCATCCGCAACCTGGGCGACAGCGATCTTCCCAGCCCGATCCATATAGGACAGCACCAACGGTTCGTTCTGAACTGGAGCTTTCAACGCTTGGGTCATTCCTGTCTCCCTTGCCATATTCAGAAACACATTTCTTGTGCATAAGATATGGCATTGCGCGACGGACTACAAGTCTCGGTTGGCGGATGAGACGTCGTTGAGGCCTCACCAGACGCATTCACACGTTCGTGTTCTGGCACATTCCTTGTGTGCACAAAAACCCACAAAAGGCCCCGAAACCGGCCAAATGCACGCACAACGTCCAGTTCTCCCGATCGGTCGCCCATTGGCGAGGCCCGCGTCGACCGAGGATCGGGCGACCGACGCCCAAGTCGACGAGGTCAAGGTGGCTGGCTGCCGCCTCGTCCACCAGGAGCACGGCTCCGGCGCCTCGCCCTCCCGGCCGGTGCTGGCGAAGCTGATGCGCGAGATAGCCGCATACGGGACACACCGCTATGGCGATATAGCGCCCAGAATCTCCAGGGTCGCCGCCGGCGATAGCCTGCCAAGACGGTCACCCACGCTTGCCCTGGGCACCCGTAATGGAAACGATGGCGGGCGCTACCGTGACGAACAGGATATAATGCTCACCGGCAGCAATCTGGTTGAGGAAAGCCCCACCGTCATGAAGCCAATGAACGAAGAGCACCTCGCGGTCCTACGCAGGCACATGGTCGAGATGATTGCAATCCATACCGACCTTGCAAGCGAAGAACTCGGCAAGGCGGCGCTCGATGAGCGGGTGATGGAAGCGATGCGGCGAGTGCCGCGGCATCTCTTCGTGCCAGCCTCGGTTGCACCTTATGCCTACCAGGACATGCCGCTGCCGATCGGCTTCGATAAAACCGTCTCGCAGCCATTCATCGTCGCTCTCATGACCGATCTCCTTGCTCCCCAACCGCACGAGGCGGTGCTCGAGATCGGCACTGGCCTGGGCTATCAAACCGCAATCCTCGCGGAACTCGCCGGGCAGGTTTGGAGCGTAGAAATCATCGAGGAATTCGCAAGCCATGCCGAGGCTCTGCTGCAGGGCCTCGGCTTATCCAATGTCGGCATTCGTGTCGGAGACGGGTCGCGCGGCTGGCCCGAGCACGCCCCATACGACAAGATCCTGGTCTCCGTCGCGGCTGGCCGGGCGCCGCCGGCCTTGCTTGAGCAGCTCAAGCCGGGGGGACGCCTGGTTCTGCCTGTGGGACCTCAAGATGTGCAGTTGCTGACGGTCATCGACAAGGATTCGGCAGGGCAACTGAAGACTCGCAAACTCATCCCGGTTCGGTTCAGCCGGCTCGAAACGGTCTAATGAGGTGCGACAACTGGCGCGACCGCGCTTTTCCGACCGTCAATCAGATGCCAGCCTTCCGCGTTTCTTCGCCCTTGGTGAACGCGAAGAACGGTAGAGTCGAGGTGTGGCGCAGTGGCGGTAGGTTGAACATATCTGTTTGCCGCCCCTTCGTCTGGCCCTGCCTTATTGATTCAACCTTGGCTCCGTTTCCACACCTCGCTCATCGAACCGGACCTGCAGATCTCCCGCATCCGGCTCTCGGACAAAAACTCACGCCTTCACCCACGACACGCCACGTCCAAGTCGGGTCAGACGTACGAGCCCGATGTGCTCGTAAGATCCGAGTCTGGATGGGCCCCGCCCTTGCATCGTCTGGTCTTGTGTTTGGAACGCAGCCACCGGGGCAACCGCACTGCAGTGTAACTGTCGAGGGCCCGGTATGCCTTGCTGGTGGTTCCTACCGAGAACTAGTTCGCCCATCCGCGCAGCATCCGGTTTACCTTCGCTACCAACAATGTGGTCTCTTCCCATGTACCCTTTTCGGTCAGTCAGCGAGTGGATGTTCTCCACAGCGCGTCTGATGCTCTTCTTCGATGGCCGTTGCGCCAAGCGGGCCGCTGACGATCCTTTCCGGTCGATCTTTCAGAGAATAGGTGGAAGGGAATCTCGCCGTGTGATGGCGCTCTGGGCACTATAGCTCGGGCCAGAGTGACGCAGGCAAAAGCAGCACAATTCCAACGAATGCGACATTCCAGACGAGGGAACGAAACAGGGGAACCCCCGCTGCGTAGGGCGGGAGATAAACCAGCCTGACTGAGAATAGAGACTAGCTCCCCATTCGCTGAGGCCGCTCTCACGACCGAGCGCATGGACAAGGAGGACTCCAGCCACGAACACGGGGAACGTCTCCAGGGCGGAAGCGGATTGGCAGCCAACCGCAGAGCTGGAGCCCGCTCCCGCCCCTATCCTCCCGCCGACGTTCCCGGCATCGGCATGTTCATTGTGCTTCCCAGCCGTAGTCAGCCGTAGGGGGAAATGGCAGCCGAATGAATGAATACGCCCCAACCAGCGCTACCCGAATCGACGCCGATTCGAATCTTTGCGCTCTTCATCTACGACCGCTCACAAGATTGTCAACAATCGGAAAAAGTTTTGTTGACAGGTGGTTGATTTGAGCCTTCACTCACAAAAGTCCGCGTATCGGTCGAGTTCTGTCGCAACAATGCGCGGCCTCCAAAGGGGAAAGAACAATGATCAACAGGCGTTCAATAATCACATCCGCGGCGCGCGGCGCCGTCTCCGCGCTGGCAATCATGGCCGGCGGCACAATCACGGTGTACGCCGCCAACAAGGAACTCAAGATCGGCTTTGTCGGCGTGACGAGTGGCGCGGCCGCTGCGTGGGGCACATCCAACGTCCGCTCGATGCAGACGCGCGCCGCCTGGATCAACGAAACCGGCGGTGTGAAGATTGGTGACGAGACCTACGACATTAAAATCGTCACCTTCGACGACCAGAAGGACCCGAAGCGGGCGATCGCCGGCATGGAGAAGATGGCCCAGGAGGGCATCCACTATGTCGTCGGTCCGAATGTCGACGACGGCGCGGCGGCGGTGCGTCCCGTAGCGGAATCCAAGGGCATCATCTATTTTCCCTACGCGTTCCCGAAGGAACTCTACAGCCCGCCGGCGTCCAACGCCGTGCTCGGCATGATCGCCAACTACCAGTCGGCTCCGGCGATCTACAAATATCTCATGGAAAAAAGGGGCGTGAAGAAAGTTGCCTTTGTCGCCGCCAACGAATCCGATCCGCTGAGCCAGCGGGATGGCGGTGTTGCCGCGGCAAAGGCGCTCGGGCTCGACGTTGTGGCTGCCACGGACGTCTACCAAAACGATACCCGCGATTTCACGCCGGTACTGACGCCGATCGTTTTGCAAAAACCGGACCTGCTGGTGCTTTCGGGTGTCGCGCCCGGCAATGCGCCGCTGCTGATCCGCGCCGCGCGCGAGCTCGGCTACGAAGGTCTGATCTCCACCGAAACGGCGCAGGATGCCAAGGTGCTGGAAGAGGGCGCGGGCGAGTTGGCCAACGGCTTCATCTCAGTCGGCGGCGCCTCGACGCCGGAAATCGCGTCCGACACGATGAAGGAATTCGTCGACCGCTATACGAAAATGTTTGGCGAATACAATGACGAGTCCAACACCAAGGTCTACGCGCTAGAATACATCATCGAGACGCTGAAGGCGAACCCGGCCGCGATCGACAATGTCGAGGAGTTCAAGAAGACGATCGACACTTTCTCGGCGCCCAATCCCTATCTGAAGGACGATGCCAAGCTGACCTATGTCGGAATGACGTCATTCGGCCAGAAGCGCCAGCTTTCGGTCCCGATGGTGGTCACGGAATACCGCGACGGCAAGTTCGAGACGCTCTTCGTCGCTCAAGTCGATTGACGCAACTGCACTGAAGCGGATTGCCGCAGAGGCTCGTGCATTCGCCTTGAGCCTCTGAATGGCCGGGAACCATCCTGATGGAACAAGTCATCGCCAACGGGCTTTATCTTGGCGCGCAATACGCCTTGATCGCGCTCGGTCTGACCCTGATCTTCGCGCTGATGAACGTGCTTAATTTCGCCCATGGGCAGATGTACGTTCTCGGCGGCTTCATCACCTACACCGTCTATGGCCAGCTCGGCATGCCTTTCGTCGTCGCGCTCGTTGCGTCCGGGATCACGCTGCTGGTCATTGGAGCGCTGGTCGAGAAATTCCTTTTCAGAACGGTGATTAGGCGAAGCGTGCGGGAGGAAAGTACGATGCTTCTCGCGGCGGCGGTCGCATTCTTCCTCGACGCCGTGATCCTCCTCCTGTTCGGTGAAAAGCAGCGCGGCGTACCGAAGATCGTCAACGGCGTCTTCGTCTCCGACAGCCTTATAATGCCTTACGACCGGCTGCTGGTCGGCGCTCTCGCCATACTGTTCATCGCATCCTTCGTGCTTTTCATGCAGTATAGCAAGCCGGGACGCGCCATGCGGGCGCTGGCGCAGGACCGGGTCGCGGCGCAGCTCATGGGCGTCGAGGTCGACCGCTATTCGATGATCGGCTTTGCGCTCGGCGCCATGCTTGCCGGCATAGTCGGCGGGCTGCTGGTCGCCATCACCGGCGTCAATTCGGGCATCGGCGGACCGATCTCGATCAAGGCGTTCTTGATGGTGATGATCGGTGGGGCCGGCGTCGTCAGCGGAGCAATCGCCGGCGGCTTCATCCTCGGCATGATGGAATCGGTCGGCCTGACAGTGCTACGCCAGTATGGCGACGTTACCTATCTCGTCATCTTCGCCGCGCTGATGGTCTTCCTCAGCATCCGCCCGAACGGGCTCATGGGCAAGCCGTGGGGGTGATGGACATGAAGCGTACACGCAACATCCTCGCCGTCGCTGTCTTCCTGCTGGTCGTACTCATCGGCGTGCCCTGGCTGATCGAGGCGACCGGTCGGCTCGACCTCTACTATACGCTGACCTCGGTCGCGCTGCTCAGTATCGCCAGCGCCGGCGTATGGGTGACCTTCTACATCGGCCGCATCAATATCGGCCAGGGTGCCTTCGCGCTTATGGGCGGCTATGTTTCGGCCATCCTTGTCGTCCAGTATGGTGTGTCGTTCTGGCTGACACTGCCGCTGGCCGGGCTGTTCTGCGCCGCTGCAAGCGTGCTGATCGGACTGCCCATCCTAAGGCTCCGCGGCGTCTATTTCGCCATGGTCACGCTGGTTTTGACCGAAGTAGCGCGGCTGCTGGCGCTGGCGCTGCCGATCACCAACGGCGCCAAGGGCATGGTGAGCATTCCGCTCCCCGGCGGCATTTCGATCGTCGGCCTGACCATCCTTCCCGATTTCGCGACGCTCGCCAATCCACGCCCGGCGTTCTATCTCGTCTCGGTGGTGCTGATGGTGCTGTGCTTTGCCGGGCTTTACCGCCTGGTCCATTCGCGCATCGGCAAGCTCTGCCAGTCGCTGCAGCAGAACGAGGAACTGGCCTCCTCGATCGGCGTCAACATCGCCTATCTGCGCGTCATCGCCTACGCCATCTCCTCGTTCCTCGGCGGTCTCGGCGGCGCGATGTTCGTCGCCATCTCGCAGTCGATCTATCCGTCCAGCTTCACCGTCACCGACTCGGTGAATTTCATGCTGAACTGCTTCCTCGGCGGGCTCAGCTACGTCTTCGGGCCGATGATCGGCACCTTCGTGCTCTATTTCGGCTGGGATTTCCTGTTCGAGACCGGCGAGTTCCAGTTGCTGATCTTCTCGTCGGTGCTGATCGCGCTGATGCTGTTCCTTCCCAACGGCCTGCTCAGCCTGCGGCTGTTCGGCAAGAAGCAGGGCTAGGACCATGACCGAGCTTCTCCAGATCAAGGCAGTGACCAAACGCTTCGGCGGGCTGGTCGCGGTTAACAATGTTTCCTTCGCCGTCCGGGAACGCGAAATCCTCTCCGTGATCGGTCCCAACGGCGCCGGCAAATCGACGCTGTTCAAGCTGATTTCCTCTTTCATCAGTCCGACCTCGGGCGAGGTGCTGTTTCGCGGACAGCGGATTTCAGGTCTGGCGCCGCATATCGTCGCCCGGAAGGGCGTCGTCCGCACATTCCAGGAGACGACGATCTTCAAGGGCATGACCGTGCGCGACAACGTCATCATCGCACATCACCTGCGTTCCAATGCCACCCTTGCCGGCTTCTATCTCGGCACGACTACAGCGCGGCGCGACGAGGATGAATTCGGGCGATCCGCCGACGAGATCATCGACTTCCTCGATCTCGGCGCGCAACGGCATGAGATCGCCAGCACGCTGCCGCACGGCCATCTGCGCGCGCTGGGGATTGCCATCGGCCTCGCCACCAACCCGACCGTGCTCCTGCTCGACGAACCCTTTGCCGGCATGAATCACGACGAAACCGCGCGTACGGTGGAGATGGTGCGCGGCGTCCGCAAACGCGGCGTGACCGTGCTGCTCGTCGAGCACGACATGCCAGCCGTGATGAACATTTCCGACCGAATCGTCGTCCTGAACTTCGGTGTGAAAATCGCCGAGGGAACGCCGAAGGAAATCCAGGAGAACGAAAAGGTCATCGAGGCCTACCTCGGCGCCGAAGATGAGACGATCGGATTTTAGCCATGAGCGAACTGCTGAAAGTCTCCGACGTCGAACTCTACTACGACCATGTCTATGCACTGAAGGGTGTGTCGCTCAACGTCAACGAGGGCGAGACGGTAGCGCTCATCGGCGCGAACGGTGCGGGCAAATCGTCAGTCCTGCGCGCCATCACCGGCCTGAAAAAGGTCCGCAGCGGCGAGATCCATTTCCAGGGCCGTCGCATCGACAAAACGCGGCCGGATGAGCTGGTCAGGATGGGCATCGCCATGGTGCCGGAGGGGCGGCGCGTCTTTTCCTATATGACCGTGCGCGACAATCTAATGATGGGCGCATTCACCCGCACCGACAAGGCCGACATCGCAAGGACGCTGGACATGGTGCTCGGGCGTTTTCCGCGCCTGAAGGAACGCTATTCGCAGATGGCGGGCACGATGAGCGGCGGCGAACAGCAGATGCTGGTGATCGGGCGGGCGCTGATGGCCAAACCGAAGCTTCTGCTGCTCGATGAACCCTCGCTCGGCGTCGCGCCGAAGCTCGTGCAGGACATCGCCCGCTCGATCGTCGCAATCAACCGCGACGAAAAGGTCAGCGTGCTGCTGGTCGAGCAGAATTCGCGCATGGCGCTGCGCATCTCGCAGCGCGCCTACGCACTGACGACCGGAAAGATCGCGCTGGCCGGACATTCGGCTGAGCTGCTTGGCGACGACCGGGTCAAGAAACTCTATCTCGGCGGCGAAATATGAAAGCGCAAATGGACGTACTCGTCGTCAATCCCAACACCACCGCGTCCATGACCGAAAAGATCGGCAAGGCGGCGCGCCGCGCGGCTTCGGCCGGCACCAGGATCATCGCCGTCAATCCGAAGGATGGGCCGCCGAGCATAGAAGGCTATTTCGACGAGGTCTTCGCCATCCCGGGAATGATCGGCGAGATCCAAAAACATCCGGCGGCGAGCGCCTGCGTCATCGCCTGCTTCGACGACACCGGCCTCGACGCAGTACGCTGCGTCGGCGAGATGCCGGTGGTCGGCATCGGCGAAGCGGCGTTTCACATGGCGAGCCTGATTGCCGGCAAATTTAGCGTGGTGACGACGCTGTCGCGTTCGGTGCCGGCGATCGAGCACAATCTGGTGCGCTACGGCCTCGCCAGCCGCTGCGCCAGGGTGCGGGCAAGCGACGTTCCCGTTCTGGAGCTCGAAGTGCCCGGCTCCAACGCCCGCCATCGAATTTCGGAGGAGATCGAGCGCGCCATCCGCGACGACCGGGCCGAAGCGATTGTGCTGGGATGCGCCGGCATGGCCGACCTCGCCGCCGCGCTCAGCCGCGAACATAGCCTTCCCGTGCTCGACGGCGTCGCCTGCGCAGTAAAACTCTGCGAGAGCCTCGTCGGCCTTGGCCTGTCGACCTCAAAGCGCGGCGGCTACCAGGTTCCACTCGAAAAATCCTTCGCCGGAATCTTTGCGCCCTTTTCGCCCTCCGGCCGTGTGTCCTGATGCGTGCAAAATTGTTGACATTCCCACACAGGATGTTCGATGTGCGGCCGGAAACGCGGTGTTCGCGCCGCTATGCGATCCGGCCGCCGGGACAATGAGACGATGGACCTGCTTGGGCCAAAGCCACGGGATGGCGACAAGCCGACGATGCGCTGGTTTCCGGTCTATGCCGGCCTGCGCGACGCCATCGTCAGCCACCGCCTCGCACCGGGCACAAAACTACCCGAGGACGAACTCGCCTCGATCTATTCGGTGAGCCGCGCGGTGATACGCGCGGCGCTGCAGGCGCTGTCGCATGACCGCTTGGCTCGGCTCGAGCCGAACCGCGGCGCGTTCGTCGCCCAGCCGACCAAGCAGGAAGCGCGCGAGGTGTTCGAAGCGCGGGCGCTGATCGAGCCCAAGGTCGCGGCGCTTGCCGCCGAACTGGCAAAGCCGGCCGAGATTGCGCAACTGCGGCTTCATCTCGAAAAAGAGCACGAGGCCCTGCATGCCGGCCGCGACAGCGACGCCATTATGCTGTCGGCAAAATTCCATGTCGGCATCGCCGAAATCGCCGGCCATTCGATCCTGACGGGCTTCGTCAAAGACCTGCTGTCGCGGTCGTCGCTGATCATCGCGCTCTACTGGCGCCGCCGCGACACCACCTGCGAAAGCCAGGCCCATCACGCCCTTGTCGATGCCATCGAAAAGCACGACGCAAAAGACGCGTCCGACCTGATGCGAAGCCATCTCGTCGACCTGCTGTCGGGCCTTGATCTGACGCTTGGCGAGAAGAAGCCCGAGAGCCTGTCGGACATCTTGCGCTGATCTGCGCTGTCAAACCTTTCGCGGGAGTTCGCCTATGTCCGCGCCATGCTGGGCGTGATTGAAGGCATAGCTTCGGTCCATGACTACTACTGCTTCTTCGTTCCTGCCGTCATAATGGTAGCGCTTGTAGAGTCCCGCGGCGCTGCCCTCCGGCTGCCACTGCTCCTGCTGGGCCATAGAGTCAAATCAGTCCCTCCCGCACAACGAGCCGGTCGGGCAACGCGCCCGATCAGAGCTTGAAGCAATCATAAAGCGCGTGTTGGTCGCTCAAGCCGACCCGGTGAAACGCGATGCGCTCGAGCGGGACATCTGCGCAATGGCAGCAGTTCGTGGTGGACGGCTCCATGTCGCTTCAGGTGGGCATGATAACGGCGACAGCGCGGAAATAGACATGTGAGGTGAAAGAAGCGCTTTGGCAACGTGCGAGTCGAGGTCAGCTGGGCAAGCATCCAGCGGGACGACGTTGCGAATGACAATATGTGCCGATCCGGACTTTGTCTCTCTTTCTTAGCGTCAGGAAATGGCGCAACCTCCTGGTTCAGGAACCGGAACATCTGGTACAGTCGAGGTGTGGCGCGGTGGCGGTAGGCTGAACATATCTGTTTGCCGCCCGTTTCGTCCGGCGGTGCCTTACTGGTCCTCCTGAATCGATCAAAGGCCACGGAACGCTACGGTCGTGCGATCCTTCTTTGGCCCTCACACCCTGACCTGATCACCCCCCCCAGCCGCCTCCCCCGCCTCCGCTCCCGCCGCTCCCGCCCGAAGGAGGAATGATGACAGGCGCAGGAACAGGCTCCTCTTCAACCGGTATAATCACTTTCTTGGCGGCCCTGGGTTTGGGAGCGGGCTTGACGACCTTTGGCGGAGGAACCCCGCGAACGACCTTCGGCGGGGGCGTGCCGACCAGCGCCGTCGGTTCAAATTTGGGTGTCAGAGAATTGCAGCCCATGAGGCCCGCCAGGACGCCGGATAGCGTTGTTCCGATGATTGCTCGCTTAAATGCCCTTTCCACCATTGCCTCCTCCTTGATCAAAACAAGTCCCGACGCGGATTGGCTTCTTCCCACAATCGTCTGGCCGCGTTCACCAGTTGCGTGTCCAGTGAACCGGACCCGGGGATCTTCGATTTCAGTTCCTGGCGCAGCTGCTTCAACGCCGCCGTTTTCGGCTTCGATCCGAATTTTGCCAGCGTCCTTTGGGCGTCCGGCAGTTCCTTGCGCAGGTCGAGCGCAGCCGCAAACGCGAGGAAACGCACTGCAACGGCCTGATCCGCCTTGTCGCCCTTTTGCAATTCGAGGGCCGCGCGATCGAAAGCTGCGAACTGATCGCCCCGCGCGATCCCAATTTCGAACAATCTTTGCGCTTCCGCTAGGTTCCGTTCCACGTCGACGCCGTCCCGATACATGCGTGCGAGGCTGCCCGGAGCGTAGGGCTGGCCGAGATCGATTGCCTTCTGAAAAAGCGCCAGCGCCTCTTTCGGATCCTTCTGAACGCCCTGCCCAGACAAGTAATTGCGGCCGAGCAGGTTCATCGAATACATGTCCTGCCGCTGGACGCCGGCCTGCAGAAACGCAACGGCGCGGGCCGGATCGGCGGTCACGCCGTTGCGGCCCTCGGTGAAGATCGCGGCCAGATCGTTCATGGCATAGGTGTGCCCCATCGCCGCCGCCTTGAGCAGCAGGTCCAAGCCCTTGCTGGTGTCGGGCTTGACGCCATAGCCATTGAACAAGGCGCGACCCCACGACGTCATGCCATAGGGGTCCCCCTTGTCCGACGCCGCCGCGTAAAGCGCGTTAGCCTGTGCGCGGTCGACGGCCATTCCGGTTCCCGTCGCATACATGTAGCCGAGCTCGAATACGGCACGGACGTGTCCCTTCTTGGCGGCTTCCTCGATGGCTGTCCTGCCCTCGTCGACCTTGCCTGCCGCAAGGAGCGCGCGCCCCAGTTCATAGCGGAAGCGCGGAACGGCGGGATAAGCCTTCACGGCGGCCTCGCAAAGCTCTACCGCGCTGGTGCCTATTTCGTTCGGCAGCAAGCCGGGGACGACCCCTTGCAGGTCGAGAGGTTCGCCGGCAGCCGTATCGCACGGATCCACTGTTGGCGACAGTTTCATTGTGGCGGGCTTGGATGATCTGCTGTCCGCCCGGATTTCGAAGCCAACCTCGACCGTGGCTTCGGCGCCGATCTGGGGTTCGTAGCGCAGCCGGTCGACTTCACCGGACCTCAGGCTCGAGTGGGGCGCCAGGGTTCGATCCGGCAGCGAGAGCGTTCCCGTTGCCGGATAACCCGAAACTTTCAGGCTGACGGCGGGATCATCGGTCGGGAAGTCAAGGTTCAGCGCAACCGGACCGACACCCACGGGAACATTGAAATTTCGGTTTTCGAGCGCCTCGGCCGCACCGGTGATATGAATGCCGCGCTCCAGCACGTTCTGCTTCTGCTCGGCTTCGAGCGAGGCCATGATCTCTTCGCCTTGCGCGCCTTCGCCGCTCTTGACCCGAAATACCACGATGCCTTGGGTTTGGCCTCCCCAGTCGTCATGCGTGGCATAGGCAAGCATATCCACCTCTTCCTGCGTAGCGACACCCTTGGGAACATCCATCTGCAAATGGGGCAGGTCCTTGCCTTGGATCGGCACGCCCACCTCGACAGGCTTGCCGTCCAGCATCAGGCGCCCCAAGGCAGGCGGTCTTTCGATGCTCAATGTGATCGTGCCGCCGTCGACGTCGATCGGTTCGGGCAGGCCCAAGCCGACGGGTCCCACTCCCGACAGCACGACCTTCTCCAGCACCGGCGGCAGCGAGGGGCGATTGCTGCGGCGCATTAGCACGACCTCGTCGATCAGCGACGAGTTCTCCCAGGGAACTTGGAGGCCGTTTGTGGCTTCCACCACATCGCGGCGCACCGCCGCCATTACGGTGCGGATCTCCTGGTTCGGGGCCAGCGCGCGACGGGAAAACGCTGCCGAAAACGGACTGAGTTCGCCGGCGCCGTCATAAGCCGCCGCCCCGGGTTCGGTGGCAAACGCAATCAGGGTGTTCAGCGAGCTCCTCACCTGTGCGAGCCCGGCGTTGCCGGCAGTAATGAGCTGGTCCCTCAGCCAGTAATTCTTGCGTGGGAACGGATTGTTGCGGCAGGCATCGAGGATGATCACCTGGATCTTCGATTTCGAACGCAACTGTTCCAGCACATCGTTGAGCTTGATGGCCTGGACTTCGATGTCTGCCGCCTGCTTCAAGGAGGCATCGACCGGAATCAGGAAGTTTTCGCCGCCGATCTGGAAGCCGTGACCGGAATAGTAGACGACGGCTAGGTCGGCGCCGTCGACTGCGGCCAGATAGTTGCGAAACTGCTCCTCGAACTGCAGCTTGGTCAGATCGCTTGCGACGAAGACCTCAAAACCGGCCAGTCGAAACGTTTTCGATACGTCCTCGGCATCCCTGGCCGGGTTTTTGAGTGCCGGGAATTGTCGGTACTCCGAGTTGCCGATGACAAAGGCGACCCTTCGGTCGGCGCTAGCCTCAAAGGTCGTGAAGCTCGCGAGGAGGAAGGCTGCGATGATTCCGCAAAGTCGGAGCATGGCAATTCCCTTGAACGCTATTGCCTCGCCCACAAGAACACAGCATGTGGTAGCAAGGTCCGTCAGAGAGCATGCAATCTGCCGAGACAGAAAGAGAGAAAAGCCGTCGCGACAGCGGGCATATTCCTCACTTGATCGAATGCTAAATTACATCAGGGACCGAGTGTCTGCAACGTCTGTCACACCTCCAGGCGTGCTCTTCCGATCCCTGGCGCTCTGCTCGGTCGGCCACGCGCCACTTACGAGCCTGCCAGTTCAAGCACAGCGACGGATCAAATCCGGGTAACGAACAGTTCACGGCGACACAGAGCTGGACCGCGCCCGCGCCAAACCATATCTCGGCTAGTACAGTCGACCGGATTGAGCACTACGGGGGCCGTCGTAAGCAAACTCGTTCCCGTTGCCCAGCGAAGCGGCATTTTGACGATTGTCCCGGCAGCTAGAATTGAAAAGCCCGGCGGTTCTGCGCGGTTCGTGCACCATCGAGCCGAGGCAAGATTGTTGGGTCCGAGTGTATGGCGGAGGGGGAGGAACTCGTATCCAACCTTCTCCGGTCCGGAAGACCTCACCAGACAATCGCGTTCATATACGCGGAACGGATCGCCGGAACAGCGATCGGTACGAGCCAGGTTGTTTAGCTGCGGCAGGCGGGCCCAAATCACGCCATGCTGTGGTCGCGTGACAAGAAGGGTACGCGTGGAACAATGGCTTCTCTAGAAAACGCCGCCAATCCCAATTCCGCCATTGATATCGGGAGGAGCAGCTGCGGGAGGCGAGGATTGCGGCTGCGAGTTTCTGGGATTTTTTCGGCTGGGAGCACCCTTTTTCCGCACGGGCGCAACATCTGAGGCGGCACTTGCTCGCCTGGGCCTCTGCGGTACGGTCACAGGGTCTTTGCAGACGCGGCCGGAGTGCAAAAAGAGCTCCCCCAGAAGTTCAACGGTCGGCTCGGTGGCCGACGTTATTCGCTTGGTGTTCTTGTAATACGTGCTGAGAGCATGGAGCGAGCCCTTGCCCCAATCTCCGTCGACGGTCATTCGATAACAACCTAGGCGGCGCAATTCTGTCTGGACACTGCGTACGAGCTCGGCTTGTTTTTCAGGCTTCGTTGCACCAGCCTGCGTGCCAACGATCAAAGTTTCGAGACCGGAGATCACACTTTTCCGGGCCCCTTCGAGGCTGGCAATCTCCGTACCAACCGCATCGGCTGACGCGCCGGATGGCGCCGAAGCCTCCAGCGATCGTAAAGTCTGTCCCACGATAATCACCGCAGTCTGCAAGTCGTTGGAAGCAAGTTCTACCTGGAGTCTTTGCTTCGCGACAGGATCCGACAGGATGCGCGACAAGCTGGCGCTCAACTGAGCCGGGTCGAGCACTTGCTGCTCGGTGAAGTAAAACTGCTCGCGAAGGTTGGACTGATCCCACGGGACCTGACGACCGACAGTGAGTGCTTCAGTCTCGTTGCGCACGCGGATCATCATGTCCGAAATGCTGAGCCCTGGGATCTCGACATTCTTCAAAAGGGCTGTGGTGAACGGGCTGTTGTCTCCCGAGCCGTCCGCCGTGATGTTGCCTGGCTGGGTTGCAAAGGCAACAAACGTGTTTTCGCCCACTTCGACCTGCGCAAGCCCATCCATTACACTTGGGCCTTTGCCCATCGGGTTGTTTCGGCACGCGTCGAGGAAAATGAAGGTCTGCCGTTCCCGACTTGAGAATCGTGCGATCAGGTCGTTGAGCTTGATTGCTTTCGCAGTCAGTTCCCCGATGGTTTCAGGATCGGGCGTGTCGACCGGCAGCAGGTAATTCTCGCCCTGAAGCTGCACGCCATGCCCGGCGTAGAAAATCAGCACCGCGCTGGCGCCCACAAGCTTGCCATCGGCCTGGCGAAAGAGCCTGCCGAAACCGGCAAGGGAGAGATCCACTCCCAGCAGCACATCAAAATTCAGCCTTCCCAGGCTTTCGGAAAGCCTTGTGGCGTCGTTCACCGCATTGGGCAAGTGTGGGAGACGAACACTTTGGTAATCGGAGTTGCCGATGACAATGGCGAGCCGCTTGCTTGACTGTGGCGTTGGTTCATCTTCGACCGCCGCTTGAGCGCGTACCGATCCAACCAGTGCCACCAGCAGAACCATTATGATGCGCAGGAAGGGACTGTGGGTCATGTAACAGGCTCGTTTCAGCATGCGACAATCTCAGAGTCGTCGAAGTGTCGAACCGGCTCACGCTACTCTTGCGCGTGAAACTTATGTCTCGGAGTGCAGCGGTTTTTTTACACCAGAAATCACCTCAAAGAAAGCGCAAGGGTGGTGCTAGCCCGCTTTCTTGACGCAGTGATCATCCGACAAAGTAGCGCTGGCGCGTGCAATCGACAGATCCGGTCGGCAAGCTCCGCCGCAGGTTCTAGCAAGCAGAAATCGAGCAATGTACAAAACCCATATCCCGAGCGGCGAGAACCTGCTACACTCTTGCCAGCGCCGGTGCAATATGTTGCACCCACGCTGCCACAGCCAGATATTGCATTGAGAATCTTCTGCGTATCGCATCCCTTATTACATTAGCTTTGTAGTTAAGAGGGGAAAGGACAATGAAGGAAAGCTTCGCTCGGCGCTTATGCGCAGCGGGCATGTTCTCGTTTGCCGCTGCATTGATCTTACTGCCTTCTCAGGCAAGCGCCTGCATTATCGACAGTGAGGGCATCTTTCTGGACACGAACTGCTATCTTGGAGGTGCGACCAACAGCGTAATTGTCGACACGTCTTTGGGGGCGCTTGGTGATGTAGTTGACAGCGTAGTCGAAGCGGACGTCGGCCTTGCGAACGGGGTTCCGCTCGCTCAGTCGACGCCGTTCGGTGTTTTCGCTTCCGGTCAGTTGGCTCGCACTGAACATGACGGCTTCTCGATTTCGAATAGCTTGGGCGTCCTTGATGGGCCGAGCTTCCGCGTAGATGAATTCTCCGCTGCCATCAGCGTCGACTTCAATGCCGCAAAGCGTTTTGGATTCGGCAGCGAGCATGGGCTGAACCTCGGCCTGTTCGCCGGGTATGCCTCGGCCAAAGTCGATTCCGACGCATTCGGGTTCATCGGGGAGGGTGAAGCAACCAACAGAAGTGGGATGTTCGGCGGCTACGGGCTCATTCGACGCGGCACAAGTTATGCGCTCGTGGCAGCATCTGCGTTCCTTGGGAACACCGACATCGAAAGGGCGGGACGCACTTTCGGCAGCTACGACACACAGGGCTATGCACTGACAGGCTCAATTGGTCGCATCTTCAACCTGACCGATCGGGTGCGACTCGACATCCGCGGCGGATTGTTGGGCGTCATCTTTACCGGCGATGGATACACAGACAGCTTTGACACTGTCTATGGAAAGAGCCGGTTGTCGTTTGGCGCAGTCAAATTCGAACCTGGAGTCTACGCTGATTTTCTGCTCGGCAATGGCATGGTGATCAGCCCCTATGCGCGATTGGATATCCAGGAGCGCTTCGGCTATTCCAACACGGCAAGCGCCGACGGTAGAGAGAGTGACTTTGACGACGCGGACTTTTCGGCTGCACTGTCGTCCGGCTTCAACCTGAAAATGTCTCAATCGATAATGCTCAGCAGCGAAATTCGCGGTAAGTGGTCTCAAGACAGTTCAACCGTCAGCGGCAAGCTGGGTGTGAAGATCGCCTTTTGAATTCGGGATTGGGATCCCGGTAATTGGACTGACCAGCAAAAGAGCTGATCATCGCCACTGCGTATCAGCTATTCTGCGGCAGGATGCTTTTTATGCGGCTGGGTCAATAGCGCGGGCGATGACCCCGGGAGCGGGTCCAGCAGGCTGGCTAAGCGCGGATGGTGGCCTTGCCGCTGGCGATGAAATGCAGGTTGGCGAATCCTCGTCATCGCGTTGGTCGCTCCGCTCGGTCGTGCGCGCGAAACCCACGAGCCAAGCAGCCCAGCCACAACGACGGATCAAACCGGGGTCGCGCCGAGGCAGTGCTGCTTTTCCAAGGCGCCATAGGGTCGCCAGTATCCCGGCCTTGTGTGCCGAGCGGTCGCTCCGAACCCCTTAGCGGCACCCCATTTCTCAGCCCGCACCCGCGCACTGGCCCCGTTAACGGAATTCGGTCGAGGGGTATGGAGGCCGAGCTCCTACATCTTCGAAAGGAAGCGAGCGCCTTTGCTTTCTTTCAGGCTGCCGACGCCAGAGGCAATCCTCTAGTCGAGATTATCTTGGCGACAAATGCGCCTGGTCCCGGCTTTGGAGGGAGGCCGATGTGAAACGGTTCATGGGCGGTACAAGGGCTCGATCCGCGGCCGACCCCGCCACACATCTTGATCTGCCAGTACAGTCGGTCCGTGGATGACCGGGTTCAGCGCTGGGGGCATGCGTCGTAGGGGACTCAAACGAGCTCTCTCGATTCAGCAGTTCATCGAGGCCTCGTTAGCCGCACTTTCCGCGCACCCCTGTGCGCCGCCAGCAATCTCGCGTAGACATGCCTGCCCGCATCCGCGCTGTGACGTGAGAACCTCATGCGAATCCTGTTGCCTGTCTTCTTCCTCTGCCTGACCAGCCTGTCGCCCGCCAAGGCCGCGGCGGGCGATTGCGGCGATGCCGCCGCGCTGGTGCAGCAGGCCTATCCCAAGGCCCGAAAGAGCGCCGACGGCACCTCGTTCACGCTTGAACCCCATACCAGCATCGCCTCGACGCTCCCGGAGAGCGATGCGCCATTCGGCCTGGCCTGCAAGATCTGGCCGGCTCATGACGACCTGCTTTTGGTCGCGGTACCGCTGATTGACAGCGCTAACGGCGACGACCTGCATGTCGGCGATATCGAGCTTCTGGTCGTCGACAGGAATACGCTGCGTGTGCGCCAGCGCCTGCTCCAGCCTGGACTGATGACCGATGATGCCATCGCGATCCGTAAGGTGGAATTCGACACCGGCCGCTATGCAATGGCCCCTGAGGTCACCGCCTTCGGCCTGCGCATCGAAATGGCAAACCATTCTCAGGCCAATCCCTTCACTGAAACCGACCTGCGGCTCTATGCCCTCGCCGGCGGTGCGCTGCGCGTGGTGCTCGACGGTCTCGTGGTGGCCGGCACTGGCGGCGAAGGCGATGCCAGTTGCGCCGGATCCTTCCATTCCAGCCAGGTCAGGCTGACGATGAGCCCGGCGCGCCACCACGGCTATCATGACATCATTGCGGTCGAGCGGACGGATACCGACAATCCCTCCCCCGACCAGAATGGCGAATGCCAGTCCCATCCTGGCAAGCCTGTGAAGCGGACCTACCGGATGCGCTATGACGGCAGCCGCTATGCGGTTCCCGCGGCACTCAAGGTGATGGGGTTGTGACGCGGCCGCACACGTCCCTGCCTTGGTTCGTCAATGTGATCAATTCCAGTTGAAAGGGTATCGACCATTAATTCTCTCGTGGTAGGAGGCGCTCAAGGGGGCTCTTCCCAAAGGAGCTGATAATTTGTGGTGGTCAAGATTCAAAAGGGGTTTTGCCGGAACGTGGGACGACAGACTTGACGGACTATTCTCCGCAAAGGTCGACTACGCCGGAAAATCCATTCTCGATGTTGGCTGCAATATGGGTGTTGTCGCCTATGAGATATCCAAGCTGAAACCCAGCTCGATCCACGGGATAGACATCGCCAAGCCGCACATCGAGACTGCAAAAATGTTATTGAGCGGCTCCCCGGTACATGCCCGGTTCGATCGCCTGAATCTCGGCAGCCGGCGCCTCGGCAATATCCTTCTACCGAAATACGATATCGTCCTGCTGCTGGCCGTCTATCAGCACATGCAGCGCAACATCGGCCCAGGCAAGGCGCGAAGGGTGCTTTCCAATATTGTGAGGCGCACCTCAAACGTCGTTGCCCGCGTTCCGCCTGGAACGGATGGCGAATTCATCGAAACGCTTTCTGACGAGGGGTTCCAGGTGAAGAGCACTCACACATCGCCTCTTGGTAGTCATGTGCTCGTGCTTGAGAAACCTGCCTTCGGAAATCCGCAGCCATGATGACACATTGCTTGCGGTAATCTGCCTCTTCAACATCCCATGTGCCAGCAGCGGGCGCAGACCCGCTGCCTGCCTGCAACTCGGCCCGGGCAACGCCGATTCGCCGGCAGAAAGCATTTGCGGATGGACTTCGCGCCAATGCCGTTGACATTGAGGGCCGCGGCTGCGGTGTTCTCTGCCACTGCCTTAACAGTTGGATGCGCCCGTTGGCGTAGACGAATTTGGCCGTACGGCGAGAGCACTGGCCGTCCCGCCTGCGGTCAGCGCGCCGCCGGTGTCGAAATTCAGCCATGTGCGCTATCAGCTCGCAGGCGCCCGTCCCGCGCTCTGGCTCAGGGCGCCGGGCGAGTGAACAGGGTTCGGAATAGCTCCTCAGCACGCCGCAGTCCTTCATCTGTCAGAACCACTGACTTCGCCTTGTTTGCCGGATTCGCGATCAGCCCCTTCTCGTGCAAGCGATCCAGAGCATTCCAATCCAAACCCTTCCAGGCGCGCCTCTCTTCATGCAGCGTCAGCCGAAGCAGGCCCAGAACGGCGTCGTCGATCTTGTCGGTGTCGATCTCCATGCAAGCAGTCTGACACGCGAAACCGCCTATGCCACGAGCCACACCGGATGGTTACTCCAGCCACAAGGGTTCGGCTGAAATAAGTGCTTCACTCAGGCGTCGCGTACGCGACAGCGTCATTTGCGCGGGCGACGAGCCGGGATGTCAATCATGGTGGCTAAGCGACTGTGGCAGCCTTGCCGCTGGCAACGAAATGCGAATTGGCGAAATCCTCGTCGTCGCTCTGGTTGCGCTTACCGCAGGCGAGCGGCGCACCATTCAGGTGCGCGTCATGCTGCCAGCAGCGCGCGTCACCCCGCCGCGGTGTCCCATTCCATAGTGCGACCGACGCGCGGATACGTTTTGCGGGACACTTTCTTCTCCGACGCGCTCTCCGAGCGCAGAAGTCCCAACCTTGCCAGAGGTGAATTCTTGACCGCTGAGCAGTTATCGCGGAGCGGATTCCGGGCCACAACCGACTTTGCGACATCCCTTCACTGATTCACTGTCCGTCTAGCGCCAGAATGCGAAATCCGCTGTGAGGGTCGGGCTTAGCAACAATCGCTCCAGGTCGGTCCGACGTTGCAGGGCTGACGTGTTTTCATCGAGCCAAGACTGACTCTGGTACCGTGCCGGGAATGAGCTATAGTTCAGATACTAATGACGGCCGGGCGCTTGCACAATGGCTGGACTGGGTGAACAGATTGCGCGCCAGCAGCGCACCATGGGACCGCTCCTTGTGGCGGCAGTGGTCATCGGCCTTATCGGTCTGCCCGTCGCAGCCTGGCTCGATCTCCGAGACCTGTCGGAACGGATGCTGCGCAGGCAAGCCAGCGAAATCAGCCGCATCATCGACGAAATGCGCGGATTTTACGGCAGCGACGTCGTGGGACGCGTGCTGCAAGCTAACGGCGCCGTGACTGCGACGCACAACTACCGGGACGTGCCAGGTGCGATCCCTATTCCAGCAACCCTCTCGATCGAACTCGGCAAGCGCATCAGCGCTCATGACGGCTCGGTCAAATATCGGTTCGTCTCGGATCTGCCCTTCAAAGGTCGCGCGCCCCACCAGCTCGATGCGTTCGAGCGGAATGCAATCTTGGCTTTGCGCGCCAACCCGAAGGAGCCGATCATCGAGGTCTCGGGTTCACTGTTTGACCGGCAGGTCCGCGCCGCGGCCCCTGTTGTAATGGGACAAGTCTGCGTGACCTGCCATAACTCACACCCGGACAGCCCCAAGACGGACTGGAAGGTAGGGGATGTCCGAGGGATCCAGGAGATATCAGTCAATCAGCCTATCGCTGCGAACGTGCTGACCTTCAAGTATCTGCTTCTATATTTCGGCTTCGCAGCGGCGGCGGGCCTGACGTTCATTCTCCTGCAGCGTCGGCAGTCCACGTTGGTTCAGGGCATCAACAAGGAGCTTTCCGAGGCAAACGACTTCCTGGCCGCGATTTCATTGAAGATCGCCAAATACCTTTCGCCTCAAATTTACAAAAGCATCTTCAGCGGCCAGAAGGACGTCACCATCGCGACCGAGCGCAAGAAGCTCACGATCTTTTTCTCCGACGTCAAGGATTTCACCGCGATCGTGGAACGGCTCCAGCCCGAGGACCTGACGCTTCTCCTCAACGAGTACTTCACCGAGATGTCGACGATCGCGCTCAAACACGGCGCCACCGTCGACAAGTTCATCGGCGACGCGCTTCTTGTGTTCTTCGGAGACCCCGAGACGCAAGGCATCGAGGAAGACGCGAGAGCCTGCTTGCGCATGGCTGTCGACATGCAGCGTCGGGTGGAGCAGTTAAACAGGGTGTGGCGTGACCGCGGAGTTGAACGGCCCTTCCGAGCTCGCATGGGCATCAACACGGGCTATTGCAATGTTGGGAACTTCGGTTCCGATGATCGGATGGACTACACCATCATCGGAGCCGAAGCGAACTTGGCGGCCCGTCTGCAGTCGATTGCCGAGCCCGGCGGCATCTGCCTCAGCTATGAGACTTACGCGCTCGTGCGCGACCTTGTCCGGGCGCGTCCATTAGCACCGATTGCCATGAAGGGGATAAGCCGGGAGGTTGTCCCCTACGAAGTCGAGGGCCTTCTGGGTGAACTCGCCCAGCGCCCTCAGGTCATCAGCGAGCACGCGACTGGCCTCGACTTGTTCCTCGATGTTGAGGCAATCGACGAGAACGGGGTGGAGCGGGCGAAGAAACGACTTTCGGAGGCGCTCCTGGCCTTAACCGTCCGAAGCAAGCCCGCCGCATTTTAGGTTCTTGAACGTGATCCAATCTGGACCGTGGCCAGCCAAGTAAAGTCCGGTTCAACACCGTTCAGCCGCGCCGGGTCCCGGCCAGGAGTTCGCGCGCATCATGCTCGTTGATCATCAGCGCCGTCAGGGCCGAGGCGTCGATGAACATCAGTCATTCTCGTACAGGCTGTCGCGAAACGCCTTGTAGGCGGGCCTGCCGTGATCAGGCTTGCCCCGGGCTCGCAGATCACGGCAGAACCTGACGCCGATCTCTACGAGGGACGGTCTAGCCTGTTCGCGCTCAAGCTCATGCTTGAGCGCGGCATGACGGCCTTTGGTAAGCGCGTAGCTGATGCCGTTTAGCGCTGGTAGTTCCAAGGCATGAGCGCCTCGATATCGCTGTTTCGCCAGCCATTGGCGATGCGCTCGAGGGTCTGGGT
>NZ_JAMYOX010000056.1:0-27852 GCF_040320025.1 Mesorhizobium sp. M0808
GCCGTCCGTCACCCCTGATCGATTAAAGCCTCACCGACGCTGCCAACGAAGCTCACGCCTCAAACCCCGCGCCCCTCCCGCGAGCGGGTTCGTTCGCTGGCGCGATCGAGGCGATGCGGACTTCGCCTACTCAGCAGCCGCCAGTGCGGGTCAAACGGCTTGGTTGGGTGGTTCTCTGCCGTCTGTCTCGTCGAGCGGAACGAGCAGGCATCGCTAGGAGCGGTCGTTGCAAGCGATCGAGGCCGAGCGGCCGGAGCCGACCCAAAATGGACATTTGGCCTCCCAAAGCCACTGCGTCACCAACCCGACTTTCCGAATATTCTACGGACAATCTCGTCTTCATTCGCATCAAAGCAGCGGCCGTGACTGAGAATCACCCGCCGCGGCTGCCACGACTGGAGCTTGCATATTACTGCCTGTGCTTTCCGCCGATTGAGGAGAATTGGCAGCCGCATGCCAAAGAAGGTCCGCCCATGCGGGTGAGCCATCCGAGTCAGCTTGGCCATCGTGCGCCAAGGCTCATCGATCATGTCCAATTCGAGATTGATGATCGTGTCTGTAAGGATCAGCGTCTTTGAAGCTTGGTGGAAGAATATGAACTCTTTAAAGTAGCCACCGGGAAACAGTGTCTGATCCATGTCCCGCCGCCACTCCTCCGGAGGATCGGCCTCCAAATCTCGTGCGAACGTCACATCTGCGTGCCGTGCGCGTGCTCTTTGCCGGACTCTGGGCGATGCCCATGTTATTGCCTCAGGGAAAGCCTTCGACCACTCACCGATATGAGCGTAGTGAAACTGGTTGGGTGAAACGAGATGGCGAATTCTGCCCAAGTTCCGTAACTCTTTGGCCACCGTCAAAGCAAACTTAATGGGCGAATGAAGGAACAGATCGCCGTTCGATAGGCGCACCACCGTCATCCGAGTGGTGAATGGCAGCGGAAGTTTTGTTCCTGCTACCGTCAGATACTCAAACGGACCGTCAACGACACCAATATAGGGTCCCTGAGGTTTGTAGACGTTCACCGGCTCGTAAAGGGACGCACCCACAGCCCATTCCATTTCATCAGCTCGGCGCAAGGCGAACATTATCTGGCTGTTGCATTGGCGATGCAATGCGTCTGACCTGAAGGTCCGCTCCCTATCCTTCTAGCGACGTTGCCGCCGTGCAGCGGCAATGACCGCTTTGGGTCACGAAGGGGACATAGTCGGGCGACTGGTCAGGTGATCCGTTTCAATCATCACCGATCCTCCATGCGCTCAATTCCGGACCTCGAGGAACGGAACTCGCCTTCAAGTGCTGCAATGCCGAGGTCCAAATGCACCGGTTTTGTCGAAACTAGTGACGGAAACGGTAGACGCGTGCCAGTTTGTTCGGCACCGTCATGAGTTCGTTCGCAGTGCTGAAGCCAGCATCCCGGGCCATGCCAATCCAAGTCGCGGCCGTCTCGGCATAGTCGGACGTTCGACTGTGGCTCTCGAAGGCGGCGAACTCCTCGTCGGAGATCGCTGCCCAATCCGGCCGCATATGATGAAATCGCTCCATCCATCCCTCGCGGTCCTCGCCCTCGAGGCACGTCGGCTCCCAGATCAAGAAAAGGCCACCTGGTGGCAGCAGGCTGTGGATTTTGCGCATAAGGGCCACCTTATCCTGCGCAAGGAGGTGGTGCAGGGACTGGCCAATCCAAACCACGTCGAGCGGGCCCTTCCAGGAATCGATCGCCACGACGAAATCCCCGCAACGCAGTTCGACCGGACAGGTGAGAGGGGCAAGCGCTTCCTTCGCCACGTCGAGCGACGGTTGGGATATGTCGATGCCGATGTAGCGTGCGACGTTGTTGCCGGCCAGTGCGGCTGCCGAACCAGGAGCGGTGCCGCAGGCCAGATCGGCGAACACGAAGCCGTCGGAAGCCTCATCTAGCAGAACTTGGCGCAGCATTTGGTAGACCTCGCTGTGCGCCATGTAATTCGCCGCGACAACCTTCTGGTATGTTGCGAGACCTTTCGCGAATAATTCCTGGTCGGACTTCATGGCCCCGCCTCACGACGAACATTTCGCATGCCAGAAAAAGCGCTGCGCTCAGATCTTCGGACGTTATTCGATTGGCGCCGGGCATTGGCCCGGAGCCGCCATGATATTAGTTGCAGCTTAAGGACTGTCTTCCATTTGCCAAGGGCCGTCAATCTTTGCCGTCTGGCTTTGACGCGAGAAGGACGTCGCATCGGAGAGTGAGCAGTCCGAACGGCCAGGTAGTTTCGCATGGCTCATGGACAAGCCGCGGCTGGACAAGGGCCGAAGAAACAGCATGGCAGCAGATACCTGAAGCCTGTGCATAGCCAGGGGGCGGCACTCGGGAGCCGCGGCACGGCGTCCGCGTTGTCGGCACCTCCAGACGGTCGAAGGTGCGATCCTCGGCTGGGCGGTGGCCAGTCGTTCGACGGAAGGCTACGGCCTTATGGCCAGGCCCCTGTACAAGTCATGTATCAGGTAACAGCCACCTAGGCAGCGTGGCGTACGGGCGACTGGGCAGAAAGAACAATGCCATGCCTGCGTTTCGTAGATACGCTACCGCCAAGTGGCGGCGAGATACATAGCTTTGCGGGGTCGTGGGAGGGCTGTCTGGTGTCGGAAATAGGTGAGCAGGAATACTACCGGCAGCTTGGCGGTATGAAGAAATCTTAAGAAATGCATCCCGAGACAAGTTTCTGGATGCGAAGCTAACGACAATCTTAAACTTGGTGCGTATAGAATCGCGCATTGTGAAAGCGTAGTTGAGGATGTCCATGAAATAACCCAAAGCTCAAAAGCGCAGCCCGTCTCAAGGTAATGCTAGCTGGATACGTTAATAACGAACCGTTGAAACATTTTGCGGCCACGATCGGATGCTCACTGGCGAGTTTAACGCACCAGTAAATTCGGTTGCACTCGAACCCCGAAGGAGGCGGCCGAATTTCGGCATGGCTTTTATATCCCGGAACATAAATGGGAAGATTGCCACCAGTTAATGATCCATAAATAGTATAAATGTCGCGATTGCGCGCAAACTTTGGGGTCTTAACGGTGAAATCATCAGGTACCGAGTAACTTGTTACAACACCATCTGAAACGATATTGTCGCTTAAAGACTTTCTGTAAATCCCGAATAACTTGCTTCAGACTGGTGAAACTTTGGGTAGGGGTAGAAAATGACTCTGATCGATAGACACACTGAAGCTGCAGCGGGCAACCGATCCATTGTGATGAGGATCAAGTATGACCGCGAGGCCCATACGAAGCGGCCCTATTATGCCTATTCAGATCGTGCATCAGATCGACTGGGCGCAGGGGTCGGGGAGCCAAGAGCACGCAGTCTGGAATCCATAACCGGCATGCTTGATCGCATCGGCTGCGGCTATCTCGTGCTGAACCGCGAGAGGAAAGTGGTCGAATGGAACGCAGCCGCTCAAACCACTCTGGAGCGCCAGGGCGAAGTAGCCGATACGGCCAGCGGCCTTTCAGTGGCCTTGAGGCGGCTGATCGCGAATGTTCCGGCCCATTTCCTGCCGGGCTCACTATCATGGGTGGTGATCCGCAGCAGCGCCGACAGGCCGGTGATATTGAACGAGAACGGGTTTATCGCTCCTGACGAAACGAGCATTGTGGCGTTACTGGACCGCGAGAACAGGTCGGGGCCAAATCCTCAGACACTGCAAAAGATGTTTGGCTTGACGGGCGCGGAAACGCACCTCGCGTTGCGCTTGGCTCAGGGCGATGCGCCTTTGGAGATCGCCCGCAGTTGGCGCCTCAGCCGCACCACGATCCGCTCCCAGCTTGCCTCGCTATTCGCCAAGACCGAAACGAAACGTCAGGCGGAACTGGTGGCTCTTCTTGGGCGCATCTCAGTCTTGCCATAAGGGCCGTCGTTTGGATCCATCCCAGCAAACAGCCAATCCCGAAACGCTTTGACTTTCCGCTGGGCAATGGCGCGGGGCGGGTAGACGATGAAGTATTTTGACGAGGCCTCGAGGGCGAGTTCAAAGGGACGTACAAGTGTGCCGGCGGCAAGGTCAGCCGCGACCAGCATGGTTCGACCCAAAACGACGCCCTCACCTCGAACGGCGGCCTCGACGGCGAAGGTTGCGGAGTCGAACGTCACGCCACAACAATGCCGGCATTCGATAGCCAAGTCGCCCAAGTGATCGGGAACTCGTCGTGATGAGCGTATGGTATCTGAGATCCTCATGGGCGTTCAAGCCTCCAAGGGCTACGCCAGCGGCGCACGTGATTTCTTCTGCGAATGCTGGTGCCAAGGTCGCGACGTGCAGGCCGCCTGATTGCGGCCGGTACGTCATGCGTCGGCCGTCGGGCTTCTCAACAAGCTTCATGCCGTACAATCGGCAGGCATCGGTTAGCGAAATATCATAGCGCGCGATGACGCTCCCGGCGCCAGGCGGCTCCGGTCTAATTGACAATATGTGCAAGTTGGTGGTTCCATTTTTGAAGTTGCCGCGGTTGGATCCGCGGTGGTTTTGAAGGCAGCGGGTTAAGCCGCCCTCGCCGCGATCTTCGCTGCAATCCAGTCGGTGAGCTCTGAGTGAACAAAGGCGACGCGGCGGTCGCCGAGTGAGACCGCAACCGGAAACCGGCCTTCGGCGCGATATCTGTTGACCATCGTTCGACTCATGCTCGTCATCTTCGCGGCGTCATTCAAGGACACAAGTGTGGGCGAGTTATCGTTCATGGTTCCTCCTCGCAGCCCGACAGATTCGGACGCGGTTCAACTGCTGATTTGAAAGAGCTGGGAGGTTTCGTCATCGTCCACATGGGAGCGGCGGGATGCTGGTCTGGCCATCCTGCAGGCGACCAACGGGCCGCACGTCAGCACTAGGTTGCTGCTACGGGTGACATAAGATTCAGTAGCTAAATGAGCAAGGTTGGCATGCTATAATGCGGAGCTGGCACAATATGCTGCCCAATCCGCCATCATCTTGCGCCGCTTATCCTAGGCGTCGCCTCGCCGGTATGCGCTCGGCTGCGGTGCCAGTAGCGTGCGCAAGTTGCTGCCTCAGCAACTTCGGTCTGATAGTCCGTTTCCTCACACACCCAATCTCGGAACGCGCTGCGCATTCCATGAACTGTGAAGTCGCCGCCGCCTGCCGTTTTCAATGCTTGGCGAGAGTCATGTCGCTAAGCGGCGAGCGCGGACGCTGGCCGGAAATACAAAATCGGAAATGTGTTTGTTCTTCATGTCGCGCAGTATTTCGACGGCACGATCTGATAATGGCACGCGGTGCGCCTTACCTGACTTCCTGCGGGCCGCAGGAAGCGACCATAGCTTCCGTCCAGATCGATTTCCGACCAGACCGCCCCTCTCGCCTCTCCCCTTCGCGCAGACGTAAGGATGGTGAATTCCAGCGCCCTCGCCCCGTCTCGCCTCTTCGGCAAATAAGGTGATAAGACAAGCGCGTCGCGACTGAACGGATTCATGCGACGCGCGCACTTTTGGGCGACATATACTAATGTCCGGTTGCCGCAGCCTTTTGCCGACGAGACCTGACCGCCTCCAGCAGTTCGCGCTCGCTGGTGTGAGCATTTCGAAAAATGGCCACAACCATCACCGCCAAGATTTCGGTGTCCGGGTCCAAAGGGTCGAAATTCTCATCCGAGCAGACCTGATCGAACACGCGTTCGCAAATAGCCAGATCGTGAGGGCTCAGGCAGGTGGGATTGAAACGCCGACGCAGCATCTGTGCAAACCTTTCAGGCCCGCCCCCATGCTTTGCGGCGGGCTTTTTGCTGATGAACCGGAGACGCGATGGGATGCTTAAGCGATAATATCGCCCACAGTGTATTGGAATCAGTTTACCTGCTGCCTAATGCTTTCTCTGTTAATAGTTCCAAAATCAGCGCGCACTTCCGGACGTGAAGTCCGCGCCGAAATTCCGCCGCTTCTTTCGAGTTCGAGTGCAGACCATTTTACTGGCGGTGACTTTCAAACTCGCCAGTGAGCATCCGATCTTTTCCGCAATAATTTTCAACGGCCCGTTGTCACGGTATCCATCAAGAATTATCTCGCGACGATCTTCGCTGTTGAGCTTCGCGTTCATTTCGGTGGGCTTCTCAACTGCTATTTCACGATGCCAGATTTTATACGCATCAGGTTGAAGAATGTCGTTATCTTCCTATCCAGAAACTTATCTCGGAATGCATTTTCTTGCCGTAATCCAGCGTGATCGCCGTTTCGGTCGGCTCGAGTTCCGCCAGTCTTGCCAGATGCCTGAAAGTACACCACATGATTGAGAGGGGCATGGGGCATACCCGATTCGGATATGGCACCACGCGATGGACACTAAGAGGCAAGACGAGGCCCCTGCGAGGCAGCCGCGAGACCGTGACCGACGTCGTTGGCCACGCGAAGGTCAACCCCACAATGGGGACGCTCCATCACTCGCGCCGGCGCTCGAACCTCTGCCCTTTTCAACGCTCGAACTGGCGCCAGGGGACCAATTCGCCGCTTGGCAAGCGCACATGGCGCCGCTTGTCGAGGTCAGGTTGCCGGATGACAAATCGCTGAACGATGGTTTTCCCGCCGACCACACAGCCTGGAATCTCGGTGGCATGCTGATTGTTCAACAGCGCGCGCCGGCACATAGCTACTTGCGTTCCGCCGCGAAGCTCCGATCCAGTTCGATCGATCACTGGTATATCGTCTTGCCACGAACTGGCCGGTCGTGGACGGAGGTCGATCGCCGCGTTGCAGAAAACCACTCGGGCAAATTGGAGATCAGATCGCTTGGCTACCCGTTTCGCGGGAGGGTAACGGACTCGGAAAGTCTCTTTTTGTATATGCCGCGTGATTTGTTCTCTGATGCGGCGTCAACCCTCGACGCAAAGAACAATTCAATTCTGTCCGGCAACTTTGCCAACCTCTTGGTTGACTACGTCAACAGCATCGAAGCAAGACTGCGCAGTCTCACGGCTGAAGATCTGCCCCGCATCGTACACGCAACACGCAGCATGATCATTGCCTGCCTCGCGCCTCCCGCGGAACATGCCGCGGCCGCCGAACAATTGGCGAGTGTCGCGCTGATGGAGCGAGCGCGTCGATACGTCCAAAACAATCTGGATGCGGCTCATCTGACACCGGATTCAATGTGCCGGGCGCTCGGCGTATCGCGCTCTCGTCTCTATCAATTGTTCGAACCGAGCGGTGGTGTTCTCCACTACATACAAAGTCGCCGACTTCTGGCAGCCCATGTTGCGCTTAGCGATCCGGCGGACAGCCGGCGAATTGTTGATATTGGTGAGGCCTTCGGGTTTAGTTCAGCGGCTAATTTCAGCCGAGCATTCAGCAAGGAATTCGGTTACAGCCCCCGCGAAGGCCGCAGTACTGTGGTGTTACCGCGCCCCGCCCACTCTGTTTCGCTTGCAGAACACGAGAAGGCGTCTTCCTTTGAAGGTTGGCTCAAAGCGCTCGGAAGCTGAGTACAAGATCGGCGGTGGTTGAGATGGGGCGGGCTCAAAACAGGGGAAGGCCACGCCGCCTCATGGACCAGAATATTTCGTGTCGCGTCCACCATGCCATCAATCATATAGCCAATTCGCAACAATTCCCGATTTAATAACCAACTGCGATTGTTCATCGTTGTCGCTGCCAATCACAGCGGAGCACACATTGCAACTACGCCGCATGCGGCACTTGTTAAGACTGCGCATTGAAAAATTTGCCAAGCTTGCCAGTTATGCTATTTCTGGAATGGGGGACGTGGATTCGCACCGCCTATGGAGGTGGCACTTGCACCCAGAGGCATCAGGCGTCGGCACGGAGAGTGAGGGGCCTTCCTCAAGTGATGTTCCACGTCCCCGCGAGGCGCTTCTCGCTGACCTTTTGGCGAACACGACCGAACTTTTGTCGTTCTATGACCGCGACTTCTGTCTGACGCACTACGCAGCCAAGCTCAAAGGCGTGTACGGAGGCGCGGTGGCGCCGGGTGCCGCCGTTTGGGAGATCTACCCGAGCTTCCTTGATGCGAAGTATCGCGACGAATTTCTTCGTGTGTTCCACGGCGGCCCGCCGGCAAGCATCGATTTGCCGCGATCATCGGGCGAAGCGCCGCGCTCCGCTTTCGTTTTCGCCACTGCAAATGGTGTGGGAATCATCGAATCAAGGGAGCGCGGTGGGCGGAGCGTAGCGGAGGAGCAAGAGCATGTAATTCTGCTCCATCAGGCGACGCACGATGTGTTGACCGGACTGCAGAATCGGCGGCGATTCGGCGAGCGGCTGCAGCAAGCACTGGCGGCCCTCGGCGAACCAAAGCCGAAAGCCGCCCTGCTGCAGATCGACCTTGACGATTTCAAAGCGGTCAACGACACGCTCGGCCATGGAGCAGGCGATACGCTTCTTCAGCTCGCGGCGGGTCGTATCCGCGACGCGCTGCAGGACGGCGAATCCGCGTACCGGTATGCCGGCGATGAGTTCGCTGTCATCCAATTGGGAAAGGAGCAGCCAGCAGAAGCTGAGCGCCTCGCCGGATCGCTGGTCGACGCGTTCAAGAACCCGTTCGTCATCAACGGCATTCCCGTCTTCGTCGGCTCGAGTATCGGAATTGCTTTCGGGCCGGAGCACGGGACCGATGGCGAACAGTTGATGAAAGCCGCTGACATTGCCCTTTACGCGGCCAAGACAGATGGACGCGGCTGCGCTCGAACATTCAACCGTTCGATGCTGCTCTTGCTTGAGCAACGCGAGAATCTGAGGCGCAGCCTTCGAACCGCGCTGGAGCGGGGCGAGCTTTATCTGGAGTATCAGCCGCTCATTCGGCCTCCCTCGTCGGTGATCGGTTTCGAAGCGCTGCTGCGGTGGCGGCACCCTGAGGTCGGAATCATTCCACCTAAGGTGTTCATACCGATCGCCGAAGCCGACGGTCTGATGGACGAGATTGGACGATGGGTGCTCGAGCAAGCCTGTCGCCAGGCGTTGACGTGGCCTTCCTCGCTGACAGTCGCAGTGAACCTGTCACCAGCTCAGTTCCTTAGCGGTTCGCTGACGGACACCGTCGCCCAGATCATCGACGCAGTTGGAATCGAGGCCGACAGACTTGAACTTGAGATAACCGAGACGGTCCTACTTGAGAAGACGACCGACAATATCGATACGTTGAATACCCTTAACGTCCTGGGAATACGAATTTCGCTCGACGATTTTGGAACATACTACTCATCCTTAAGCTACCTTAAGAACTTTCCCTTCGATACTTTGAAGATCGATCAGTACTTTATTGCGGACCTGGAGACCGACCTCAAAAGCCAAACGATCGTGCGATCGATCATGAATCTGGCGCACGGCCTAGGGATAAATGTCACTGCCGAGGGAGTCGAAACATCGGCACAGGCACGGTGGCTGATCAAGGAAAATTGCGATTGCCTGCAAGGTAATTACCTAGGACGGCCGCTCGGAGCCGAGGCGATCAGCGATTTCATCAAGCGGTCCCCGCCGAGGGTGGTACGAGCGATGGAGGAATCAAATCGGGCGCTCTAGCGCCTTGAACCCTTTGTTAACGATGAAGTGGAGATTTGTAGAATGATCGAGGCGGATACCGCGCAATTCTTCGAGTCAGTGCCAGACTGACTGACCACGGGCGGTGAAATTTTCGTCGCGTAGGCCATCACCCCGCGGGGGTTCAATACTGATGGAACAAGTGAGGATGCCGATGGGACCTGTTGACCTGGCTGGCGGCGGACCGACCTTTGAACCCATGATCCAGATCGACATGGAAATCAAAGCTTTTGTCTCCGCTTGGAGACACTGCGATTATGTCTCGACATACATGGCCCGGATGATCAGTCAAAACAGGTCTGACTCGGTCCGGCATTCAAATCTCTTTTCCTCCGCCTTCAACGAATTGCTGGAAGTCGCCTTTCGCACGCGCCATGCCGACGGCGAACTGGCATGCAGGGTGTCTCGCCATGGCGCGACGGATAGGATCGAGTTGACATTTCCTTGCGTGCCGGAGGAGCGCCAATTCTACGAAGAAGCCGTGTCGCAACTTGCAGGAATAGAGGCCAGAGAGCGATACCTCAATTCGGTGTCCGGGGATCTCGCGCCGAGCCGCGAGGTCATACTCCTGGAACTGGCTGTCGACTACAACGCGACACTCTGGATCGAGGAAGCCGACGGCGATGCAATCAAGCTTGTCGTGGATCTTCCGCTCGAGGGCTTGCAAAATTGAGCCCTTACGACCTTCTCCCGCGCTTTAAGGCGCAATACGACGCGAACAACCAGGAGTTCTCCATATCGGGAGTGGTCCGGCCTCAGGCGATCGATGAGCTTGGGCCTAGCATGGCATTACTTCGCGATGCGATCGGCCGTGTGCGCGGCGTTCTCTACGTCAATGTCAGGCGCCTGACGCAGATGAACAACGCTGCGTTTCACACCTTTTCGAGGATCATCATCGACGCTTGTCGCGCTCGACCCGATCTCAAATTCGTCGTCATCACGTCAAGCGTCGTCGGATGGACCTCACGAAAATTCGGTCGCCTGAGCGGAATTGAACCGAACATCACCGTCGAGGAGTATGACACCGAATTCTATCCGGGGCAGGGCTTCCTTGAGGAAGGCGGGTTCGTACCGATCCTGCGTACTCAGACAAAGATGACATGGCGCCACGAGCGCGCAATCTTGCCGCGACACGGGATGAGGCCCGGGATCGTCATGGCCGACATCTGTTGCGGGATCGGCGATTTCGCTGTGCTCGCGCAGAAGGAGTTCCAGCCATCGCGGATCGTCGCCCTCGACCACTCCAGATCAAGCCTGAACTATGCTCGACGAGTGATGCGGGAGTTCGACATCCGGGGCATCGAATATACGTATGGCGATGCGTCGGAGATGCTGCTCGACGAAGCGCAATTCGACTTGGTCACCTGCCGACATTCCCTGCAAATCTTCAATCGACCTGAACTCATCCTCAAGGAGCTCTACCGCATATGCAAGCCAGGCGGTCGGGTCTATATCACCAACGAAAAGAATTCGCATTGCCTCGGCGAGCCGCGCGCCGAAAGCATTCGCTGGACCTACGACGAGGTGGCGAAGCTGTTCGGGCATTTCGAGATGGACGTCGAGCTTGGGCCCAAGAGTCGGCGATACCTGGTGGAAGCCGGATTCGAAGACATCCTTGTGGAGACCTTCATGGTCACTAACCTGGACGGCGATCCGCAGGACTTCGCCGACGTCATTGCAGCCTGGGCGGATGTCTATGCCGGGGAGATGGCGACCAGACGCGGTGACGGACCGGAGTTCGTCGCACGGTTCCGGCAGGGCTTCCAGGATCACATTTTCGCTGCACTACACCCCAAGGGTTATGCGGGTTGGCCGATCTGGGTCGCATCGGGGCGACGGCCACAATGAAAGCCGATAACGAGCCTACACCGCGCTTCGGCCTGCGCTCCTTTCGAGCGAAATTCGTATTGGTCGTTGGCGGCGCCGTACTGTTCGACCTCCTGCTGAGCGGTGGTCTGGCGCTTTGGAACGTTCAAAAGCTGTCGCGCGACGCCACATCGGAAGTCGGTGAGGGCCTGACGAACGCAAACCAGGAATACATTCGTTCCTATGCCGAGTCGACGGCGTTGAGCGTTGACCTGCTGCTCGATCGGGTTCACGGGGACGTCAAGGCGCTAGCTGGCGTGCTGCAGGCCCAGATCGACGATCCGAGGAGGCAGCAACAGGTCGGAGCCACGCTTTCGCATGAGGCGCCCGGCTCCGTGAAGGTTGTCTACAACGCGCAGGGCGATTGGGCGCAGAATCTGCCGGGCGCGCCTTCCGTGGTAAGCGTCTGGGGCTACCTGCTGGGCGCCGACCACAGTCCGCTGCCGAGCGTTCAGCAGGAAATAGAAGACAGTACCGTGATCGATCTCGTCGCGCCGACTCTCATGGCCAGCGGGTCCTCCAAACTGCAGATGTACTATATTGGTCCAAAAGAACGGCCGATCTTCCGGACGGTACCGTATACGGATCAGGCACAGACCTTCGACCGACTCTATCCAGGCCACAACAAGGCGGAATTCTGGGAGTTCTTCTTTCCGGGAATCTATGGTTCATGGCAGCAATGGGCCAGGGATCCAGCCTCACGTCCGGTCCCTGACGATATTACCCAGACAGCGCCTTACACCGATGCAATCACGGGAAAGCTGATCGTCAGCTTTTTCCACCCGCTATGGACGCGCGATCGCACCGGTATCGCCGGTACGGCGGGAGCAGACATCACTCTCGATCAGCTCGCGAAAGTCGTCGAAAGGGTGCAGATCGCTGAAACCGGGTTCGGCTTCCTCACGATGTCGACTGGCAACGTGGTGGCGATCAATCCGTCGGGCCAGTCGATCATCGGCCTGACTTCATCGAGCGATGCGGGCACGCAGGGCGTCACCGGCTTGGAAAGGTCTCTGCGGGGAAGTACCCAGCCGGCTATCGCGTCACTACCTCTAGACCATAACAATGACGGTGTCATTCAGCATATCATGCTCGACAACAAGGGCGAACACGTTCCCTATATTGTTGTCCTCAAGAGATTGAAGCCGACCAATCTGTGGAGTTCGGGACCGATCAAGTCCGAAACGATGTGGGTCGGGATCGTCGTTCCCGAACGGGAGATCTATGCATCCCTGTTCGCCGCGCAGGAGAGTATTTCTCGCGCAACCAATCGTATCCTGCTGTTTCAGATCGCGGCGATCGCCGTTTCGCTTCTGATTGTTTTTGCGGCCGTGCTCGGAATTTCGAAGCGGATCACCGCGGGCCTCAGGGCGCTTGCCAGCGCCGCCCAGCGGCTCCAGTCCAAAGATTATTCAGTCCGCGTGAACATTCCGACGCGCGACGAGGTTGGAGCGGCAGGAATCGCTTTCAACCGGATGGCCGAGCAGATCAGCTTTCACACTGAAAACCTTGAGCAACTCGTCGACGAACGAACCAGGGAACTCGGGGACGCCAATCAGGAGATTTCCGCACTCAACGAAAAGCTGCAGGACGAGAACGTCCGCCTTGGCGCCGAACTCGCGGTCGCCAGGCAGATACAGATGATGGTCCTGCCGAAACAATTCGAACTCGAAGCGATTCCGGGGCTGGAGATCGCGGCCTACATGCGGCCGGCCGACGAGGTCGGCGGTGACTATTATGACGTCCTGCAGAACGGGTCACGGGTCAAGATCGGCATCGGCGACGTGACCGGTCATGGTCTCGAGAGCGGCGTGCTGATGCTGATGGTGCAATCCGTTGCACGCGCGCTGCAGGAGACCAACGAGGGGGATCCGCACCAGTTTCTGGATCGGCTGAACAGAGCGATCTACAAGAACATCGAGCGGACGAACACCGGCAAGCATCTCTCGCTGGCCTTCCTTGACTTCGAGGATGAGCGGGTAACGCTATCCGGCCAGCATGAGGACGTTCTCGTCGTGCGTGCGGACGGGGACGTCGAACGTATCGACACGATGGATCTGGGTCTGCCGGTTGGCCTGGAAAATGACATCTCGAAGTTCATTGCCACGCGCGACATCCTGTTCGGCAGTGGCGACGTGATCGTGCTGCACACCGACGGTGTGACCGAGGCGGAAGACCAAGACAGAAGGCTGTTCGGGTTCGAGCGCCTCTGCCAGAGCGCACGAAAACGTCAAGGCGGGAGCGCCGAGGAAATCAAAACCGGGATCATCGAGGATCTCATGGCCCATATCGGGATCCAGAAGATCCACGACGACATCACCCTCGTGATCATAAGGCACACATAGCCATGACAACGCTGTTCGGGACCCCTGACGTTGCAATCGGGATGAAGGAGAGTGTCAGTCGCGTGCGGCTGTTCGACGGGCCTCTCGACTTGAGTTGGCGTCATTGTGCCACGACCTCGGACTTCATCGCCGATCTTTTCGCATTGCGCTTCCGGTCGTCCCGCAATGACTACATGGAAGTGCGGCACAGCATTGGATATCTGGTCAACGAACTCATCGAAAATGCCGTCAAGTTTCGCGCACCGGGTGAGATCTTGATCGAGGCGTCGATGGATTCGGAATGCTTCAAGCTCAAGGTGTCGAATGACGTCGATGGTGAAGATGCGTCCGAGTTCCAAAGTCTCCTGGAGGACATCACGGTTGGCGACCCCATGGACCTGCTGATACAGCGAATTGAAGCCAATGCCGCGAACCCCGACGTAGGAGGCTCCGGACTTGGATTACTGACGTTGATGAGCGACTACGGCGCGCGCCTGGCTTGGATATTCAGCGCCGCCGACGAAAGCGATCGGATTTGCGTGGAGACATATGCCTCCATTCCGATCTCTCAAATTCACAATTAGAGGAAACGAAGCCAGGCTATGGAAATCAGGACAGACGACTACCGCGTGTGGATTGAAGGAAGCGAAATTTTCTTCGACGGTGCAATGCGGCTTGCCAGTTCCGACGCCGGTGCGCCTATCACGGCGTTGGCGACCAGTGTGCTTGCCTCGAATCCCGCTTCCATTACGCTCAATCTGAAGGACCTTCACTTTCTCAACTCTTCCGGCATCAACTTGCTGGCGAAATTTACCATTGAGGTGCGCAAGCATCCCGATGTTCGACTCGTCGTGCGTGGAGCGCCCGACATACCCTGGCAATCGAAATCATTGCCGAATCTGAAGAAGCTGCATCCCGCTCTGGTGCTTTTGATGGACTAACCAGGTCGCTCGAAATTAACCAAAGACTGCGTGGTGCAAGACCGCCGCAACGAGCGAGATATGTACGCCAGGACAAGTATGTGGATGCGAAGCTAACGACAATCCGGCCTGGTGCGCAGATGCTCGCAATGGCTCGGCGGGGGCTCGGCACAGGCGGCAGGCGTCCAGGTTGGGGGGATGTCGGGCTCCCTGTGCCGATCGGCCGCCGCTGCGCGATCAAAGGTGGCGTCATTGAGTAAGCGTGCCAAGGTGAACGGCGGCCGGCTGGAGTTCATTCCGCCGCAGATCCCGACTCGGGTCAAGGAGCCGCCCGAAGATGAGGGATGGCTTCACGAGGTCAATCTTGACGGCTACCGAACGCAGATCATCATCGATAAAGGCGGCGTGCGTCTTTACAGCAAGAACGGCCGTGACTGGACCACGAAATACTGGCCTATCGCGCTGGCTACCGAGCTGCCATGCCGGGCTGCCATTATCGACGGCGAGGTCATTGTTCCAGGCGAGCAGGGCGCTCCCCATTGCCCTGCGCTGGAAGCCGCGATCTGGCACGAACCGAGCCGGCTGGTGTTCGTCGCGTTCGATATCCTCCATCTCGACGGTCGCAATCTAGCCTCCTTGCCCCTGCTGCAGCGCAAGCAGGCGCTGTGGCAATTGGTTGAGCACGGCCTCGGCAAGATTCAGTACAGCGAGCATTTCGAGAGCAGTGCGCTAGACTAGCGATCTTTCGGGCCATCGAGAAGGTGGGGCTCGAGAGCATCATCTCGAAGCGCGCCGACAGCGGCTACAGGAGCGGACCGTCGAACACATGGCTGAAGGCCAAATACTTCGAGGAAGCCGATTTCTGAGCATCGACGACCGCTTCTGGCACGAAGGATCGAGCGCGCATGTTCATCGCTCAATCTGCGATGCAGCGGCGGGGCTTCGTAGAGCCTACGTGCGTAGGATCTGCGCCCTCGCGCGGGAGAAGAGGGGCAAGTGTTCCTGCTTCCCCGACGCTATCGGCAGCTTTGTCCGCAGCCGGACAGAACGATGGGGGCGAAGCCTGCCGGCTTGATATTTGCGACGAATGAGGTTTGTTGGAGAATAATCAATCATTTGCCGAATAGACAGACTATCCGTTTTCAAAGCGCCCTTTGGACAAGAGGAAATTCGATGACCGTTTCTCCAGACCCAAGCGACCAGGCCGATCTCGTAACAATCACCGCCGACATCGTTTCCGCCTACGTTTCGAACAATCCGCTGCCGGTCGGCGAGTTGTCGAAGCTGATCGGGGATGTCTATGTCGCTTTGCAAGGGATCGGCACACCTGTGGCTCCGGCCGCAGCCAAACTGGAGCCGGCGGTGTCGATCAAGAAGTCAGTGTCACCTGATTTCATCATCTGCCTGGAAGACGGGAAAAAGTTCAAATCCTTGAAGCGGCATATCGGAACGCATTATAATCTGAGTCCGGACGAATACCGTCAGAAATGGAACCTGCCCTCAGACTATCCGATGGTGGCGCCGAATTACGCGGCCACCCGCTCGGCCCTGGCGAAATCAATAGGGCTCGGGCGCAAGGCGGCAGCGCCAGCAACAGCTGCGGCAGAAAAACCAAAACGAGCTGCTCGCGCGTCAGCGACGACAGCCGCAACGGCAATCAAGCAGCCTGTGAAGAAGGCGCGCAAGGCACCCGTCAAAGCGTAGCGTGCTGCACCTGACAGAGCTGACAGGCAGTGGCGAACCTGAACGTGGTGAAGCCTCGCTTGCGGCGGGGCTTCGCGTTAGGTCGGATCACTCGGCAGCACGGCGGGACCAGATCAGCGAGAACTCGCCCTCGGTGTCGGTCTCGACCAGGCTTGCATAGATCGGAGCCGGGAAGCTCGGATCGTCGAGCTTGACGGAGTGGTAGTCGCGTCCCTCCCGCGAGGTCTTCTTCCATGCCGCCCCGAACTCGGTGGCGCCGGCGAAGATGCGGAAGGCCGGACCCCTTTCATTGTCGCCTTCGGCCGGGGTGAACGACACTGTCTTGACGTTGAGGTTGAGTGTCTTGACCGAGCCGGAGAAGCCGTTCGCGGTGCGGGAAAAAGTGCCGATCGTAGCCATTGTAGGTTCCTTCTGTTTCTCGGGCCGCGCCCATCGTGGCCTCGATGATGGTCGTGAGACCGGAGACGATCGGGCCGCACCCCTAGGGCTGAAACGCAGTGGGAAGGCGGCCGGCGACGGCCTTTTTGTTTCGCGATGCAAAGCCGAAGGCGGCGGAAAAAAGCCCTTTGAAAGAGCATCGACGGTTTCGGTGTAGCGCTGCAGCGTCGCTGGATGGAGAGCCACGGTCGAGGGTGGCTCATCGAGATTCGAGAGTTGCGCCTCGATGTGAGAGAGCTGTGCCTTGAGTTCTGCAATGCGTTGCTTGGCATCCTCTTCAGCAATGACGAGACGAGAAGTCCGGCGTCAGCATGGCGGCGGTTTGCCACCGCCATGGCATTGCCACCAGCATGGCCCCGCTGGCGGGAAGAGTTCGGCCTGAACGCCCGCAAGGCGCCGCAACTGGCGGTGGTCGAGCTAGCCGATAGAGGAGAAAACGAGCCGCCGGCGCCCGCGCCCTTGCGCGATCTCGTATGACCGCCGGACCGCATGGTGGCGATCGAACTGGACGATGGGCGGCGCGTGTTTGCGCCGGCGGGCGCGATTGCGGCTGCAGTGAAGCGGCAGCTCGCCGGAAATATCAGCCCGCAGCCGCGCGACTTCGGCTGCGATGGTGAGATCGGCGACCGCGGCTTTGGCATTGATGCCTTCGGCGCAAAGCTCGGCGGCGCGATCGAGTACACGCGCGCTGGCACCGTTCAGGAAAACGGCATGACCGGCAAGGCCGAGCTGCCGCGCGATGGCAAAGCCGATGCCGTCGGCAGCACCCGCCCCGGTGATCAGCGCACGCTTGGTGGTAGAAGAAGGCATGGTCAAATCAGACTCCGCTGATTGCGCCGTCGCGGTCTTACCACGCACTTTGGCGACCGTGCTGCGAAGATTTGGTCTGCAACATCGATGCGAGAAACCTGGGCCCGGCGGCTGGAATCGCATTCATCTCATCGTCGACGATCTTGCCGCCGAGGTGGCGCGGCTGCGTACGGCCGGTGTGCAGTTCCGCAACGACATTGTGACCGGGCCCGGCGGGTCTCAGATCCTACTGGTCGACCCCTCCGGCAACGTCGTCGAGCTATTTCAGCCGGCCCGTCGCTGACCGTCGACCAAGGACCGCTTTCCACCCAACCGAGTCATTCGACGCTCATTTAGAGGTGTTCTCGAAGGGGATGTTTGAACCAGCGGGACGCGCCAAAAGCCGAAATTAACTTCGCAGCTTTGGATTGCCCGTTCGCGACAGCGAAACAGCTGTTCGCAGCGCCAAAGATCGCTCCGCGGGATTGCAGTCGACTTAGCTTGCCGGCCCTTCAAGAAAATGCATCACGATTCCGACACCTGGATGCCGAACCAACGCCGACCGACACAGGGCATCCTTGACCTGCAAGACGCAACTCGGCACACGAGGGACGACCTTGCCTCTGCGGAAAACAACTTGAAGAAACGCTTCGCTACCCATAGCATGTCAACTCATGGTGAAATCTGATCAGGAGGTCGGTGGGATGGGTCGGGTTTTTAAGCCAGTGCAAAGTAGGGAGGATAACTATGGCTTCCGAAGTACAGGCAAACAATGGCGTTAACGTCGAGGCGCTGCTCGGTGCACGCGAAGCGCTTACCAACGCCCCGGAGGCCGCGCAGTTCAAGTGGCGCGCGGCCTGCGAATGGAAGGATGGCACCCACAGCCACTCGACGGTCGAGAGTTTCTACGGTCTCGGCCAGGACCAGCATCGCAAGACCACCTTCGCATTCGATGCCGACCATCCGGAGGTCTTTGCTTCCTTGGATCAGGGCGCCACGCCTGTCGAATACGTGCTGGTCGGGCTGGCGAGTTGCCTGACAGCCGGCATCGCCGCGGTTGCCCAGAACCGGAACATCCAGTTGAAGTCGGTGAAGGCGACCATCGAAGGCGACATGGATATTGCGGGCATACTCGGCATCGACAGCGACGTCCGCAACGGCTTCAGCGGCATCACGGTGAAGTACAACATCGACGCCGACGCCAAGCGCGAGGACATCGAGGCTCTCGTCGCTCAGTCACAGAAGCGGTCGGCTGTCTATGACATTGTAACCAATCCGACGAACGTCACGGTCGTGGTGAATTGAAAGGCGCTTCGAGCCGTAGACTCTCCTGAGAGGGCGCGATTAGTTCCGTCACCACAGTGATCGTCGGCGCAGGGCACGCGGGGCTCGCGATGAGCCGCTGCCTCGCGGAGCGCTCTATCGACCATGTTCTGCTGGAGCGCGGCGAGATCGCCCATACCTGGCGCACCGAGCGATGGGATTCGCTGCGGCTGCTCACCCCGAACTGGCAGAGCCGGCTGCCGGGCTTCCGCTATGATGGTGACGACCCCGACGGCTACCGGACGATGCCTGAAGTGATCGACTTCCTCGGGAACTATGCCAAGGCGATCGCGGCTCCAGTCAGAACACACACGACCGTTACCTCGGTTCGCAGCGACGGGGCGGGATATGTCGTGCGCACGGACCACGGCGAGTGGCGCTGCCGAACTGTCGTGCTGGCGTCGGGCGCGTGCAACATCGCACGCCTGCCCGATTTGGCCGTCCGCGTGCCGCCGTCGGTCGCCATGCTGACGGCACAGTCCTATCGCAATCCGGCTCAGGTCGCCGACGGCGGCGTGATGGTGGTGGGCGCCTCGTCGAGCGGCACCCAGATCGCACAGGAGCTGCAGCGTTCGGGGCGTCAAGTAACCCTGTCGGTGGGCGAGCACATCCGGGCGCCGCGCGTCTATCGCGGCAAGGACCTGGAGTGGTGGATGGACGCCGCCGGCGTGCTCGACGAGCGCTACGACGAGGTAGACGACATCAGGCGGGCGCGACGGGTTCCTTCGCTGCAGCTTGCCGGCACTCCCGATCGCACCACCCTCGACCTCAATGCGCTGGTCGACCTCGGCGTCAGGCTCGTTGGCCGTCTCGCTGGCATCACCGAAGACGCCAAGGCCCAGTTTGCGGGGTCGTTGCGCAACATGTGCGCGCTTTCCGATCTCAAGATGGCCCGGCTGCTCGACCTCATCGACGAATGGGCCCGCGCCAACGGCCTTGACGCTACGGTCGGGCCGCCGGATCGCCTGCCGCCGACCCGTGTCGAGGACAACCCGCCGCTCGGCCTCGACCTTACCGGAGGCGCGATCAGGACGATCATCTGGGCCACTGGCTACAAGCCGGACTACTCCTGGCTGGAGCTGCCGGTCCTCGACCGCAAGGGCCACCTCCGTCACGACGGCGGCGTTGCGGAACATCCGGGCATGTACCTGATGGGGATGCAGTTTCTGCGCCGCCGCAAGTCTGCGCTGATCGACGGCGCCGGCGACGACGCGCGTGATCTCAGCGACCATCTGGCATCTTACCTCAGGCAAAAATCAATCAACGTCTAAGGCCAAGGGAACAGGTCAGCTACCGCGACAACGCCGAATTCCGTGACTCTGCAATCATATTCCCAAGTGCAACTTCGGCTTCCAGAAGGGGCGGAACAACTCAATCTTGGGACAGCGGTTCATCACAACTTTCAAGCCCGCTTCCTCCGCCAACAGGGCGGCAGCGTCGTCGCGCACCCCAATCTGACTCCACAGAACCTTGGCACCAATTGCGATGGCTTCCTGTGCAACTTCCAACAGATCTTCGGAGCGGCGAAAAACCTCAACCATATCCACAGGCCGGTCGATGGCCGCCAGTGACGCGTACACCTTGAGCCCTCGAATTTCATCCAGACCGGGAGTGGGATTAACCGGGATCATGTCATAGCCGGTTTCGTGCAGAACCCTGAGTACGCCATAGGAAAACTTGGTCTTGTCGGGGCTGGCCCCCACCATCGCGATGGTTTTGACCGATTTCAGAATGTTTTGCAGATAAGCCTCCGAATAGGGCTCATCATGATTCATGTGGGTCATTTCTTTGCTTCCAACGGGGTCGCAATATCGGCTTTCAATTCATGAGCGGCCAAGGGGTCAAGGAAGGGGTTGCGATAGAGCTTGTCGTGGCTTTCAACGCCGACTTCCAGCGTGCAGTCGCTCATAGGGCGGGCAACGCAGAGGATTATATAGCCATTGGTGATCTGGCGGTTGTTCAGCGCCCGCTGCGCTTTTTGATTGACTTTGCCGCTGATTATCTTGGCCGCACAGCTTATGCAGCCGCCATACTTGCACCCGTAGGGCAGGTCCACGCCCTGCTCGCGCAAGCTTTGCAAGAGGGGCTTCCGGCGATCGACGTCAAAGGCCGCACCGCCTTGATTGACGAGAGTGATGGTGAAGTTGGTCATACCCAGATGTCACTCGTGCAATCACCGCCGGGATAACGGGTTTCGTGGCAGCGGCTTGGTCCATTTGGTTCCTTGCCAAAATCGACGACAAATCGCGGATCAATTTCCATGCCGCCGTTTTCCGTATCGCAATTGACCATCAGCATGCATCCGCCATTGGTGCGGATTTCCGGATAGAACTGATTGTCCCAGGTCGAGAAGAGCGAGGTCGTCACATAAAGGCGCTTGCCGTCGAGGCTGAGCTGTATCATCTGCGGCCCGCCAGTCACTTTCACGCCATTAACCTCAGGCGCACGTCCGAGAAGTCCGCCCATCCACACTTGTCCGGTAAGCTTGGCGTTGTGGGGGTCCGAGATATCATACTGACGGATGTCGCCATGCAACCAGTTGCATAGATAGAGGTATCGATCGTCCATGCTGAGCAGAATGACTGAGATAACGCCCGGTATCGGAATGGGCCATTCGGGATGCGGCTCATTTTCGACATCCACGATTTTTTCCCATTGCCAGTCACCCGCTGCATCCTTCCACCAGTGGATAATGTTTGCGGAAAGGGCCGCGCCAACAAAGCCGTGACTGCTGTCGGGATTATGATGGAATCGCACTTCCAGCGGGATCAAGCCATCTTCACCGAGATAGAATGTTTGCTTTGGTTCCTTCTTCTCAAAATCCCAGAAATGGATCTCTCGGCCATACTTCAGGTGGCCCACCTCCTCAAGGTCGAAACCAGGCATGAAAGTGTTAGGCGCGGCCCACTCCGAGCTGACCATTACGTTGTGTCGCGGCTGGTACCAGAAATCATAACCAAACTTGATCCTGCCCATGGAGTTTTCCCAACGGCCGACAATCTCGAACTCCTTGTTGAGTTTCAAATAACCGCCTGGCGCGTTGCCTTGAGCGTCGCCAAGCATTGAGATGATGATCTCCGAACCAAGGCAATGCACGGTGTGCGGTGCCGACAGGTTGGTTCTGGCTTTGATTTCGGCGCCCTCTATCACCTTGAACAGTGTCGGATTGCGGGGATCGGTACCGCAATCAACAATATGGAGATTGGTCGAGCGCACACCGGGCACGATCAGATACTTGCGCTCCATGCTCGCATCGCCATGGCACGACGAACAGGCATTCCAGCCCATGTGATGAAGCTCATCGCCAATACCCGGCATTTGCAAACGTGAAATCACTTGGCTGTAGGTCGAACTCTCCGGGTCGACATCAATGGTACACAAATAGTCCGGCTTCTGAATGCCCGTGCCAGTGTAGATAGCAATCGTATAGAGCAACTTTTCGCGGGGTGCCCTCGTGGCCTCGGCGGGAGAAGCATAGCCCGGTCCACAGCAATGTTCGGTCATGGGTACTTCCCTAATTTGAACAGGTCACTGGCCAGCCCAGGGGGCTGAGACATTAGTGCATGCGTGGCGTTGGCGCTACCGCCCGGGGTAAGCGTCGCCGGGTTGGCTGGCGGGAGACAGGACTGCGAGGCGGCTGGACTATAGGAAGCGGCTTTTAGATCAATTTGCGGTCGTTCCGAGTGATGGACACAAAGGTCTGCAATGGATCACGAATGCTGGTTCCGGCCAATGTCGGCTTCCAAGAAGAGAATTCGACTCTGGAAGGTCTCGAAAGGGTCACAAAGCGACGCTTCCAGCCCGCGTCGCTCTGTCCGTTGTCGCAGGTTCATTTCACAGGTCGATCTGTTCAGAGATCGCCAAAGCGTCGTCCACTTCGATGCCGAGATAGCGAACCGTGCTCTCAAGCTTCGTATGGCCCAGGAGCAGTTGCACCGCGCGAATGTTTCCCGTCTTCGTGTAGATCTGCGCGGCTTTCGTACGCCTCATCGAATGAGTTCGGTATCGCCTGGGATCGAGCCCGACGCTGGAAACCCATTTGTCGACAATCTCCGTACTGTCTGGTCGACAACTGCGGTTTCGGCCTCATGCGACTTGGAAACAGATACTCTCCTTCGACTAGACCGCGACGACCTATCGCGGCGCTGATGGCAGCTCGAGTCTGCTCCGTGATCTCGAATTGTACTGGTCGTCCGGTCTTGCGCGATTACCGCCCGGTCGCGAAACGTGCCGGATAGTGCGACGTCGCCGACCGTGATCGTGACCAGGTCACAGCATCGAAGTTTGTTGTCTATGGCAAAATTGACCAGTGCCAGGTCACGTGCCGCGCCTGACACCTGCAGTCGTGTTCTAATGCTCCAGACCTCGCACGGCTTGAGAGGAGGCTTCTGACCGACAATGTGGCCTCTGTTCCAGCTGGGCATGGTTCTTCTCCTTGCCGCCCTCCGCAGCCGCAGCGCTCGACGTGAGCCCGCGAATTCTAGCGTCTCACCTGGAAGCGCTACAAAGGATCGGTTTGAAAGTTGTTGGTTGTCGGTGCCGATGAAGTGCACCTTCACAATGGGGCACAACCCGCCCTTAACGGACATTGATCGGAACCCACGGTCATCGCCCTCACAACCAAAACAAGCCTATGTCTGACGAGAGCAAGTAGGCGATCCAAAGCGATGCGCCCTTTAGTCGGGAAGGCCAGCCTTGTGGTAGCCTTCGACGAAGCGCTGGAGCAATTCCTCGTCGTCGAATGGCTGCGATGTTGCCCAGTGCCTGATGCTGAAATGGGGATTGCTCATCATGAAGAATTCCGCCTCCTGATGGGCTTCATCCTGGCGCCCGAGCTGCGCGAGGGCTGCCGCTAGCATGCGCCGCGACGTGGTGCGGTAGGTTTCCGGCTTGCGTAAAGCCTCGACCGCGGATTGATAGTCGCCGAGCGCATAGTAGGCTTGGCCCGCCATCCAATAATACCACCCCGGTGGGCGCGGATTGAGCCGCAATGCCCGCTTCACGAATTCGACGCCTTTGACCGCGTCGCCCCTCAAGGTGATGAGATCCGAGCGCATCGCCCAGGCATCGGCATGATTGGGATCGAGCTTGAAGGTCGCCTCGAACTCAGCATCCGATTCCGCGAAACGCCGTTCGTGACCAAGTATGATGCCCAGCACCCAGCGGTTCCCGGCATCGTTAGGGTCGAGCGCCACTGCCCGCTGCGCTTCCGCGAGCGAGCGAGGCTGGTTGGCTTCCTTCGGCTCGTCCCAGAACAGCCAGCCGAGCCAAAGATTGAGGGCCAGCCAGCTATGTGCTTCGGCATAGTCGGGATCGAGACCAATCGCCTTTTCCAGGAGCATGCGCGCTTCCCGCGCGCCTAACCCGGTCTGAAAACTGACGCCGCGCGCTTGCACGCAGAGGTCATAGGCTTCGAGACTCGTCGGCCGTTTGCGCGCCGGCCGTCCGGCCAATCGGCCGACTAGGGCTTCGACGATCTTGGCCGTGACCTCATCCTGCACTGCAAAGATGTCCTCGAGGCTGCTGTCATAGCGCTCGGCCCAGATATGATCGCCGCCGATTGCCTCGATCAGCTGCGCATTAACGCGCACGCGCCCCGCGGCGCGCCGGGCGCTGCCTTCAACCACATAGCGCACCCCAAGATCACGCGCGGCCAAACGCACATCGACCGACCGCCCCTTGTAAGCAAAGGTCGAGTTGCGCGCGATAACGAAGAGGCCGGCGCAGCGAGATAGGTCGGTGATCAGGTCTTCGGTCAAGCCGTCGACAAAGGTTTCCTGCTCCGGATCGTTGCTCATGTTAGTGAAAGGCAAAACCGCGATCGAGGGCTTGTCGGGCAATTCCAGCGATGCCAGTCGGCCGACCGGAGCGGCTCTCGGAAGCTGCAGGTTTACGCGATAGCAGTATATCGGCTCGGCTATATTCTTCACCCGCTGCTCGCCCATAGGCTCGAACGCAAACGCCAGCTTCTGCCTGACTTCCTTGGACACCTTCTCTGAAACGCAGATGCCACTGGGCTCGGCGAGTTGCTGGAGGCGCGAGGCCACGTTCACGCCCTCGCCATAGCGATCGTCCCCTTCGACGATCACTTCTCCAAGGTTGATTCCGATCCTGACTTCGAAGCGCTGGTCTTCGGCGACGCTCGCGTTACGCTCCGCCATGCCGCGTTGAAGCGTGACCGCGCATTCGACCGCATCCACCACGCTGCCGAACTCCGCCAGCAGGCCGTCTCCCATAAGCTTGAAGATTCGCCCGTGTCGTGTTGCGATTTCCGGCTCGAACAGCTCTTTGCGGCCACGTTTTAGCCGGTCGAAGGTGCCCGCTTCATCCGCCTCCATGAGCGCCGAGTACCCGACAACATCGATGGCAAGGATGGCAGCGAGCTTCCGCTCCATGTTGGGCCTCAGTTAGGATTCGCGACACGCAAGCCGCAGGTCAGAGGCGGGTAGGATCGGCGCCTCCGGCGTGCCCTTACCGGCCTTTGATACCACAGATCACGCCTCTTGAGACCATGGATCGCGCGACGCTCCGGCTCTCCTGCCGCAGCGGAATGCAATGTCGGTTATGGTCCGCTTCGCCGCATCCGGCACGATGAGCAGCCCGGCTGCACGATTCAGAGGCTCGTCCCACAGGCGGGCCATTATCGTTTCGCCGCGCTCGGCACACTTTCTGCAGACGCCGCAACGATACGCCTAGCCGGTGCACCGACGGCGCGCCAGCCGCCGGCTTCATGGTTCTCGACAGCCCTTCCTGCCTGCGCTTGCTTCGCCCGGTCATTCCGGCAATCCCGCCTTTCGCAGCGCCGACGCCAGCATTTCCATGAGTTCTGGTCGGACGACGCTCATCCGCACGAATGCGCTGTTTGTCCAGCCCGGCGCGACCTCCAACAGCCGCGAGGCGGCTGCGCGTGCGGCATCCAGGCGGTCGAGATTGACATAGGCTGCGACGAGGCTGGCATAGAGGACGCTGAAGCCGGGCGCTACTTGGATCGCCAGCGTCGAATAGTTCACCGCGTCATCATACCGGCCAGTGAAGAGGTGGACCCAGGCCAGCGCCAGATACGAATGATAGTTCAGGGGATCGAAAGGACTGAGGCGAAGTGCCTTGAACGCGTGATCGCACGCACGTTCATAGATTTCGCTGTACATGTGCACCATCGCGCTGAAGCCGTATGCCAGAGCTAAGTTGCGGTTTAGCTTCAAAGCTCGATCGAGAGCGCTGATGGCCCGTGCGTAGTCATGGGTAATCGTGGCGTGAACGAACGCCCCCATCGACAGCGCCTGGGGATCGTCGGCGCCGATCGCCATTGCGATGTTGGCGTGCTTCAGCGCGGCAGCCCTGTCTTCGGGATGGAAGCCTCCGCGCAGAAAGCGCTGTTCGTATCCCCAGGCCGCATAGCCATGTGCGGAAGCGTAGTTCGGGTCGAGGCTCAAGACCTCGTTCAGCAGGCGCAGGGCTTCGTTGGTATCGGCCCGCGTGTTGGCGTAGGCATGTGGCAAGGCGCGCAGGAAGAGATCATATGCGTCAAGGCTGTCCGGCCGCTTGCGGCGCGCTCGGTCGATCTCAGCGCGCCGCAGGGTGGGTTCAAGCGTCCCGACGATACTCTCGGTCAATCGGTCCTGCAGGTCGAACACGTCTTCCGCCGCGCCCTCGAACTTGTCTGCCCAAACATGGGTTGCATCTTTGCCCTCGATAAGCTGTGCGGTTATGCGCAGTCTGTCGGCAGCCCGCCGCACGCTCCCTTCCATCACGTAGCGGACGCCAAGCTCTCTTGCGACCTGCCGGATATCGAGCGTTCTGCCCTTGTAGGCGAAAGTGGAGTTCCGCGCGATGACGAACAGACCGGGTATCTTCGACAGGCCAGTGATGAGGTCCTCCACCAGCCCGTCCGTGAAATACTCCTGCTCGGGATCACCGCTCATGTTGGTGAACGGCAGCACGGCGATGGACGGCTTGTTGGGCAACGAAGGCGATCTGAGCTGTTGCATGTCGGCGACGAACCGCTGGCGAAGAACGCGATAGACCGGGAGCGGTTCAGCGATGTTCTTGACATGCTGCTCGCCCATCGATTCGAAGCCAAAGGGAAGCTTCCTTTCGACTTCGCGAGCAACCTTACCGGAGATGTAGATGCCGCCAGGCTCCGCTAGTTGCTGCAGGCGCGCTGCGATGTTGACGCCGTCGCCGTAGCGATCCTCGCCCTCGACAATTACTTCGCCGAGATTGATGCCTATTCTCACCTCAATGCGATCGTTCGCGACGGAATCCGCGTTGCGCTCGACCAAGCTACTCTGCAGCGCCACCGCGCACTCGACCGCATCCACCACGCTGGAGAACTCGGCGAGCAGTCCGTCGCCCATGAGCTTGAATATGCGTCCGTGTCGTTCCGCTATTTTGGGCTCAAACAGTTCCGTGCGTATCGCTCTGAGACGCTCAAAGGTCCCTGCCTCGTCACTCTCCATGAGCGCCGAGTAGCCAACCACGTCAGCCGCCAGGATGGCTGCGAGCCTTCTCTCCAAGAATTCTCCTCAAGCAGACCAATCGGCCAAGGATAGCATACGACGGGTCGTGAATCTGGGAATAGTTCACCTGCGGGACGTGGCGTGGCACGGCGGCGATCTGCTCCTTCCGAAGGCCGACGCGGATGACCGACTGCCACCCAACCAAGCCGTTTGACGCGAGCTGGCAAGTGCTGAGTAGGCGAAGTCCGCATCGCCTCGATCGCGCCAATTGCCGACCTTTCCGGCGCTTCTCCGAAGCTGGCGTTCGCGGTGTGGCCGGAATGCCACCGAACCTGCCGACATCATAGCCACGCCTCGAGTAGAGGCTTCGTCTGGAGCACCTCGGCACGGTTCCGTTCGCGCGATAGAAGCGGCGGTTGGCGATTGAGCAGCATGGAATCGCCGAATTCATGCGCGCGGTATCGATACGCGATGAAGGCTGCGGAGGCCTTGGCGAG
>NZ_JAMYOX010000057.1:0-25909 GCF_040320025.1 Mesorhizobium sp. M0808
CGCACGCCTCGACATGACCGCCAAGCGCCGCGGTGCGGCAGGTCTCGATCGCCGACATCACCTTCAGCTGGCCGAGGCTCAAGTGGCCGGCCTGGGCCGCGCGCCAGGCGGCACCATGGCGATGGAAGATGTCGGCGACCTCCAGGGACGGGCGGCGCACCGCCGCCGCGTTATCTGTCCGGTCGTATCTCGCCCTCTGTGAGCAGGCTGATCCGGTCGAGCGGACTCATCACGGTGTGGATCGTCTTGGTGGCGACATGGGCATAGAGCGCGGTCGTATCAATTTTGGCATGGCCGAGCAGAACTTGGATGACGCGAATGTCGACGTCCTGCTCCAGGAGATGTGTGGCGAAGGAATGCCTCAGGGTGTGCGGCGTTACCCGCTTTTTGATCTCGGCGGCCTCCGCCGCGGCTGCCCCGCATTGAAACAAGCAAAGGTAGTAATCAGACCCGAGACGTGGTGGCAAGCGGAATGCAGACCTAGCCAGAGGAGCGTAGCACCCCCTCCTCCCTAGCAGCCGCCTCGAAGGCCTTACGAACCTCCTCATGGGTCGCCCGGTCCTCAACGGCGTCGATGCACAGTTGCACAGCCTTCCGCCACTTAGGCCCATCTTGGTCCACTTCAGGAGTTCCTCGGCGGCACCCTCGACATTGTTGCACCCGTAGGTGACCCCAGGTCGTTGGGTCTTGAGAAAGGCCGGCCGGTGGCAGCAATGGTCAGTTTCCTGCAATGCTGGATCGGTAAGTTCATGTCGGAAGTTGACGCTCTGCTCCCCGGACCTGGATGGCGAAGTAGAGCTGGTCGCCAGCGAACGCCAGTGCGCGATGGCGGCCAGCTGGTCTGAGCGTTATCTCTTCATGCACTGCCCGGAGCCGCCGGGATCGCAGACTTCTCCTACACCGCAATCGAAATCGCGTGTGCAGGCGGGCGGCGACAAGGGCGGGGCGAGGACGATATAAGGCGTATGGACCTTGTCGCGAGGCGGCACGAAAGCCGGCGCTCGCTCGCCTGCGTCACCGAGTGTACGGATATAGAGATAGAGCGACTTCTTGTCCTCATCGCTCATCGCCCGTACATTATACCCTGGCATCGGTGGATAAGTCCCAAGGCCTCGAAGATATGAAACGAAGCCGTCGGCTGTGAGGTCGACGGCCGTCAGCCGTAGGTTTGCCGCATAGCTGGTTCCCCACGGTCCCTGAAAGCCGAGTGCATTTCCCTTAAGAGCCTTGGCCGGATCGATCTTGCCGCCACTTTCGCTATATCCTTCGGTGTGGCAATCGTGGCAGCCGCCGATGATGGAGATGTAGAGTCCTCGCTCGACCGAAGGTTCCCCTGCCGCCGGCGCGGCATTGAGCGCAAGCGCGGCAATGCGTATCAACCAATATGCACGCATCGCATTCCCCTTCCTTGGTGCCGAACGGCTCTGCGCGGGACTTGTCTCCGGTTTTGTCGCGCTTTGTCATGTCGGCCGAGCTTCCCCGCCTGTGGCGCAACTCGGAGATCAGGGAATGGTTGCATTAGGGATCAGGAATGTTTGGGAACTGGGCTCGGGTAACTGGCACATTCGGCCCTAATCAGGCGAGCGTAGCACCAACCCTCCTCCTCGGCAGCGGCCAGGAATGCCTTCCGTGCCTCCTCGGGTTCCCTCTCGTCGGAAATGCAGGCAATGCAGACGCGCACCGCTTGGTTCCACTGAGGGTCACGCTTGGTCCACTTCATCAGCTCCTGGCCGGCCGCCTCGACGTTGTTCACGTTCCGGGTCAGACCAGCACTCCGTCCTGACAGGGACCCGAGGGGAGAACCAATGGGTTGCCATGACACCTCGCTCACGGGGAAAGATACATCTTGGCTTCCTTAGCGGCAGCCTCAAAGGCCTTTCGTACCACCTGAGGGTCAATCGGATCGCCCTCTAAATCTGACAGGCAGAGGGTCACCGCCTTTTGCCAGCGAGGTCCTCTCCGGGTCCACCTCTTGAGTTGCTCAAGGGCTGCCCTCGCATTGTTGCAGCCATGCCTGACGCCGGTTTCAGTCTTCACGAACACCGGAGGCACGAACCAATGGGTTGCCATTGAGGGGTAATTAGAGGGGGCGGGAATGTTTGGAAGGGATGTCTGAGCCGGTGATCGACTTTGGCTCGCGCGAAGAGCTACGCGACCTGCTAATCAGGAAAAAAGTATACCCTCCTCCTCGGCAGCAGCCAGGAATGCCTTATGGGCTTCCTCAGGTTCCATCTCGTCGAATATCACAGCGAGGGTCCCAGCAAGGGCCACGCTTGGTCCACTTCATCAACTCCTCGCCGGCTGTCTCGGCGTTGTTGACGTTGCGGGTCATACCGGCACGCTCCGTCCTGACAGGGACCCGAGGGGAGAACCAATGGAGTGCCATACAGTCACTCTTTGTCGGCCCTATCAAGTTCCTCCAGCAAATACCTTTGCTCGGCCGGCAGTTCCCGTTCTACAGGCAGATTTAGCAGATTGCGAAGGTAATTGCGGATTACCTCTGAGGTGATCCACCGCCGCACAATTTCGGCAATAACCTTCTGTTTGGCTTTATCGATTTCAGCCATGTTCGGGCCTGCATGTTTAAAAGGACCGAACTGCACCGCTAGCGGATTTGTTCCTGCTAATCACGAAGATCAAGCAGGACGGCGCGCCCTTCTTGCGGGGCCGCGGTAAGCAAAATTTCGGCACAATTCAGCATCCGTCTCGTTACGTGGGGGCGCACAGGGCACGAAGTGCTGCTAGGGCCGCTTTAAGGGACACCACGTTGCCGTCTGATGCCACCGTCTTGACCTGCTCATAGGGGATACCGAGTCCCGCCGCCGCAACCAGCGAAATCGAGGCGCGCGAGCCGCCGATGTTGCGGGCGACGTTGATCAGCGCTGACGCCTGATTGGGTTTTTTGCGCAGGGAGACCGACGTAAGCCGCGGTCGAAATAGGGATGATCAGGAACGCAGTCCGATCATCAGGAAGACGCGCCCAAAAGGCAAAAAGTAGTAGCTGGCGTCGGGGTGAGCGACGTCAAATGCCATAGCGCGACCGTAGCCACCCACATACCAGCAGCATGGCGATGCCGCCCGGCATTATCGAGAGGCCCGACAGCGTCGCTGTGTAGGCCAATGCCGTTTGTTGCAGCTGTGGCATGATACTCTGACGCAACGTTGCGGGTTGCTCTGGCTACTTTGACGTCGACGCGCGCCTGGAAGATCGATATGGCGCCTGCAATTTACTCAGTGTCTTTCGGCTTTTCGTCTTCTATTGGGGGAAGCCCTGTGTCATCGATAGAATATTCTTCGCCATCCTGAACTGGCATTTTATGGGAATGGGCCTTGTAGTCACTGGCACCATCACGCTTAACCTCAACTTTTACTTCGCCATTCGATTCATCGAATGTTGAAACTGTGATGGGCCGCGCTCCGTCCCCTACTTTTTGGAACCACTCCTCAACTGCGGACGTGTTGATGTTATCCGTCACCTTGAGCCATTTGTCAGTTCCAGTTGCTGCAAATCCTACAGTTGCCGACATGTGTACCTCCCGGCTGTGTATCCTGCGGTGATAACGCCACAGAGAGTGTAGCCAATTTGACAGGTTGTAAATTGCAAACGAGGGTCGCGAGAATGCTTTTCTCGTGATGACCGGTTCCCGTTGGTTACCCGCCATGCAACCTTCCCCCAAAGCTTGCCGGGGCGAATTTCGGCGAGCGGACACGGCGCGTCAGGACGCAGCGCGAATGCCGGTATTGCAACTTGGCAGGTGAGTTTGACCTCCCAGGCGTTGTCTGCTTTCAGGCGCGAGCCGCTCTTAACTCAATGTCCGCAATGAGGCGCGTACCGCCCGGCCGCTGCTCCCCTCGCACGGAAAGCTCCTGCCCGAAGCTACCGCTCGAAACGAGCATTCAATGCCGCATCGGGGGCCTCCGATCCGGACTGCATTCAGGATGGCCAAAGCGGCTTCACTCGCTCAATGCGATACCTTTTCTCGAACTCACGGAGCACCATTTCGAGCGTTGCCTCAAAAGCACCCTGATCGAACATCATCGATTTCTTCGCCTCATGAAAGTAGCGCCAGTCGGTGAAGGCATCTTGGTGCTGATGAAGAATGTGACGAATGCTGTAGTCGATGTAGAAACCATGGGGATGATACGGGACCACTGACCTTTTGAACTCAGCGTCGAGTTTCTCTTGGCTTTCGGTCTTTAGGCGATCAAACAGCTTCATCAGGTTGTGCGATTTGACAACTCTTGGATCGTCGTGGTCGAAGACGAACCACGCTTTGAGTGCCAGCTCCATCGAAAGCGCCAAAAGCATCGGTTCAACACCGACGTGTTCGCGTTCGCTCTGGTCTGCATGCTCTCCGAATTCTCGACTTGGAAAGCTCTGAGTTTTTCGAAAGATCGCCTTTGCGGCTTCCCCGATCCTAATGGCAGTCGATAAGCGCGCACTCATTAGAGATCCATTGATGTAAACTGGCTCTGGAGCTTGACCTGAGATATTGCAAGAACGCAATCGCTTAGGCTAGGCACGGAATTACAAGCTAACGACAAGTTAGAGTTGAGTTAACTGCCGGCGACCTGTTTTTCCTACCTCTTTGTGGCGCGAATGCTATCTGGTTGCGATCCTTATTATCTGAGCCAAGGTCTCGAGAACTGCGGGGCATCCGCGCGAGCTTGCCGGGCTATGTCAGCTCGTTTGCATTCAAATGCTGGCGTCCGGCTAATGAGCAGACCGTCCGCCTTCAGGAACTCCCGGAAGGTGGATGAACGACCGGAATGTGGGCGCTTCCCGGCCGAAGCTCCTTGGCGCGGTGAGGCAGCTTTCGCGGCGTAGCCGCCTGAAATCTGCCAGCCCGTTTCCTACCATTCCTGGACATCGGCGCGTCCCGCTCTTTGAACCTATGCCGATCGCTGACGTGGGCCGTATCGAAAGTGTTGCCGAGGTTAGGACTACTGGAGCAGCCATGAAAAAGGCGCGCCGCAAAAAGGCTTCGCCATCCGTCCTAACAACCTCACCATGCGCGACGACGACGTGCTCGGGATGTTTGCCGATTAGCTCACGAATTTTGGGGCGTGCGCTTGCGCGGTTGCGGAAACTGATCCGGTAGTCGATTGGCGGATGGCCCCATCCTTCGACCATTTTCGAAAGTTTTGCGATTGGCCGCATCCACCAAGGCCAATGGCGTTTCAAGAACGGCTCGCTGAAAGTCTGCGAGAGGTCGGCGATGATGGCGGTGCGCGACGCGCGGTGAAAGAAGATCAGTTCGTTCATGAAAAACAAGTTGGTGAAATAGAACTGGTCGATCTGCCCCTTCCATTCGGCGGGCGGATCGTCGGCCAGTGCCCCGGAAAACCGGAGTTCCCTGCATTTGGCGATTGTCGCCGCCGTTGCCCACAAACTGGCATCCGGGAATGGGGTCTGCCATTGGCCTAGAAACAGAAAATGCAGCTTGTTGGGGCTGATAATGTGACGAACAGGGCCCAGCGCTCGAACCTTGCCCTCCAGTGCCGCCGTCCTTTCGACCGGCGACCACAACCATAACGCGCCATCGGCAAGACGCACGACGACCATGCGTGTCGGATAATCGAAGCCTTTGAACGAGACGACTCCGCCATCCGCAAACCATAGGTCCGATCCCAGCGGCTCCAGCATGTCGCGAAGTCTAGTTCGCCAAGGACGCTTTCCACCCCAATGCAGCCGGTCGCAGCGCGACTGTGGCGAAAGCGGTCGTCCGACACGCCGAACGACCGCTCCCGACTTCAGATTTCCGTGCGCTCCGCAACGAGCAAGGCGTCCTCGACGTCGACGCCAAGATACCTGACCGTGTTCTCAATCTTCGTATGTCCGAGCAATATCTGTATGGCGCGGATGTTTCCGGTCGCCCGGTAAATCATTGCAGCCTTCGTCCGTCGTAGCGAGTGCGTGCCGTATTCAGCCGAGCGCAAGCCGATGGCAGACACCCATTCGTCGACGAGACGAGCATATTGTCGGGTGCTCATGTGGTTCGTATGATCGACCCGGCTCGGGAACAGGTAGTCGGCAACAGCTCCACCTCGACGTTCAAGCCACGATAAGAGGCTAGCGCGAACATCCGCCTTGAGCTCGAACTGAACCGGTCGGCCGGTCTTTTGCTGTACGACGATCGCTCGTGTCCTTATCTCAGCGCCAGCCACGACATCTCCAATTTTGATCTTGACCAGGTCGCATCCGCGAAGCTTGCTGTCGATTGCCAGGTCGAAAAGCGCCCGATCTCGCAGGCGTCCTTCTCGATCAACGAAGAAGCGGATTGCCCAGATCTGCTTCTGGGTAAGCGGTCGCTTCGTGCCAACGGTTTTGCCAGCGTTCCAAGCCGCTCGACCTTGCGCAGCGGGATCATGACGTGAGTAGCCCATCTTCGTTCTCCTTGGCCCTGATTGGCCGAGGGAAAACGATTGGCGATTTCGAAGCTTTTGGGGCCGAAAGGAGACCGTCCTTTCCCGGCAGCCTTCGACGAAAGCTGTCGTTCAGCTGCCGACCTCATCTCGGCCGTCCCTGTCAGGTCGCTAGGCATTGTTTTCAATGCCGACAAGTAATTTTCTCAGAAGATCGGCGAGCGCGCTTCGTTCCTTCGCATCCAAGGTTTCAAGGAACGCGGCCCCGTTCGCCACGTGCGCCCGACAGGCTTCCGCAGCGCGCGAGGTGCCGGCGTCGGTCAAGGCCACCAGCATGCTTCGTCCATCCTGCTGCGACTTCTCCCGCCGGATGAGCCCAGCCTTTTCGAGCCGGTCCAGCCGGTGGGTAAGACCGCCAGAGGAGATCATCAGCGAAGTGTATATCTGTGTCGGCGTCAGGCGATAAGGCGGCCCCGAACGGCGCAGTGTAGCGATCACGTCGAACTCACCACGATCGAGGCCAAATCTCGCGAATGTCGCCTCCAAGCTGGGGCGGAACAAGTTTGTCAGGCGGGATGCCCGCCCCAAGATTCCCATCGGTTCGGTATCGATATCGGGCAGTTCACGCGCCCACTGGCTGCGCAGGCGGTCGACATGGTCGCCTGCCGCCGGCCTTTTGTGTTCCTTGGCTTTTACCGCCATACCTCGCCTCCTTCACCCGACCATCTGTCACACATACATCATGCGCCGCGTTGAAATATCTCGACTAGAAGAGATTCTGTCTTGACGCGAAGATAAACCAACCATATGTCTTCGCGTCAAGATAGTCATACCTTGGCAGGCCAGCGAGATGGAGCCCCAGCATGGTCATGATCCTACGCCATCGGGAGCCGCAACCTGGCGAGAGCCGGACAATCCGGTTCGATGGCCGCGAGGCCGGCGGTCCGGTATCGCTCTTCCTTGTCGACGCCGCGCCTGGACAAGGCTCTGGCTTGCATGTGCATCCCTACGTGGAGACCTGGGTGGTAAGGCGCGGTGAGGCCGAGTTCATCGTCGGAGATGAAGTGGCGCACGCCTCTCCCGGAGACATTGTCGTCGCGCCGGCCAGCGTGCCGCATCGCTTCACCAATGTCGGAGAAGACAGGCTCGAACTCGTCTGCATCCATCCAAGCGACACGATCCTTCAGATACCGGTTTAAATCAGTTAGCAGCAGCGCGGCTGCGCCACCTCCACGAACCATTCGTCCAGCACACAGCGAAAAGGAGAACCGCAATGCCCAAGATGATCTTCGTGAACCTACCGGTGAAAGACCTTGCCGCCGCGACCCGCTTTTACGAGGCGATCGGATGCGAAAAGAACGAGCAGTTTAGCGACCATCGTTCATCGAGCATGATCTGGTCTGACACCATTACGTTTCAATTGCTGGGCAACGACTATTTCGCGACCTTCACACCAAAGAAGATTGCTGACGCAAAGGCGACTAGCGAAGTGCTCATCGCCCTGTCTCGTGACAGCAGGGAAGATGTGGACGCGACGGTGAACGCCGGCGCGAGTGCCGGCGGCGATGCCGATATTCGCGAGCGGCAGGATATGGGCTTCATGTACAATCGATGTCTGGCGGACCCCGATGGTCATACCTTCGAATTCATATGGTTGGATATGAGCGCGGCGTCGGATACTTCCGACCAGCAACCTACGTCGTCTTCGGTGGGCCGCTAAGCCATTCCATGTCCGCTGTTCCAGCGCATGCAGGATCAAACTGTGAAAATCCCATGGAATTTCTCCTTCGGCCACCTTTGGCCGGAGGAAGAACGAACGATCGAAGAAGTGCTTTGGGCCGGATTCGGAAGGTCGGCTTATGGGGTCCGAAGAACAATAGCGGACGGCCGGCATCCGAAACCCATCACAATAGCAGCCAAGAGGCGTGATAGACTCCACACCTGAGGGCCCATACAATCCGCACGATTTCCTTCGCTCTAGGTTGCCGCATTGCCAATTCTGTCTCGGCGCGGCCGTATTCCCTGCGCCATTTGCAGTGCTTCAAGGCCCAGCGCGCGCTTTCAGTCATTCCGCAGGCCTGCCTTGCGCAAGTTCTCGCGAAGGTGTTCCAGATCGCCGGCATTTTTGTAAGGCGTCATCTGGGGGCCAGTTCGTCCAACGATTGTGGCTGACGGATCTATTTGCTTGATCCGCTCCACGGCCATGTTCGCTTCGGTCAGATTCCCCAATGCAGCATGACTGGCTGCCAAATATAGCCAGCGGTACACCGTGTCGATTGTCATTAGGCTATGCAAAGCCGTGACTGCTTCATGGTATTGTCGGGAGTCGAAATAAATCTGGCCGAGCTGTACGACGTACCACTCGGGATGGCGAGGATTAAGCCGCAACGCCTTTTGTGCTGCGTCGAGGCCTTCGGTCGTTCTTCCCGCGCAACTCAGGCAGTAGCCAAAGTCCATGAGAATGTCTGCATCATTGGGATTGAGATCAAGGGCGCGGTGAAATGCTGCAATGGCAGGTTCGTACTGCCCGCAAAAAAGGCAGTGTCCTGCGAGGGCGTAATGGCCCCACGCCTCCGCGTCGTCGCGTTCAATCGCGAGATTGGCGTACCCCAAGGCATCCGCCAACGAGGACTCGGGGTTCTCGCTAAATCCATCGGTTACGTCCATCATGTGCGTCCAGGCAACCTTCGCAAAGGCCTTGCCAAATTTGGGATCCAGCTCACTGGCCTTGTGGAAGAGTTCGCGCGCACGCTGATTGTCCTCCTTGGTAAAATGGCCCAGGGCCTCCATACCTCGCACGAAGTAGTCCAGCGCTTGAAAGTTCCGTGTCCCCGCGACTTCTGGGCGCTCTTGCCACGCCTTAAACAGTCGGCCTCCGTACGCTGTAGCTAGACTGCCAATTATTCTTTCGGTGACATCGTCCTGCACCGAAAAGATATCATCGATGCTTCGGTCGTAGCGTTCTGCCCAAAGGTGCCGCCCAGTCTTGCCGTCAATGAGCTGGGCCGTAACCCGGACACGGTCCTTCGACCTCTGTACGCTGCCCTCCAGGATATAGCGGGCACCCAGCTCCCGACTGGCGTCCTGTATCTTCGTGGCTTTGCCCTTGTAGGCAAAGGTCGAATTGCTCGCGATGACAAAAAGATCGCGAAACCGAGACAAACCGGTGATGACGTTCTCTGTGATCCCATCCGCAAAGTAGTCCTGCTGACGGTCATCGCTCATATTGACGAACGGCAACAATGCGATGGAGGGCTTGTCAGAAAGCGAGGGCGGCGAAGTGGGGTTCGCTCCGGTCCCGTCGAGACGCACCGCATAAGCTCGCACGGGGCGCTCAATATTTTTAAGTATCTGCTCACCGTTGTCGTCGAATTGCAGGTCAAGCCGGTTTCCGAGGTGATCTCGCACTGTGCCCGAAACCATTACACCTCCAACGGGAGCGATGCCTTCGAGCCTCGCCGCCACGTTCACGCCGTCACCGAACAGATCGTCATCCTCGACGATGACGTCGCCGAGGTTGATCCCAATGCGGAATTGTATCGCCCCATGTTCGGAGACGGCCTCGCTTCGGTCCGACATGGCCCGCTGGATGTCGACCGCACAGGCCACGGCGTTCACCACGCTTGGGAACTCCGCTAGGACACCATCGCCCGTCGTTTTGAAAATACGGCCTTTGTGCTCGGCGATCTTTGGGTCGACCAACCCGGCCCGGATTTCCTTCAGTGCGTCAAGCGTGCCGACCTCATCCCTGCCAATGAGCCGAGTGTAACCCGCCACATCAGCGGCAAAGATGGCCGCGAGGCGGCGTTGGACGCGTCCTTCGCGCATGTAGTGCATTGCCTTCAAGAGCAACAGGACAAGGATTGTACGGGCGACCGCTGGCCGAGTCCACGAGCCGGAAACTCGAGTATGGGTCGTCATACGCCGGAATTCAAATAGGACGCTACCGGCGCGAAGGAGGCTTGGCGCGATGTACCCGAACGTGAACCAAGACCGCGCCTTATTAGCTTGCGATGATGAATCTCGCTGGCCAGGTTCGGGTATGGGCAGGCAATGACCGAAGTACGCAAGCTCGCGGCAATCCTGGTGGCGGACATCTCGGCTTCAGCCGCCTGACGACGAACGACGAGGATCGTACGCTTACAGGCAATCTCGCGTTGCGAAGCGACCTCGTCGATCCGACCATCGAAGTTCATCGGGGGTCGGGTCGTGAAGCCCACCGGCGCCGACGCTCAAGGTGCATCCGCTAGAGCGTCCATGGCCAGATGGGCCAGTTCGCGCTCGTGCTCCCTATATTCTGCTTTTGTGTACTGATAGCCCCAATCAACGCTAGGCCAATCTGGTTTGATTTTGTTTGCCAAACGGGCTTGCGCCCGCGCGTCATCGATACGCCCGAGCTTCGCCATGCATCCGGCCGCATAAACGTGGATATAGTAATAGGGGCTGTTGATAATGGCGAAAGATTTTATCGCCTCCTCGTACTGTCGGGTCATCATGAACGCCATGCCCATAGTCTCGCTGAGAGAGGCCGGAAGGAACAGCGGGCTGGCGCGCATAGTTTTGAGTGATCTTTCGATAGCCTCGCTCGCATGACCTGTGCAAAGGAGGTAGTACGCCATCATGTCATTGAGATCGGCGTTATCAGGTGTCAGCTGGAGGGCACGCTGGAAGGTTTCCGACGCGGCGTCGAAATTGTTGTCGAGCATGAGGCACATCCCACGAACAGCCAAGCACCTGCTGTCCTCGCCGTCGAGCCGCACGGCGAGTTCTGTTTCTGTGTTTGCTTTTTCCAACGCATGTGGGGCAAGCGTTTGCCAATAGACGCGAACGTGCATATGGCCTACCGCCGCATGAGCGCGCGCAAAGTTTGAATCAAGCTTCACCGCACTTTCGAATTCCGCCATGGCTTGCGGAATATCATCGTTGCGCCAGCGATTAACGATCTTCATACCGCGCAAGTAATGGTCATAGGCGCCCAAGCTCTCGGTCGGTTTGCGCCGCGATGCTTTCACGAGGTCGGATTCAACATACCCCGGAACGGCGGCGACGATGCTTCGAGTCACTTCGTCCTGAACTGCGAAGATGTCTTCTAGGTCACGATCATAGCGTTCCGCCCAGACGTGACTACCAGTCGCTGCCTCGATCAGCTGGGCCGTGATGCGCACGCGCTTGCCGACCCTGCGAACGCTGCCCTCCACCAAATAGCGTACGCCAAGCTTTCGCCCCGCTTCTGCGATGTCGACGACCGTCCCCTTGAACGTGAAGGACGAGTTCCGTGCGATCACGAACAGGCCACGATTGCGCGCCAGTTCAGTGATGATGTCCTCGGTGATGCCGTCCGAGAAATACTCCTGTTCCGGATCGCCGCTCATGTTGTTGAAGGGCAGCACGGCGATCGACGGTTTCTCATTGGCGACCGACTCTACTCCGACCGGTTGCAGGAACGGCGCGTCGGGAAAGAGGTTGACGTTGTAGACGCGCACCGGCCGCTCGATGTTTTTGAGCGTCTGCTCGCCCGTATCTTCAAAAATAAGTGCGAGCGTGTTGCCGAGACTGTCCCGGACAGAGCCGGATACGGCAACGCCGCCCGGCCTGGCAACGCTCTCGATCCGCGCCGCGATGTTGACGCCATCGCCGAAGATGTCGTCGTCCTCGATGATGATATCTCCAACGTTGATCCCGATGCGGAACTCGATGCGCCTGTCCGCCGGCACGTTGGCATTACGCTCTCGCATCTTATGCTGGATGTCGGTGGCGCAGGCCACGGCATTTACCACGCTGGGGAACTCTACCAGCAAGCCATCGCCGGTCAGCTTGACGATCCTGCCCTGATGCTCGGCGATTTTAGCGTCCACCAGTTCGTGACGATGCGCCTTGAACGCCGACAGGGTTCCGCTCTCGTCGCGACCCATGAGCCTGGAGTAGCCGACCACATCAGCCGCGAAGATGGCGGCAAGGCGACGCTGATTGCGTTCTTCGGCCATTGGCAATGCGGCAACCTAGAGCGAAGGAAATCGTGCGGATTGTATGGGCCCTCAGGTGTGGAGTCCATTGCGCCTCCTGTACTCCCCACACTCACCGGCATCAGATTCTCCTCGATCTTGCGGGTAGTTTTGCGTTTCGCTCGCCTGTCAATGAAGACCAACGATGCAATTGCTCGCTACATCGGCTTGCGCCGACTAAGGACATCGTGAAGCCACCACTCAGGCCGTCACGTGGGGCTGAGAGCGAACCGGCGGCTTATAGTATGATGATGTTCAGACGCCGCCGTTCCGCTGTTGACCCACAAGCTGGCGTCAAGAGTAAGCTTGTCATAGCCCTCTCCATGGATCAGATGGTTACCTTGAATGACCGCATCGCGGATATCGCCGACATCGACGTAGTCGGCCGCCAACACGCCTCCGATGGAAGCCGGAGTTGTTACTTGCCCGGTGATCGCGCCATCCAGGAAATCCTTGCTATTCCGCAGTCCGAACTCAAAGCGGCTTTCGCGTGTCCGCTCTACCAGATCCGCCGGCAATTCGCGTCCGTTGTCATGGGCGAGCACCACGAGGCTTTGGGCTTCAGAAACATCACCATCTTTGAGTGCTTGCCCGATGGATCCCTCATAGTCGTCAGTCGAAAGACGGCTCAGCCGATATTGTGAGATCGCGAACGGATCCCAAAAGTTGAATGCCAGTTCCAGGGCGGCAAATTGGTTTGAGGAGAAGAAGGCAACAAGTGTTGAAATCAGCGGTACCCCACCGATTGCCCGTCGACCTAGACGAACGATACGGAACATGCCCTTCGCCCCCGCGTTAGAGTTATCTTTTCGAACATCTCAATATCCCCGTCGCTGAGCCCGCTAGAACCCGTCAGTGTGAAACTGGAATTTCACACTGAGAGTGTCCTGCGCAGTCGTTATTGAAACTCAAACCTGGTCTTTTGAGATGACCCATCTCTCCCGGACTTCTTCAATAGCCTTCTAGGCGTCGAACGACCGCACCCAAGGAGCATCATATCAAAGTCGGCGAGGCCGTTTCACTTTTAATGACGTCTGCAGGCCAATCCCGAGGAAGCTCAGAGTCTTGGTCAGCGTCGTTAGCAATAGGCAGACGCCAGGTCCCAGCTGTCTGATCATACACGGCGTCAAGAGATTGTAGGCATGCCGATACTGCCGATCGATCACATCCCCTACCCATTCGAGCTTCGGCCAAACCGACAATCGACTCAAACGTTTGGGGCGCGTCAGCAGCGTCCATGAGACCCTTGACTGCCTCGGCGATGCTTTCGCGACGGGGCGCACCCCACTCTTGGAGGTATAGATACCGATGTACGTTTACCCTGAATCTTGGGTCGGTCGTTGCCAAGCTGAAAAATGCGGTGGCGCTCAACCCCAGCGCTTTTAGGGAGGGGGAGTTTTCAAGCTCCGAAAAATGAACCCCCGTTTTGCGCTGGCCTAGAAGAGTGGCTAGGGCATCGAGCACCTTCGGCTGGTCTGGTCTTTTGATTACGAGATCGCGATCATTTAGACCCCAAATACCGGGATCAATTCTCATTATCGGATCAACGGACGCAAACTGAAAATTTCTGTCTACTCCTCGCAGCGCCGACACCCGCTGCCGAATTTCTTCAGTCTTAAGCGGTCCACCGGCGTCATTTAGGATTGCCATGACGGCCTGACGAACATCAATTCTCTGGCTTTCGCCGTCACTGCGCGAAGCTGCGTCGGACCAGACTAGCCTACCCAGATTTTCGAGCTGGCCTGATTCCTTGAGTGCGATATCAACGAGATACTTGTTGATTTTTGACGAATAGCCGGTCTCTCGTTCGACCAGCGCTGCAGCAATTTCTTGGCTATGCCACTGTCGTCCTGGCGCTCCCTCGGCAACGATTTCCTCTGCCTCTTGGGCGAGCAACTTTAGTTGCTCTGGGGACATTGATACGTGCTGCCTGAGTCCGTATGTACCCCGACCAAAGAGAAAGCCTATGTTTGCTGCTGCGTTATGTGCCCTCCTAATATCGAAATCCTTGCCTGATCGTTGACGAGCAAGTTCGGCAATCTCGCTATAATGAAGGGGGCGATTGGACTCGGCGAGCACCGCTTGAATAATGCTTTCCGCGCTGCGACCAAATGAGACGAGTGTCGGGATGCCATCCGTTTCCACGAATTGACACTGACGTGACGCAGCATCCCACAACATCTCGCGGAACTCACTGCAATTGTCGGATAGTTTGGCGTCGATCATAGATCGGCAGTGGTCTAGCGACCACCCGGAATTGACTCCGCTCTCAAGAAAGCGGCGCGCTTCCAAGACCGTCCTATCCCAAGCGCCTTGATCGAGAAATCCGACATATTCCACACCATCGATTGCTACTATCTTTGCCGGCCCCTGCGAGACGTTGTCTAGCAGATATCGAAAAGTCTCAGCATTGTTATCTATTCCAGCGAACCAAGGGTCTGCGGCCTCTATTCCTTGCACCGGCATTGGTATGCGCCGCGCCTCAAGTAGATGTGCCATCTTCGCACTTAATACGTCGTCCCAAATCTCTTCCTTGATCAGCCGTTTCGTGAATTTCGCTTCAATTTGGCGTATTCTTTCCCGAGATACCTCATACCGCTCCCCAATTTCCTGCAACGTCTCCGGCTTCTGCCCAAATCCCATTCGCCGAAGCATTATGTCGCGCGCCCGTGGAGGGTATTTTAATAGAGAGCTTTCGATGCACTGGATCAGATTCAGGTCCGACGGCGATGTATCCCTTGAAATAATAACGCTAAGGGGTCCTTCCTGGAGCGCCGCTTCGAGCGAATAAACTAAATCATAGGCTGACTTTCGGCCAAAGTTCTGGGTATGAAGAAGGTTATCTAGTGAGAGCTCACCCAGATCGAAAACCGTATCAATCTCGCGATTCAAGAGCACATTTGAGACGCGAACGCTTACCGGTATTGATGCAAATTCCCTCTCGGCGAGCCACGGAGGCGATGCGCGAGCGAATGCGCAAGGGTCCCGCCTGTCGGCCCCAATCAATTGCTCGAAACGGAACACCCCGGCCTCTTTTCTGACAGCTAGAGGCAAGCGGCTTTCATATCTTAGGTAATCGTCGTCGTTCCAAATCCCGACCTCTTCGAAATCGGGCGTCGCATGTGTTGCATTTGACAAGAAATAGCTAACCCAGCCAGTGGGGGCGCGAGGGCTATTCGACTTAGAAGGCGCCTTGATATCGTCTTCTAGAAGATAGCCCCACCCGCGTAACGCCAGGTAGATCGGAAGGTTGGCCACCTGACCAACTTCGTTCTCAGACGCTTGAAAACCAGCCGGAAGCCCGAATTTCGCTGAGGAGGTTAAGAGCACTTTACCTGGAAATGAGCGCGCCAAATCAGAGAATTCCTGAGACGCAGGGCGCTCAAATCCAAAATGGACGACCCCCACCCCGGCATCTACGTCAGTTCTGGCCTTCCAAGAATCTGTGAGAGTGTCTAGCTCTTTGTGGACGCTAACCGACCATTCGCCTTTAATGCAAACCATCAAATAGGCGCGCAATGAAGCCATCAGTCGGCGGCTTTCTTTTCGACTTCCTCAAAGATCGAGTTGAAATCTATACCTCCCGCTTTTGACTGAGCGTAAAGATCGTTGACGCCCCATTCTGCCAACCTCTCGATCAGGCGATAGGGAGTCGTTCCCTCAAGACTGTCTGGCATCAATGCCTCTACTGCATGTCGCAAAGTCTGATCAGGATCGAGGGAGCCAATGTTCAAAAACGGAGATCGTTTGGTGAGTTCTGCTGGTATCGCACCCTGAGCAAGCGCGAGTGCAACTGCGAACCGAAATCCGTCCATCTTTTCGGCAAAGACGCCGTCATCCTTAAGGGCATCGAGTTTTTCATTCCCGGCTCCGAAAGTCCAATAGTGACTATCTCTTGCTGGCTCACAGGGTGGCCTTTTCAATCTTCGAGTGAATAGGGGAAACCTCGACGATATTGTAAACCGCTCCGATCTTCGGCTTGATGGCCGCCAAATCGGTGTCTGGGCGTATCTCGCCGCTGTGAACGAGCAAAACAAACTGACTCGTTACCTCGGGCAAGTACGTCAAGATGTTGTCGCGATGTTTGAGGTCCAGGCGTCCAAACGGAGTGTCCATAACTACAGGACCCACCGAGCGGCCTGTTCGGTTTAATCCGTCAATGAGCGATAGTGCGACGACCTGCTCAGCCCCGGCGCTTCTCACGGGCACCTTGCGCCCGTTCCCGTCGAGGATGCTAAGCCCGTAGTTGGTATTTATTTCGAGCCCTCTATACCCTTTTTGTGTCGTCATTTTCAAAAAGGCGTCGTTTGCGAGTTTGCCCACTCGCTCTCTCAGTCTATCCCTAAGCCGCTCAATACTCGCCGAAAAAGTGCGCTCCAGCGCGCTTGCGATGTTGACCTTGGCAGTGGTTTTTTTGGACCTCGCGGAAGCCAAGCCTTCAATGGCTTTCTGTATGACAGCTAGGTCCTGCTTCGTCTGCTCGATACTCTTTCGAATCCGGTCGATGTCGGCTTGCAGTCGTCCCTCCTCGCGAACCGCCTCATCCTTCAGTATCCTCTTTCTCGCCAGATCAGCCGTATCTTGGCCAGCTATCTCATCCGAAATTGTCTCGATTTCATTCTCTGTCCGCTGTTGGCCGACTTCTGCGGTGCCGAGATCGCGATCAATTGCCCTGAGGCGATCCTTAGCGTTCACCCCTCTGATTTTGCCAAGTGCCGCGAGCTGAGCAGCGATGGCTTGCGTTTCCCGGTCACTATTCCGCACCTTTGTAACCTCTACTTGCAGCTGTCCAAGGGAGGTGCCTAGGTCATGCCGGTGCGATTCATCCATCTTCTGGCCGCATAACGAACATGTTCCCGTCGAAAGCAGCTTTTCAAGTTTTTCAATTTCGTTCTCAAGCTTCGCGTGCTTTTTTACCTCGGAATTTATTTCCGACTGCCTGTTCAAGAGATGTGTTCGCTTAACAGTTAGTTTTGCGTCCAACAGGTCCTGCCAAGCTGCGCCGAGCAGCTCCGTCCGCTCAATCGTCTTCCTTTCAATCAGCGCAGAGAACTCAGTTTTTTGCCGTTTTAAACCATCAAGTTTCGCCTTTTGCGTCAGCACTAGTGCCGATGCCTCTAGCTCGTCCTCAAACCTCAGCCGTTCTTTTCGGGTCGCTTCAAGCTTCTCGACTAGCGTTATCAAATCTCGATCATATGTGTCTTGCTTGGCTGTCAGCTCCTTCTGGCGAACGGCCTGCTTTTCGAGACCTTGAATATGAATAAGGTCAGCGGTCTGCTTTTTGGTCGCGGCTTTCAGTATCGTGCCGAGCTCATCACGTCCTTTGATGAGCGCGGGAACGCCTAAGACTTCCTCGATGGCCTCACGAATTTGCCGCCCCTGTTCGCTGCCCTCGATCAGAAGGCTTTCGTATTCCTGAAGAAGCTCGCCATCGAAAAGAAAAAATCGAGAAATTTGTTCCGGTGCAATTTGATCGATTTCGGCTTCGATCTGATCTCCACTTATGACCACGCCGTCACGAGTTAGATGGACCGAAACGATGAAATCGTCCGGCCTCGTCGGTATCGCAACCAGGGCACGCCTATCTGCCGTACGCCTCAGATCATATTTGTGACCTCCCGCTTCAAACTCGATATAAACCTGAACCTTCCAGTCGCCAGAAAGCGATGATTCCTTGTTTACGATGTCTTGAAGAGGAATTTGCCTGGAATGCCTACCAATAGCTTTTCCATAGAACCCCCATCGAATCGCGTTCAGCAAACTCGTTTTGCCACGCATATTGTCTCCGAAAACTATCATGACGTTTCGATAGTCATCCGTAGGAAAATCAATCGACATATTTCCGTTATACGGCATGAAATTGAAGGTGCTAAGCTTATGAAGTTTCATCTTAATTGCTCTTTGCCGCCTCGGAATGGGCCACTAGCGCTTCATCAATCAGCCGATCCATCCCATTAGTAGAAACGGTTCGATCATCCTTAAATTGAAACCGTTTTTGAATTTGATAGCATTGCTTTAGCAGGTCCTGGTCGAGATAGGGTGCCACATCCTCGCGAACAGCAAGCAGTGTTTCTAAAGTCAAATCGTCCTCCACCATTATTCGTCTCCCTCAATTCCGTCGTCATGAAACATGCCGAGTTCGATGCCCATTTTTATAGCGATAGACCGGAGTTCTGCGCCACCCGCACGATTTATTGCATTCTCCGAGAACTCGATTGAGCGAACAAGCTCCGCCCTCAGAAGGCTCATCTGCTCCGGTTCGTTTTCGGCACTCACAGGAACAACAATTGCGTCGTGTATCACTGCTATCTCCTTACCCGGAAAGCGTCTCAGAACGCGCCCCCTTCGCTGTATGAATTGCCTAGGATTTTGCGATGAGGCCAGGATCAGGCCATGTGATATTGCGGGAATGTCAACTCCCTCGTCTAAGCACCGGATAGAAACAAGAACTCCGCCATACATTCTAAACCAAGACATGGTTGCGTCTCGATCACCAGGCATCGAAGAGTGATATTCAATCGCCTCTATGCCCGAGGCGCGTAGTTCCGCTAACACGTCGTTCAGCTGGTCAGCGTCCTCGCAGTATACGAGCCAACTCTGCCCGTCCTCGAAATTTTCCTTCAAAATAGAGACGGCAAGGCGAATCTTCGCGCGGGCCTTTTTGGCGATGCGTGCTCGCCGGATCAGGAGCATTTTTGCCTTTTCGCTGAAGGACCGCTTTCCATTAATGTCAACTTTCTGCCTCGCCATTTCGTTTCGAATGAACCGCGTGAGATCCTTCCACGCATCGGCTTCTTCTGCGGACAGATTTATTGCGTGCGGAAAATACTCATAAGGGACCAGCCTCCCAGCTTCGATAGCGTCATTCAGCGTGATGGGAGGAGGTACGACCGGACCGAAGTACTCGAACATTTTAGACGTCCCGTCAGGATCGCCATAGCGCTTCGGCGTGGCGCTGAGCCCTAGGCGTTGTCCAGCCTGAATTTCGAATATCTTCGAATGCTGTGGACTGCCGGTCTGGTGCACTTCGTCGGCCACAATAAGCAGATGCGCCCCAGCAGCAACGTTCGAAAGAAACTCTGGCATGGATGCCGTCTGCATAGTTGCGAGGATGATTCGCCCGCCCAACTCAGGATCAGGGTCGGTCATGCTCCGCAGTTTTCGAGGTAGACGCCATTTGTCGTTCCCCCCACCGGCCAGGAGAAGTGCCGCAGCCGGAATTTCTTGACGCAATTCGATTGCCCACTGGTCGAGAAGCAACCGACTTGGAACCAAGACTAGGGTTGGGAGTCCCATCTCCGCATGCCGTGCGATTGCGAGAATTGCCGTGAATGTCTTCCCACTTCCGGTGGCATGTTCAAAGATGCCCCGTCGCCCCTGTGCATCCCACGCAGCGATAGCGCCACTTTGATGTGGCATGGCCGATCGTCGTGGTGCAGGAATCGGGACGGCGCTGGTAGTCACGTCATCAAGCCTTTTGAGTGCTGCTTTTTTGAGATGGTCCGCAGCTTCTAACGGAAATGGAAAAACTTCCACGTCCGGGTCGAGCTCCGACCATAGTGAGTCGAAATGGGCTTCGTGGTTCGCAACTCTCTGGGCCTCAAGCCCGCCTCTCCAGCTACAGAACACTTCAATCGACTCGAAATTTCCACTCGGGTCCCATGCACTCCAGGTTTCGTTTGCAGAGCCCTTGAATGAAACGCGGTTACCAATGCCGTCAAGAAAGATACCAATTTTTTCATGATAGAGGCCCTTTCTATCCGTTCTAACCGCCAATTTCAGTTCAAGAGACTTAACAGAGATCAGAGTAGCCAAAATTCGGGTTTGGTACGATGTCTCTTGCATCGACAACATCTGATCAATTTGAGCCACCAGGCTCTTGGCAATTATGTCACTTCTTCGGGCATAGCCGAGCACGATAGAGTCGATGTCATCAGCATCAAGCTCCGGTGAACAGATCAACTTCACCAACCCGCCCCGTTTGGCGAATTCCACAACGCTCTGTCCGGTGACGAGAAAAACTGACGACCGAAAATAGCCGGTAGCTCGCTTGTACTCGATGCAATGCTGCAAGCACGGACGATAAAAGGCTCTTGCCGGCTCTTCCTTAAGAGAACGATATTCAGTTTTGAGTTTCAGTGCCGATAAATCGCCCAAAACCTTAGCTTGCGCCCCCGAGGGTTGCTCCTCCGCACCCACTCCGTCCCCCTTCTCCTCCCGCCAAGATAACTAATCTTGTTGGGGTTGCTCATTCTCAAATAGCTTGAATCTACCCTTCGATCCCTGAACATACTCGCGAGACGCCTCAACTCCAATCCACCGCCTCCCAAGCCCTTCTGCCACAGCTCCCGTCGTATTGGAGCCGGCAAATGGATCAAGTATGAGATCGTCAGGGTCGCTCAAGAATTTCACGACAAAAGCCGAAAGCATCGCCTGCATCCGCGCAGGGTGAGCGGGAATTGAAAACCGTCGGCAGTAGTCGCGGTAGTTGGCATCCCATTTCGTGCCAGAAAACTTGAGAAGCGAACCAGGGGTGGTTGCTTGGTCCTCAAAATCGGCCACATTAGCAGCGATCGAGCCTCCGTGATCTGTCAGAAACCCTGTTTCAGAAATCACATGGCCCGACGGACGAGTCCCAGCATTGTATTTTTGTGATTTAAGAAGACGCTTCATATCCGCGCTATACGGATTTAGGACCGATCTATTGTCTGCTTTCGGGTTCTCCGACCTCGACATCCACCAAACGTGGGTGAACGAGTCTTTTAGCCTAACGCGCTTTATGTTTACCCAGGCCGCCGGACTCGGGAGTCGCGCCGGGTTGTGGCAAATGATGTGCTGACAAAGGATGAGATTTGCAGCCCTCTTGAATTCCAACAGCGCTTCAAGCGGCAATGTGGACATAACTGGGACGCCGGCTTCCCAAGCGTTTCCTATCTCGATGACGATAGAACCATCGTCCGTCAAAAGGTCAGAAAGCGGCTTGGCCAGAGACTTAAGCCAGTTCAAATAAGCTTCACCAGTCTCATTGCCGTAGCGCTTTTTTCGCACCAACGGAAATGGTGGTGAAGTGACGATCAGATTTACTCGCCCCTTGAGCGAGGTGAGGTGGTCGCTTTTGAGCGCATCCTCAATGCGCCCGTGGAACATGTGCCCATGCGCCGTGCGGTACGCCTCCACTACCCGTCCCGACGATACTCGTTCCCGGACTGAGGCCTCTGACTCCTGGTATTCAATAGCTCTTTCGATCATTTCATCCGGCATGCGGTGCTCAGGCCACGTTGAATGGTAAATGCTATGTGAGATCATTTTCGGTCACGATCACAAGAATTCAGAACGTGCCATTTCGCAATTCATTCCATCAAGGATGGGTGGGGACAAATCAAGCTTCAGCTCAGCTGGAACGACGGTAATCAACTGATACCTGCTAGTGGGCCACTCCGATGGCCACAGAGTGGGCGGCCCCGGGGCAAAATTCTCGCTTCGCTCAGCTCGAATCAACGCAATCGCCCGCCAACATTCGCCAGCCCTCCGACGCAAGGCGAATACGTTGCTCGTTGCTATCGAGCATGGACGCATCACACCGACGAGATGCGCGATCTCTACCGCGATATCACAACAGAAGACGAACCGGACGACATGCGGCATTGCTTCCAACATTTCAATCGGGAAAGATGCCAGTTCCATTTTACGCAGAGCCCCTGATATATCGGCGTAAATATCCGCTGCACCTGTTGTTCCACGTACACTCCGTTCGTTCCCGAGAACGGTCTCGTGTCTTAGCGTCTCAGTGTGAAATTGGGTTTTCACACTGAGCACCCTCCCCGCGGGTTTGCAAACGACAGTTTCAAGCTAAGCGCAATGGCATTGGTCGTCGGCAAACCAGCTGATGACCGGGTGGGGCCGCGAGCTGTCTGTCCGTTTTTCGGCGTGCAATTGAGCGAAGCGGACATTCAACGGCTCTTCGAAAGCAGCTTTAAGTTATGGCCCGCGAGACTTGGACTTGCCCTTCAGACGCTCACAGATATTGGAACGCGACACACCCAGCACCCGCGCCTCCTTGCGGGTTTCGGCAACTGGACCGCCCCCTCACCTCAGGTCGTCGGCGGTCGTGGCGTAGAGATCCTGCTCGATCGGGGTGATGATGACGGTAAAGGCGACATAGCCTACTCCGCCCTTCTCAACGCAATACTTTCCCGTGTGTACGTCGAGATCTCTCGGTTTGCCCCAAAGGCCCTCAATGTAAAAACGCGCGGTTCCCGGCTGGCGATCCGAAACGTTTTCGAGGCTGACGCAGATGCTTCGATAACAGTATATCCCTCCGCAATCCCACGCCGCAATTCGCGTTTCAACGCCTTTGTACACCAGCTCGGTTTTCGCGACGACAGGAGCGACGAGAAGGAAGAACGACCACGCTCCAATGGGCGCAAAAAGGAATGAACGCCGCATTGTGTCCTCCTAAATTGGTGACAGCAGCAGTGGGATAAACTTGACCGCACCGGGGAATATCTGCGTCCCGGCGCTGACATCGAAAATCGCGAGGCTATCACCCTGTGGCCTGATCAGTACGCCGCTGAAGTAGATCGAGCTTGTCGAAACATCCGAAGAGGTCGTGACGTCCATGTCCGCTGACCACGCCATCAATCTCGTCGGAGGGTAGCCCTGACCGTTGTAATTGGAGTCAATAGCTTCAACAGACCCCTTCGAAAACAGAATTATCCTCCCTGGACCCGTTGCCGTACTTGTCGATATGCGTCCGCGCAACAGGTTCGGCAACCGGAAGCTCCAGGTTGTCGAAAATCTGACGGTATCGGACCACGCATAGAGATATGTCAGGTAGAATGCCACTTTTTGCGAGTCCTCGATCTCGATCTCGACAAATCGGCCGTTGCCCTCCTCACTGAACGGCACGTGTTGCCCTTGTTTTAGGGTGAAGAAGTTGAAGAACAGCCTGAATGGAAGGCGAGCGAAGAACATCTTAAGTGGTTGCGGAAACCATGGGCCCTTCGGGGCGACCTCGCCTGGGTCTGCCCCTATCTTCAGGTAGTAGGTTCCCGGCTTTTGCAGCTTGTACTTTGGTACGGTCGATACAACGATGCCCAGTCGTCTCTCCCTCGAAGTTTTCCGGCTTCGTAATGGTCGTTGGGAATAGAAGATCCGAGAAAATACATAGACGGCGCTCTTGCACGCGGCGATCGTGAAGATCACGAAGGCTCCCGCGTGGATCGCATCCCAAACGCGGAAGCCTTGCCAGAGCCCGGTTCGCACTTCTATCGAAACGTTCTCAAAGGCTGTTAGCGCAAAGGCATCGACCTGAGCTTGAGCGATGGGCGCATCGGCGTCCACCGTCGCCTTGATGGAGTCAACCTTGGCGGACACCCAACCGATTGCGTCTGCGCGGGCATTCGCATAGGCGCTCTCCGCAGCCCGATGGGGTATCCTCTTCGCCTTACAGATAAGCTGCCACCACCTGCACTCCGGATAGTTGAAAGCGTCGCTGACGCACGTGCCGCCACGATCGGGGATGTTGTGCCCATCCGCATCGCAGGGCAAGCTTGTCGGGATCACCCGGTTCACAGCGGCGACCGCCATGTCGCCGGCGCTGCCAACGGCAGCAGAGGATTGTTGTGCCGAGGCCGAATTGGCATCACGCGCCGCTTTCAGCGCGGACGAGAAATGACAGCCGACGGAATGGTCGACATCGACTTCCAGATCTCTCGTCGGAGGGAGAAGTTGAAACACGAGCCGTTGATCAGTGTTTTTGCACGACTCCGGCGCGTCGGCTTCCGCGATTGCGGCGATAGGGATACTGTAGGCCAAGTCGTGTGTGGCTTTCGTTGCGCGGTTCGCAATGAATGTACCAAGGACGACACATGCCAGCAGCGGTAGCCACTTCAGCAGCGCCTCTCCCAAAACCCGGTCTCTGCGAGTTTTGGATATCTTCTGGACCAGCGTCACATTCTCCTCGATCATACGCCCTATGACCGCGCCAGACAGCGTGCTAACGGCCAGTACCGCGAGGCTCATCAGGATCGATGTGATGGCGGTGGCGCCAAGGTTCCCACCCTCGGGAAAAATGGCACCGAAAAGGCATAGAACTGCAAGCCCTCCTGTCGCAATCAGCGCGATGCCCGTTCCCCAGATCGCGATGCGGTAGTTGATTGCCCCGAAGAGAAAAAGTAGCGCTAGCGTCGATATTGAGATGAAGACCGTCCAATACCAATTGATCGCAGCCGCCCCGGCTGCGTCAAATGTTCGCGCGAGACCGTCAACGCTGGATAATGTCGATGCAACGGTCTGCAACCGCAGCGCTTCTGCGCTCGCAGCGCTTTCGGCTTGTGCTTTCGCCGTAGCTTCTGCGGTGACCGCAGCGGTGACAGCATTTGCTTGGGCAGTCGTGTCGGGGATGATGATCGTGTCATCGCAAGCAGGGCCATCAACGTATTTAATAGTACGGAAGCACCGGCGCGTCCTTGGCTTGCTGGCCTCTGCGAGCGCAGCTTGTGTTGCAGATACCTGTTGCGTAAACGGGTTGACATCGATCTCTTGCACATTTGGCGCAGCGAGGGCAGCTGTTGCCTTCTGGTTTAATGTGTCAAACCACTGAAGACGACGGGCTTCTAGGGCTGATGTCCCGACGACCATCTGTAGGAAGTCGGTCGAACCAATCTTCCGCAAAGCCGTTTCTGGTTTGGCAATCAACGCCGACCGCAGTGCTTCGTCACTGTTAACGGATGAGATTAGAGTGTCACCCGGCAATTCCTGGTACCTTTGCCATGCGCGGTCGAAGGCGATCGGATTTCGAAGGAGCGCCGTTTCGAGTGACAAGGTTGGGTATGGTAGGGTTGCGACTAGCAGCGCGGGGATGAAGAACGCAAAGTAAAGGATGCGCTTCGCGGCGAGGGCAAACATCAACCCGAAGCCTGCGAGTATCCCCGAGAAAATGCGGAAAAGGTCACCGGACAGGTAAGAGGCGAACTGTGTCGTGACTGACCAACCCCAATCGGGCGGCGGCATGGCAGCGCATAGGCACAACATCACCGCGACAAAGAAGAGAGAAAATGCCCCGAACAGAATCGCAATCCTGTTGGTCAAGGAAGCTTGTTCGCCACCGAGGTTCCCCATGCCATATCACCCCCGGGAAAGACGCGATGAAGTAAAACACCGAAACCTTCGGTTGTACAGGTTTCTTGTCCCGCTTGCTCAGGGAACCACCACACGTGGTAGAAAACGCAGCCGTCGCTCCCCGTCTGCACGGTATGCGGGATGAGTCGAGTCGCTCAAAATGGCGTGCTGAGAGCAGCTGGCCCCCAATCGGGGAGGTGGGTCCGCCAATCTGTCTGATCACCACATCGGGAACGATGGTGCTAAAGGGGTAAACATGCCGCAACATTATTTCGACGCCATGTCCGCTCTGGAGACACCGGTGGACGCGCTACGTCGGGTCCTGGCCGCGCACGGCCTCCTCGGCGGCCCACAGCGGGGCCATCTGCGCCACCGTCTGCGAGGCAATAACGGAGGAGCCTGCGGCATGCAGTTCGTAG